>NZ_AKJZ01000001.1 GCF_000282055.1 Flavobacterium sp. CF136
CATCTTGCCGAACGTGATGGGACCGGTGCTCGTCATAGCAACGATCAACTTCGGTGTCGCCATACTGGGCGAAGCTACGCTCAGCTTCCTCGGCGTCGGCATACCCGCAAGCGAGCCATCGCTCGGAACACTGATCCGCATCGGCAACAACTTCCTGTTTTCGGGCGAACGATGGATCGTGCTCTATCCAGGACTGACGCTTGCACTCCTGGTGCTCGCGATCA
>NZ_AKJZ01000002.1 GCF_000282055.1 Flavobacterium sp. CF136
GATGCCAGACTTTTATTGCTGGCAATGAAAGTTCCTAATATTGTAATTTCTTCTTCCGAACTCAATACCGCATTACAATCAACATGGATTAAGATTGAAGAATTAGAAAATAGTAATAAATCCAATAAATATCATACTGTTAAATACTTAAAAAAGTATTGGTTTGCAGGAGTTGCAGCTGCTATGTTTTTTGCCTTTGTATCGGTTTGGTTTTATCAAAATCAATTTCGGGCCAATCATATTGTTTTGACTTATAAGGAACTTGTAAGCGATAATCATGAAGGACTTGTTGAGCAAACAAATAATTCTGACAAGCCGCAAGTAATTACTCTGTCTGATGGCAGTTCGGTTTTATTACAACCCAAAAGTAAATTAAGTTATCCTAAAATCTTTACCGGAAACGAAAGGAAGGTTTATTTATCCGGAGAAGGCTTCTTCGAAATTAGTAAAAATCCCCATAAACCTTTTTTAGTTTACGCAAACGAAATCATTACAAAAGTTGTTGGTACGAGTTTTCGGGTAAGAGCTTACCCGGATCAACCAAACGTTGAAGTACTTGTTCGTACCGGTAAAGTCAGGGTAATTTCAAACAAATTGGTTACAAATTCAGACCAGAAAAAAGAGGTTATTTTACTTCCCAATCAAGCCTTACGTTTCGTAAGAAGCAACTTAAATTTTGATAAGATAACAGATATTACAGAAGACAAGGCATTAGCCAGCAGTGTTGGTAATATTGAACAATTAAGTTTTGAATTTACTGATATTCCTATTGATCAGATTTTTAAAACAATAGAGCAGGCATATCTGATCAGAATTGATTTCCCTAAAGATAAATTAAAAGATTGTCATTTAACAACTTCGTTAAGTGATCAGCCATTATCAGAAAAACTTAAAATTATTTGTAAAAGTATTGGAAACGATACCAGTTTTGAAATGAATGGCAATCAAATTATAATAACCTCACAGGGCTGTTATTAAGTAATAATAAATCAAACGATATAATAATTTTAATAAAAACCAATTATTGCCTATGTGATAAAACTACAAAAAAAAGTGTCGAATGCGCTAACATCCGACACTTTATAAAATTAAATAACTCTCTGGAAAGAGTCATTTTATTGTGTTTCTAAAATACGCTTGAACAGTATTAATCAAAACAAATCAAATTTATGAAAAAATCAGTTGGTAAACAACGATTACTCTATCGAATCATGAAAATAACACTATTTCAGTTTGTCTTAGCACTTGTGTTTTCAAGTGTTACTTTGGCAAACAGTGTCAATGGGCAAAGAAAATTAGATACAAAAGTCACTATTGCAGTTGAAAATTTAAGTCTGGATAATGCGTTATCCAAGCTTGAAAAAGCTGCGAATGTAAAATTTTCGTATAATTCAAGATTACCACAGCTAAATCAAAAAGTTAGTATAAAGGCTAATCAGGAAACATTATCAAGTATTCTTAATCGAATCCTGAAACCATTGAATATTACTTATACAGAAATAAGCAATCAGATTATTTTGCAAAATAATCTAAAATTTGAAAGTCGTCCCGATCCTGTTATTAAAGGAAAAGTTACTGACCAAAACGGAGTGCCTCTATCAGGAGCCGTAGTAACGGCCAAAGGGACCAATACTTTTATATATACTGATTTTGATGGTAGTTTTTCTATCAAAATACCGGTGAATTGTCACCAGCTGGTTGTTTCTTATGTTGGAATGGGAACCAAAGAGGTTGAAGTAGAGGGTAGTGCTTTGTTAACGATAGTTTTAAATGAATTAGAACAAAGTTTAAAAGAAGTCGTAATTACAGGTTATGAAAAAACATCAAAAAGAACTTTTACAGGTGCTGTCAGTAAAATCCCTATTGAAGAACTTAAAGTTGACGGATTAGCTGATATAAGCAGAATGATTGAAGGAAAAGCGGCCGGGGTTACTGTACAGAATATTTCAGGAACATTTGGTACTGCTCCAAAAATTACGGTTCGTGGATCTTCTTCAATTTTTGGAGATACAAAACCATTATGGGTTATTGATGGTGTTGTTCAGGAAGATATTATTAATGTGTCTGTATCTGATTTGGCTTCAGGGAATTCTGCAACGTTATTAAGTTCTTCTGTTGCCGGAATAAATCCTAATGATATACAGAGCATTGAAATTTTGAAAGATGCATCTGCAACTTCGATTTATGGGTCAAGATCTTTAAATGGAGTTGTGGTTGTAACTACAAAACAAGGACGAAAAGACTCTCCATTAAAGATAACGTATTCATTAGACCAAACGACCAGAACAACACCTAATTATAGTCAGTATGATATTTTGAATTCAAAAGAAACAATGAGTATTTTGAAAGAAGTTGAAGCAAAAGGATTTTTAGATTTGCCTTCAACTGCTCAGGGACGTTATGGAGGAGTCTATAATATTTTAGCCAGAGGAATTAATACGTATGTTCCCGAAACAGACAGCTATTTAGTAAGTAATGATCAGGCTGGGCGCAATGCTTTTTTAAGAAAATATGAATTAGCCAATACAGATTGGTTTAAGGTACTCTTTAGACCTTCGATTGCCCAAAATCATTCATTAAGTTTTTCTAGTGGAGGAAAAAATAATGCGTTGTACGCTTCATTAGCCTATTATAGTGATCCGGGCTGGAGTGTTGCTGATCATGTAAAACAACTTTCATCAAACTTAAAAAGTACTTTTTATATTAATGATAAATTAAATATTACAATGACTACACAGGCTTCTGTAAGGAATCAGGGTGCTCCTGGAAGTTATGATACTGAAAAAGATACTTATTATGGAACGACAACCCGAAATTTTGATATCAACCCTTTTAAGTATGCCTTAAATACAAACAGGACTCTAAGACCTTACGATGACAATGGAAATTTGGAATATTACAGAAGCAATTGGGCGCCTTTTAATATTTTGAATGAACTTAAAAATAATTTCATGGAAATAGAGGTAAAAGATTTTCGTTTCCAAATGGATCTGGAATATAAAATTAATCCTTACCTGACTTATAACCTTGCGGGTTCAGCGCGTTATGCCAACACTAGCAGGGAACATAAAATTCTTGAAGATTCAAATATAGTTGGAGCTTATAATGCTGCAGAAACAACTGCTGTAAGAGATGCAAATATTTTTTTATATCAGGATCCAGATGATTTAACAGCTCCAAAAGTTGCCGTTCTTCCTAATGGTGGAATGTTAAGAAAATTTACAGATGATCTGACTTCCTATTATATAAGAAATAGCGTAAACTATAGACGTACTTTAAATTTTAAACATGAATTTGAAGGATTGTTTGGTACAGAGTTAAGGTCCATAAATAGAAATAGCGACAATTTTACCGCTTATGGGCTACAATATGACAAAGGCCTTACTGGTTTTACAGATCCAAGAATGTTGGAAAAAACTATTAATGAAGGAAATACGTATTTTGGATTTAATGCAGAAAGAGAAAGAACGGTAGGCTTTTTTGGAAAAGTGGGATATACCTACGATCGACGTTATACAGCATCAGTTACCGGACGTTATGACGGTTCAAACAGACAGGGTAATAATAATTCATCCAATTGGCTGCCAACTTACACTTTTAGTGGAAAATGGAACATGAAGGAAGAAAAATTTATGAAAGATGTTGAATCTATAAATAACTTAGCATTAAGAGCTTCTTACGGGCTTACAGCTACGGCAGGACCGGCTACCAATTCATTGGCAATTTATAAAAGTTTTATTACAGATCGTTTAAATCTTAGCGACAGAGAATCAGGTATTCGTATAGACCAATTGCAAAATGGAAATTTAACATGGGAAAAACAATTTGAAACCGACTTAGGTTTTGATCTTGGTATGTTCAATAACAAACTACAATTTACAACAGACGTATACAGCCGTAAAGCTTTTGATTTAGTTGATTATGTAGTAACATCAGGAATTGGCGGACAAACAATGAAACAAGGTAATAATGCCAATATGGAAACTAAAGGTCTTGAAATTAGCCTGTCGACTAAAAATATAACCACCAAAGATTTTAAATGGTCAACCAATTTTAATTTTTCTGTATATAATCAGAAAATTACAAAGTTAGAGAGCCAGGCATCAGCTTTTGATTTAATTGAAGGAACGGGAGGAAATACTGTTGGGCATCCCAGAAACTCTCTGTACTCTTATCATTTTACAGGATTAAATAATCAGGGTTTGCCAACTTTTGTAATGAAAGACGGGCAATTGGATAACATTGCCGGAGCAAATTTTAATGATAGTGATAATGTAACCAAATATTTAAAATATGAGGGCTCAATAGAGCCTAATAAATCTTTTGGACTTTCGAATACTTTCACTTACAAAAATTGGTCATTATACGTTTTTGTCGTTGCATCAGGAGGGAATAAAGTACGTTTGAATCCTGTTTATTCCAGTCAATATGATGACTTAACTGTTTTTACAAAAGATTTTACCAATCGTTGGATCAATCCCGGAGATGAAAATAATACCAATGTACCCGTAATAGCAGATAAAGCTTTGATTAATAATTATAGTGCTGAGTCAAAATCATTGGCAATTGCTTATAACACATACAATTTCTCAGATGTACGTATTGCAGATGGGGATTTTGTCAGATTAAAAAATGTATCCTTAAGTTGGGAATTCCCGAGAGCTTTCAAGCAAAAAATAGGGGTAACAAATTTTACATTAAAAGGATCAGCAATTAATCCATTATTAATTTATTCCGATAAAAGATTAAACGGTCAGGACCCTGAATTTCGTAATGCGGGAGGTGTAGCATTGCCAATTACAACTCAATATACATTTACTTTAAACATTTCATTATAATCTATAAATAGTATGAAAAAAATAAAAATTATACTGGCATTATTACTACTTGTAAGTATTAGCAGCTGTGATGAATTTCTTTCTGAAACCCCCGATAACAGGACACAAATAGATACACCGGAAAAAATTTCTGAATTGCTGGTTTATGCTTATCCTGATGCATGTTATATGGAGTTTGCCGAAACCATGACCGACAATGTCTTTGATAGTGGTGATCCCGGATTATTTAGAGTTATGAATTCGGAAAACTACAACTGGGAAATGAACAATAGTAATGATATTGACTCTCAGGCCTATTATTGGAAAGCCTGTTATACTGCAATTGCCCATGCTAATAAAGCACTTCAGGCTATTGAGGAGCTGGGCAGTCCTGCAAGCCTCAATCCGCAGAAAGGAGAGGCTTTGATTGCGAGGGCTTATGCACATTTTATGTTGGTTTCATTTTGGTCTAAACGTTATGACCCGGCTACTGCTGATACAGATTTGGGGATACCATATGTAACAGAACCTGAAGATGTATTGATCAAAAAATACAAAAGAAATTCTATGAAGGAAGTTTTTGACTATCTTGAAAATGATATAGAAGAAGGGTTAAAATACGTTACCAATGATTACAATCAGCCTCAATTCCATTTTAATAAAGAGGCAGCGAAAGCTTTTGCATCACGTTTTTACCTGATAAAAGGAAATTGGAACAGAGTTATTGAACTTACAGATCAATTAGCAGCTAATCCGGATGGAAAACTAAGGGATTATCCATCTTATCTGAATCTTGATTATGATACTCAGGTAAAAATTTATGCAGAGCCAACTCAGGAAACAAATTTATTGATTGCCTCAGCGACATCTTATTATTCAAGATCTTTTTATCAAAACAGGTTTCAGCTCACGTCAACCAGAATGAACGAAATTTTAGGTTCCGCAACCAATATTTTTAATAAACTATGGATTTATCAAATCTTAAGTTACAATGGTAATACAGTATTTGTACCCAAATTTAATGAATATTACAAATATACAAATGCCAATGCAGGTGTTGGTTATGCATATGTTGGAATGGTATTATTCAGTAATGATGAATTCTATTTGAATAGGATAGAAGCACTTGTAATGGCAAACAGAATAGATGAAGCCAGAGCAGCATTGCAATATTTTATTGGAATACGAACAGAGGAATACGATCCGGCAACCGATATTTTAACTGATGAATCAATAGTTGCTAAATATCCTGTAATCCAAAATGAATATACCCCTTTTTATGCTTTAACTGATTTACAAACATCATACATAAAGGCTATAGCTGAGTTCCGCAGGAGAGATTTTATACAGGAGGGCATCAGATGGTTTGATATTAAACGATTTAATTTAGAGATTGAACATGAAATATACAATGAACCAACAAATATTCTGACTAAAGATGACAATCGCCGGGCATTACAAATACCACTTCAGGCATCATTAAACGGTATCGAAAAAAATCCTAGATAATTTAATATCAAGCATATGAAAATAGTAAAACAATATACAATGGCATTTTTGGCGTTAGCCGTAATTGCTTTCGCAGGATGTTCACATGAGGATTTGTCTGGAGATAGTGAATTAGATGTCACAAATCCTCCTCAATCAACGTTAGATAATTGGATTACGGCTAATTATTTAAATCCTTATAACATAAATGTTCAATACAAATGGAACCAGAATGCCGTTGATGTTAATCGCTACCTGTATCCGCCTCAGGAAGAAAAAGTACAGCCCGTTTTAGAAATTATACAAAAAATATGGCTGGATAGTTATACAACAATTGCCGGTCCTGATTTTGTAAAGAAAATTGCTCCCCGTGAAATTGTAATGGTTGGGGGAATGAATCTGGATTTAACCGGAAATATTATTTTGGGTTTGGCAGAAGGCGGGCAAAGAGTAACACTTTTTGAAACTGATAATGTAGATGTTACAGACAGGGAAAATGTAAAACGATTTATCCATACGATACAACATGAATACATTCATATTTTGAATCAGCATAAACCATATGATGAAAAATCGATGGCAAAAATAACACCATCCGGTTACACGGCAAACTGGTATAGTACCTCAGATCAGGATGCTAATGAAGAAGGGTTTATTACAGCCTATGCAAAATCGAATATTAATGAGGATTTTGCTGAAATGGCTTCTGTTATGCTAACTAATTCTAAAGATGAATACGAGGCCTTTTTGGCTGGTATACAGAGTGAAACAGCTGTTGCTGCGATAAGAGCGAAAGAAGCTATTGTTGTCAAATATTTCAAAAAAGAGTTCAATCTGGATTTTTATGCTTTAAGGGATGAAGCAGAAAAAAATACTACAGCAGTATTAAATGGAAATTAAACTAATTGAGGTTAGGTTAACTTAAAAAAGAAAACATTATGAAAATAAAAAATATATTTAAGTTTCTGATTATTGCTTTTCTGGCAACACAATTAGAAGCCTGCGACCAGAATGAAGCAGAACAAAAATTTGATAAGACGCCAACGGAAAGAATAAATGCCCAAAAAAAAGAGCTTAATGATGTCTTACTTTCGTCTGAATATGGATGGAAGGCAGTTTATTTTACAGATAATACACAACTTGGCGGATTTACGCATTTGTTTAAATTTTCTGCTGACGGAAAAGTAGCTATGGCATCTGATTTTGACAGCGATACCAATATTTATAACAGTGATTACAGTATTGAGATAGGAAGCACAGTTAGTTTATTATTCTCTACCAAAAACAGAATACACCTGTTATCGGATTCAAATAATTATCCTACGGAGGCATTAAAAGGTAAAGGATACAAAGGAGACTTTCAATTTTTATATTACGGACAGGAAAATGGTGAAATAATTTTTAAAACTAAACGTAGTTTTCAGGAATTGCGCTTCGTAAAAGCAACAGCTGAAGATTGGACAGATCTGGAACTACATACTGAAATGGGCCAAAATGTAAAAGGTTCAGATAAGCGCCCTCTTTTTAGATTTTTGGAAATTAATGACGGTACCGAGATTCATAAATTAGATTTTAATTATGGTTCAAATACTCGATTTGCAACTGCAAATTCTGTAGAACAGGGTTACAGTATAAGTTATAATATGGGTATTGCTTTCACAAAAACAGGTATTATTGTAAGTCCGGCTTTAGTAGTCAACAATCAGGAATTAACTGAATTTATTTATGATGATAGTACCGGGGATTTTACTGCAACCGGTACAGATGGAGTGAGTGCTGTAATTAAATATAGTACAAAACCTTTGATTTTAACGGATGATTATCAATTGCTGTTACCCGGAGGCGGAAATAATGTCTATGCTTATATGCGTGGTCTTACAGAATCTGATGCACAAAACTCCCCATTGTTTTTATCTTTATTAGAAGACATAGAGAAAGCCAGTGGAGTACCGCTTATAAGAGCACAGCTTTGGTTTAATAATGCTGATGGGACTAATTATATAGAATACAGAAGATCTGTTGACGACGAAACTGAACAAAGGTATTATCACTACTTTACTGTAAAAGCAGATGATGTAAACAAAACCGTTACATTTATTCCGGGTGTTTGGAAATCAGGTATTGCACCCGCCGGGGCTTCAGGTATGGATCCAGAAGGACCGGCGATCCCGCGTCCATCTTTCTTAAAAGCGCTTGATGATGAATTTATGAATCCTAATGGTCTTTATTTTACAGAGATACCGACTATTGGCTATAGAGGTTATACTTTTACAAGTACAACAACTCCTTTTAGAATGGTTGCTTCCTTTCTTTAAAAATTTAATTTAAGCACGATTTAAAAAGAAAAACACCATGAATTTTGTTGTCAGGACAATGCTGATTAGATTGGAGAAGAACTTCCAAAACAAAATCGGTAACACTCTTGACGAGGAAAATTATGCTCTGATATAAAACGATCCGCGTTATACCATTATTTGTCCGGTAAACGCGAGATCAAACAATCCCAATTCTGGTAGAGTGCCTACTATTTTTAAAAGCCGTCTCAATCTAAAATTTGAGACGGTTTTTTCATATAAAACCGTGGTAATGTATCAATTGTATTGTTTTTGTTTTTCAAAACTAAAAGATATTGATAATCAGTACTTATTAAATAAATTTTACTTTAAAGGATGAGTATTGAAATACACGTTTAACATACGAAATCGTCTTAGAATTGATATTTCCTCAAAATAACTTAAAATTACTAATTATGAGAATAGCAATGTTTATAATTTTCGTTCTGGTTGTTATCCTGATTTGTGACGATAACGACTATACCAAACACAATTAAACTAACAAAAAAATGGCTAAAATAACTACTTTAGATAATTCCAGGAAAAGCCGTTGCTCTTGCTTTGTTATCTAAATAATGTTACTTTCTTTAATGGACTATTATCAACTATAATAAACAACTTTCAAAGACTATTTAATTGTGGAAAGTTTTTTATGGTACGCATTTCCTGTTCTTAGCCTATAATTGCAACAAATAAGGTAGCTTTTTGATACAAAAGGATACCGTAGAATAAAGAAGTTTTAATGATGTTTGCATATACAATTTTTTATTGCATGACAAGCTAAATAGAAATGGTGTTTTTTTTTAATATTGACTTCTAACTTATGATAAGAAACGCATTCATTATCATTTTAACAGAAGTCTTATTTGAATTAATAAGTTTTACTCTCCGCCGATAGATTGGTAAGGATTTTGAAATTATAGAGACATCTGCTTCTTTGCTGTAGAATTAATGTAAAGAAGGAGCTGAATTGAGCCCTCTCCTAATATACATTAAACATGACAATTTTTAAGTTGAATGGTTAAATTTAAGTTAGTTTGCTTTTAAACTAGGGAGTTTTTATAGTCTCCCTAGTTTTTTGTTACTATTTTTGAGTTTTGACAGATAGCATTTGCTTAATTATTTGTTGGATAAGCTTATACATGAATTAGGAATTAAAAAAAGGTCTGATGTTACTTTGGTGTAAATGGCAAGGCAGATAGATAAAAAACATTTGTTATATTTGAATGTTAGCAGAGTCAAAAGAGATACAAATGAAAAGAAAATCCAAAAGTGTCCTTTTTAGATAAAAATTAATGCTGTCAGTTTTACAATCGCTCCTTATGAATCTGAGTTTATTGAAATAAAGCAGGATACAAAAGTTTCCTGATCAGAAGAATAAAATGTTTATCATATTTATTTAGAGAAATAAAATCCTTTTAAATACAGAAAAAATTCAGCTTACATATTTTTGCCCATCTACTCTAATTTTCTATTGACCATTTTAGTATGAAAAAAAATCTAAGACAAATCTGCATACATGTACTCGTAATATTTTGGATTGTTTCTTTTCAAAGTATTATAGGGCAGTCGTCCTATGTTTTTCATCATTTAGAAACTAATGAAGGTCTTTCAAATAATAATGTAAAAACTATTCTGAGAGATAGTTACGGATTTCTTTGGATAGGAACAGAGTCTGGACTAAATAGATATGACGGATACGGATTTAAGGTTTATAAAATGCATCCCGGTGTATCTAATGCTCTGTCTTCAAATATTATAGTTGAATTGCAGGAAGATGGCCTGGGTAATATCTGGATAGACTTAGGATATTCTTACATGGTATATAAAAGAGATAAAGATTCCTTTTCAGATACAAAACTGTTGTTGCTCAATCTGGGGATAGAGGCAGATTTTAATGCCAGAGTTTTTGTCGATAAAAATCGTAATCTCTGGGTACTAAACAAAAAGAAGGTGTTTTTTTATAATATTAAGAAAAAAAAGACTTCTGTATTCCAATTAAAGACTCCTTTAAAAGAAGAAATTTCCATTACTGATAGTGGTAAATTTCTGTACGCAATTCAAAATGATTCAGGGATCTGCTGGAAACTGAATAAAAATTCAGGGGTTTTAACCTTCATAGAATTACCTGACTTTATAAAACAGAATGCTATTAATGCCACTAATATAATTTATATAGACAGCAATAACGGGCTGTGGATTTGTTCGGATAAAAGTGAACAGGTTTTTTACAAAAAGAACTCAATTGAAGAGTGGAAAAGATTAGAATTGCCTTCAAAATTAAAAACTGAAGCCAATCATATAACAAGTATTATCGAAAATCAGCCGGGACAAATCTGGATAGGAACAGACCACAAAGGATTGTTTATCTACGACAAAGGAAAAGATTTGTTTAAAAATGTGGTATCTGATCCATGGGTTGAGACAGGCCCATCATCGAACAGTGTGAGGTGTCTGTACAAAGACAACAATGAGACGGTCTGGATTGGATACGATAAAAAGGGACTTTCGTTTTATCATGAAAGTTTCCGGAATTTTATCAATTTCCGACACCCTGAATGTTCCGATATTATGTCTATAATGGAAGACCATCATGGAAATATTTGGTTGGGAACAGATGGAAACGGACTATATATAAAAGAAAAGAACTCAGAGACCATTAGGAAACTCCCGGTTCCAAACATCGCGATAATATCTTTACTGGAAGACAGGAAAAATCGTATTTGGATTGGGGCCTATCAAAAAGGACTTTTTTGTTATGAAAATGGCAAAATGATCCAGTATACTACAAAGAACAGCAAAATAACCAGTAATAGTATTTGGAATTTAAAAGAAGACAGGTATGGAAATCTATGGATAGGATCATTAGGTGGCAAAATTCAGGTATTACAATCAGACTCGGATGATTTTAATGCTGTGATTACCCCATTTGATGATATTGTTTATGCGTTGGATATGTCTTATGATGGCGGTGATAAAATGTATGTTGGTACTGTATTTGGCCTTTTGATAATTGATATTACGAATTATAAAAAGACTTTGTATCTTGGCAATAAGAAAGGAAATCAAACTTTCCCCCAACCTCTGATTTCAAATGTCTATAAAGATAAACGTGGCATTATATGGTTAGGCAGTAATGAAGGGCTGACGATCTGGAATCAAAAAAAAGACACTATTTATTATTTTAATAAAGAAAATGGGTTATGTGATAATTCAATTAAAGGTATAACAGAAGATAATCTCAATAATATTTGGGTAACAACAAGTAATGGGCTTTCAATACTTACTGTTACGCCGGCATCAAACGGAGGATTTACTTTTTCAAGTAAAAATTACTCAGTCAAAGATGGCCTTATGAATAATTATTTTAATGATCGCGCTGTTTGCAAACTACAAAATAGTGATATTCTGCTTGGTAGTGTGGAAGGATATACTATTTTGAATCCGAATAAAATGTCTGAAAAAGACCAATCTACACCAAAAGTTATATTTACTGAATTGACAGTTGGGAATAATACTATTCAGGTCGACTCCTATTATGATGGACGCAAATTGCTCGACCACCCAATGCAATTAACTTCCGAGTTAAATTTCAGGCATGATGACAAACTTATTTCCTTACAGTTTACAACTGGAAATTTACTGAATGCTGATAAAGTAAAATATATTTATCAAATAGAAGGCTTTGATACACAATGGGTGCCTACTCAAAAAAATAAAATAGTAATATCTTCACTTCCAACCGGTAATTACAGACTTTTAATAAAAGCACGTAACGGTGATGGTGTTTGGAACAATGTCCCTACAGAATTATTTATAAATGTAATGCCTCCTTTCTATTTTTCAATTTGGGCTTTTATCATATATGCAATTTTAATTATTAGTGCGGTGACATTTTATGTTCGCAGAACAAAAGAAAAGCATGTTATAAAACTGGAACAGCAGCGTATGCAAATGGATCATGAGAAGGAGATACATATTAATGAGATAAAATTAAGGTTTTTTACCAATATCAGCCATGATTTGCGTACACCACTTACGCTCATTATTACCCCTTTGCAGATTTTATTGAAAGATGCAGCCAACGAAAGCATGAGAAAAAAGTTGAGTGTAATGTATAAAAATGCACAACAGCTAATGGCATTAATAAACTCACTGCTTGATTTTCATAAACTGGATGTTGGTGTAGAAAGACTGAATTTAAAGTCCGGTGATTTTGTTAGTTTTATTAATGAAATTTACAATTCATTTTGTATTTATGCAGAAGAACGTAATATTAATTTATTGTTGTTCACAGATATAGAAAGTTTAACAATGTCATTTGACCGGGATAAAGTTCAAAAAATACTTACCAATATACTTTCAAATGCATTCAAGTATACTTTAGACGGCGGTACTATCCGCATCCATATAAAACGAGTGAATGATACTGTTTCTGTAAGTGTTTCCGACACAGGATCCGGTATTAGCAATAAAGAGAAAGAACATATTTTTGAACGGTTTTATCAGGCTCAGCAAGAACAGGAAAAAACCGGGGCAGGTATAGGATTACATATTGTACATGAATATGTCAATCTTCACGGAGGAACTATAAATGTTACAGATAATGTGCCGCAGGGTAGTATTTTTACCTTTCAGATTCCAATCAGAATGGCTGATTTAGGCACAGTAGAAGAGTATCCAAGAGAAAATATTTCAGACGAATTTGCTATTGAGGAAGAGGAAGGAACAAATATCATTACAAATAAAAAAATATTATTATTTGTAGATGACAACAATGACTTTTGTGAATTTATTAAAGATAATCTTGAGGATGAATATTATGTAATAACTGCCAATAATGGAGAAGAGGCCCTGCAATTGCTGCATAAGTTTAACGTAACCATTATTGTAAGTGATGTAATGATGCCTGTTATGAACGGAATAGAGCTTTGCAGACAAATAAAAACTAATATTTATTGGTCTCATATTCCGGTTATCCTATTGACGGCACGTACCGCTGAAGAACATGTAATGGAAGGTCTGGAACTTGGCGCTGATGATTATATAACCAAACCTTTTAATTTTATTTTGCTAAAACTGCGCATTCAGAAATTTGTAGAATGGACAGAGAAAAGTCATGTCTCGTTTAGTCAAAAGTTAGATGTTTCTCCTGCAGAAATTACCATTACCTCTTTGGATGAAGCTCTGATAGCCAAAGCTATTAAGGTGGTAGAAGAACATATAAGCGACATTGAGTTTTCTGTTGAAGCCCTTAGTATAGCTTTAGGTCTTAGTCGTGGTCATTTATACAAAAAATTAATTGCCATTACCGGTAAAGGACCAATCGAATTTATTCGAACCATACGATTAAAACGCGGACGCCAGCTTCTTGAAAAAAGCCAAATGCAAATTGCCGAAATAGCATATGAAGTAGGGTTTAATTCCCCAAAAAGATTTGCCAAGTACTTTCGGGAAGAATTTGGGTCCTTACCTTCTGAATATCTGCGCATATATAAACAGCAATAAGATCTGTTGGGAGGAATTATAAATGCCTATTCCTAAAAAAGTGATACAGGATTAAATAACAAATATAAGTACAGTTTTAGAGAGTAGTAAGCTTAGGTTTACTACTTTTTTTTTGATACTACTTATTTTTAACCTGGTCAATGAATTATACTATTTCCAAATCTTATTGATATAATTCCATAAATTTTAGATTGATTTATAAATGTTGATATAGGTTTTTCATTTAATACAATTGGCGCACTCTTTCGATACAAAAAGAAACGTTGTATGGTATTGTTTTCTTGTTATTTTGTTTACTGAAACCATTTATATACTATTGACCAATTTTTAAATTATGAAAAAAAATAATAAGCTTATTTTAGGCTTCTTAGTTTTGCTTGTTCAGGCCGTTGCTTTGGCGCAAGCCCAAAATCCATTAATTTTTGCTGATGTGCCTGATATGTCTATGATCAGGGTTGGTAAAAATTATTATATGAGCAGTACCACGATGCACATGAACCCGGGTGTGCCCATTATGAAATCTACAGATCTTGTCAATTGGAAAATCATCAACTATGCCTATGATACTTTGGCAGATCTGCCGGCGCTAAATTTGACAGAAGGAAAAAATATATATAGCAGAGGTTCATGGGCAAGTAGTTTGCGCTACCACAAGGGGATGTATTATGTAACCACTTTTGCACATGACATACCAGGTGAAACCTATATTTTTAAAACAAAAGATATAGAAAAAGGAAACTGGGAAAGAGTTTCTTTTAAGCCATCCCTCCATGACCATTCCTTGTTTTTTGATGATGATGGCAAGGTATATTTAATTTATGACGCAGACAGGCTTAAAATTGTTGAATTAAATGATGATCTGACAGGAGTTAAACAAGGCGTTCCGGAGAGAGTTCTCATCGAAAAAGCCAGCGCACCAACAGGGAAAGAAGTAGGCCTTGGAGCTGAAGGATCTCAATTGTTTAAAGTAAAAGGGAAATATTATCTATTTAATATTTGCGCGCCACGCGGTGGAATGCGAACTGTAATTATACATAGGGCAGATAATATCAACGGTCCCTGGGAAGGAAAAGTTGGCTTACAGGATAGAGGAATTGCTCAGGGAGGATTGATAGACACTCCCGATGGGCGTTGGTTCTCTTATCTTTTCCGCGATTTTGGGGCTGTTGGCCGCGTTCCTTATCTCGTTCCCGTAAAGTGGGAAGACGGTTGGCCTGTATTAGGAGAAAACGGCAAAGTCCCGGAAACATTAGACCTGCCAGCCAGTAAAGGTTTGATTCCGAACTTGGTTGCTTCTGATGAATTCAATCGAAAAAAAGGACAGGCAGCACTTTCTTTAGTATGGCAATGGAATCATAATCCGGATAACAAACTTTGGTCAATAAAAGAAAGAAAGGGATATCTCCGACTAAAAACAGCCAGAATTGATACCGTATTTACGCAGGTAAGAAATATACTTACGCAACGTACAATTGGCCCAACATGTACTGGTTCAATTTTATTGGATGTTTCCAAAATGAAGGAAGGTGATTTCGCAGGATTATGTGCCTTTCAAAAAAAATACGGACAGGTTGGAGTGAAGGTCGAAAATGGTCAAAAGTCGATAGTAATGGTAAGTGCCGGTTCGGGTAAACCTGTAGAAATACAGCAAGTTCCTTTGACACAAAATTACGTTTATTTAAAGATTGATTGCGATTTTACCGGTATGAACGATGAAGCTAATAACCTTTACGCTCTTAATGGGAAAGACGAAGCTAAATTCTCGTACAGCTTAGATGGAAAAGTGTGGAATCCTATTGGGAATATATTGAAAATGAAATATGACATCCCGCATTTTATGGGGTATCGTTTTGGCTTGTTTAATTATGCAACCAAAAATACTGGCGGATATGTAGATTTTGATTGGTTTAGAATTAAATAGTAAGATAAATAAATTGCGGATGCTTGCTGGTCAGAGCGTCGTTATGTATAATGACAAGAATGATAAAGAAACCTACACGACAACCATGAAAGTTTCTAAAAATGAAGAATTATCAATAACTATCCAGCCGAACGGAGGATTTTTATTAACTAAATAACTAAAATGAAACATACCTATAAACTTATAGCGACACTTATAGCTATCATAAATTGTTCTATTGGAGAAGCACAAAATCCTATAGTGCAGACCAAATATTCGGCAGATCCGGCACCAATGGTACATAACGGGACAGTATATCTGTATACAAGCCATGATGAAGACGATGCCAATGCCGACGGCAAGGGTTTTAAAATGCTCAATTGGTCACTTTATACATCAACCGACATGGTCAATTGGACAGACCATGGAATAGTTGCTTCTCTAAAAGATTTTAGTTGGGCAAAGCAGGATAATGGTGCCTGGGCAGTTCAGTGTATTGAACGAAATGGTAAATTTTATTTATACTGTCCCATGCATGGCGGAAATATAGGAGTTTTAGTTTCAGATAGTCCTTATGGTCCATTTAAAGACCCTATTGGCAAGAAACTTATCAATCATCATCCCTGGAACGATATTGATCCTACTCCCTTTATTGATAAAGATGGCCAGGCGTATTTGTTTTGGGGAAATCCCGGCTTGTATTACGTAAAGCTGAATAAGGACATGATATCCTGTTCGGGTGAAGTTAAACAAATACCCAATACTTTGGAATCTTTTGGTAAACGCGAAGGAGAAAAAAATGATATAAGACCTACCACTTATGAGGAAGGACCATGGCTGTATAAACGCAATAGTCTGTATTATTTATTTTTTGCCGCAGGGCCAATATCGGAACATATTGGTTATTCAACCAGTAAAAGTATAACAGGACCCTGGAAATATCAAGGTGTCGTCATGCCTACACAAGGAAATTCTTTTACCAATCATCCCGGTATAATTGATTTTAAGGGAAAAAGCTATTTTTTCTACCACAATGGTGCATTGCCGGGAGGCGGCGGTTTTACCCGTTCAGTTTGTGTAGAAGAAGCCAGGTTTAATAAAGATGGTTCGATCATGCAAATGAATATGACAGAAGGTATTAAACAGAGTTTAAATCCATTAAATCCTTATGTCAAAACGGAAGCTGAAACCATTGCCTGGTCTGAAGGAGTAAAGTCGATGGAAGATAATGTGGCCGGCACTTTTATTACGGCAAAATACAATGACGCTTTTATCAAAGTAAAAGAGGTGGATTTCCGTAAAGGTGCTTCGAAATTCACGACAAGAATCGGCACAACGCACAACGGAAATGTTTCAATGGAGATACGATTGGACTCTAAAAATGGAGAGTTGCTCGGAACCGTAAATGTACCAATGACGGTAGGCAATGACAAATGGGCATCGCAGACAATTGATATTAAAAAAGTTTCAGGAATTCACGATTTGTATTTTGTTTTTAAAGGAGAAGCCAAGACCAATATACTGTATTTTGATTATTGGAAATTCTTAAAATAATTTTCACAAAAAAAAGCAATCTGCTGTCTAAAAATGAAATTGGCCAAAGCAGACCACGATGTTTTTGAAGATCCAAACCGTATCTGTTTTGAATTAGGAGTCTCTTTGGGATATGTTTCTGATGTTAAAAATAAGGATGCCCGTACCGAAGGAATGTCATATGGAATGATATTTATTAAACAATTATAATTATGCGTAGATTAATACTATTATTGACAGTCTCTTTATCTTTTTTGAGTATTTCGGCTCAAAATAAAGTTGAAAAATGGCGTATTTATGAGATCATTCTTAATGGTTATTCAAAAGGTAATCCGTTCACTGATGTACAGCTAAGTGCTAAATTTACAAATGGTGAGAATATAAAAACAGTTTCAGGTTTTTATGATGGAAATGGGATATATAAAATCCGTTTTATGCCACAAGCGACAGGTGCCTGGACTTATATCACATCAAGCAATTTAAAGTCACTTAATAATAAAAAAGGCAAATTTGAATGTTTTTCAAACATCAACAGTAATCACGGGCAAGTAGTAGTAAAAGATACTTTTAATTTTGCTTATTCAGACAATAAGGCATATTACCCTTTTGGTACGACCTGTTATGCATGGGTTCATCAGGGAGATAGTCTTGCCCAATTAACATTGAAAACCCTTGCTAATGGATATTTCAATAAAATGCGCATGTGTATTTTTCCTAAAGACTACGATTGGAATAAAAACGAGCCACTCTTGTATCCTTTTGAGGGAAAGCCTTTAACTGATTGGGATTACACGAAATTTAACCCTGCATATTTTCAGAATATTGAGAAAAGGATAGCGCAATTGGATTCACTTGGCATCGAAGCCGATTTAATTGTTTTTCATCCTTACGACCGTTGGGGGTTTCAAAAAATGGACAGAAAAACCGATGATTTATATATCAATTATATTATTGCCCGCTTTGCTGCCTATAAAAATGTATGGTGGAGTCTGGCTAATGAATATGATTTTATGAAATCTAAGAAGACGGACGATTGGAACCATTTTATTGAGTTATTTGCCGAAAAAGACCCCTACAATCACTTGCTTTCAATACACAATGGAGCTAACCTCTATGACCACACAAATCCCTTGATAACACATGTGAGCATACAGAATGATGACACCTATAAAGCAAAGGAATTAAGGACAAAATATAAAAAACCAATAGTTTATGATGAATGCCGGTACGAAGGAAATATTAATTGGCCGTGGGGGAATTTAACAGGTCAAGAGATGGTGAACAAATTTTGGCGTGGTGTTGTAAATGGAGGCTTTGTTGGGCATGGAGAAACTTATGTTACTGAAAATCCCGTTAAATGGGGATATGAATCGCAAGATATTTTGTGGTGGTCAAAAGGGGGAGTTCTCAGAGGGCAAAGTCAGGAAAGGATTAAATTTTTAAGAAATATAATTGAATCTGCCCCAGGATATTTAACACCTATTATCAATACGGAATTTTGGGTACCCTATTCATATGTTGCTTTTAAAGATGAATATTTTTTGCACTATTTTAGTGTTGACCAGTCACGCAGCCAAATTGTATATTTACCCGAAAATTCAAAATATAAAATTGAAATTATCGATGCATGGGATATGACAATTACGCCTGTTAAGGGAGAATTTAGTGGGAAAAATTTAATTCAGCTTCCACAAAAACCTTTTACAGCATTGCGTATCACTAAAATAATGTGATTAGTTTTTATTTGATTACTTAACTATTTAATAAAGAAAATTTGTTGCATTATGAAAATAGGAACTAATGAAGGGTTAAGTCAAAAAGTTGTGGGAAAACAAAAAAACTCCTTAATTTCTTAAGGAGTTTCCTGGTGGAATGTTAGGGACAGCAATCGAACACTTAATACCAATTTGACATTTTTTTGAAAATATAAAATGGATGCTAAAAACTATCCGCCATGTCATAGAAGTTTATTTTTGAACCCTATGCTTATTATCTTGCCATTTTATCAGAATATTATTTATTTGTAGGGACTGCTCCAATTTGTTGCAATAATGCTAATAAATCAGGTTGTCCATATTCTTCTGTAATCTGATTATTAGTAAGACGATAAAAATTAGTAGCTTGTACTTTAATGCTCTTTCCAGTTGGAGGAACCCCAAAAAAAGTTCCTTTATGTGTACCAGTCATTGTAAAACGAATAGCAGATTTATCGTTTTCTGAGATTATTTCTTCTAAATGCCACTGGATATCAGGAAATCCTTCACGCATCATCAAAATAGTTTTCAAATATCCTGCTGGACCAATAAGAGGCTCTACTTGACCTGGCGTATAAAATTTTGCTGTTGGATTAATAAGTTGTTGTGCTAAATTTTCATCAGCAGTATTAATAAATTCAACAAATTGTTTAAAGAAATTTTTGTGATTTGTCATTTTTCCATTTTTAAAATTTATAATGTAAATGTACAATGGCAATTTGCGGTGAACCAATAAACAATCTTAAGAAATTGCCTTAATATAGATTAAGAGTAAAAACTATTTAATATGTGTTTCACTACGAATTTTACTAAGAAATTCAGGTGTAATACCAAGATAAGAAGCTATTTGAGTATTAGGCAATCTTAATGCAAGTTGTGGATATTGTTCCAAAAAATCTAAGTAACGTTGATTTGCACTTGAGCTAATATTTTGTAATAAACGATTTTGGAGCTCAATAAATTTTTCTTCAATAATAACCCTGAAATTTCGATCAAATTTCGATACATTAACGAATAAGTAAAGTAAGTCTTGTTTTTCAATTTGCAGGATAAAAGAAGGTTCAATTGCTTCAATAAACAGTTTGCTTGGTTTTTCTGAGTAGAAACTTCCTAAATCTGCTATCCACTCATTTTCGACCGCAAAACTAATATTGTGTTCACAGCCTTTTTCATCTACACTATACATTTTAAAACAACCCTTAACTACAAATGTATAATGTTTGCAAACAAAGTTTTCCTGCAAAATCATTTGTCTGCGCTTGATTTGTCGCTGTGTCGTCCTTTTGTCTAATAATGAACTTTCTTCCTTATTTAACGGAAGATAATTTTTAAAATTTTCGATGATGGGCTGTGCAGTCAATTTCTATTTTTTTCGTTTGGTCTTTTACTTGTTAATAACATTAGGCTTGTCGAAGTGATGAAGTTAAAGATATAATGTTTTAATTTAATATTTCTGTTTCCATTTTTTTACAAACCTTGATTAAGTAGCTGTTTTTTAATATGTTAAAACCATAAAAATACACTTTCATTACAATCAATCAAAAACAAAGATAAATATTGGGGAGGAATTTTATTCTGATACATATGTACAGTATTTGAAAAACAAAAATACAAAATTTAATACGCATAAATTTGCGCGGTATTGATTGATTTTTATTTGCCTTGTAGATTTGCAGACATAAAATATAAACATTATGCTAAAATTTCAAATTTTTGATTAATTAGGTATCGTATATGAGTATCAAGGAGCTTGTTGATTATCATAAAACCATCATGCGTCGCTGTTTACTTCAATTCCTCTGCTGCCGCACGAATCCTTTCGTGTGGCTTGCTTTACTCACAACTGTTGTTGTTTTATAATTTCCTTACTATAATCCAATAGCCAAATCTATCTCCATTTATTCGAAATGTACCCAAACTATTGGCAGACTCAGATATGTTTACACGTGTAAATAGGTTTGCTTCTGGCACTTCAGTATTTAAATTATAATTCTCCACAGTTAAAGCTGAAGTCAACTCAAAACCTTCTTTTTAATAATCGAACCCGGATTAAAAACAAAGTATCTTTCTGAAGAATACTGAGGTTTTTTTCTAAAATTATTTTAAATCTCACTTAACAGCTTCTATTCCATTTTGCCCTTTTTAGCAGGACTTTAATTTGTGATGTTAACAGCTATAATACAATTCTGTTTTTTAGCAAAATTGATTTAAAAAGAACAACAATAAAGCATCTTTCCGGCAGACAAAATACTCCTCTAAAATCTATAGAATTCTGTTAAAGAAACTCCTTCAAAATGCAAACTTAATGTTAAAAAGTCAATTTTTATATGTTCAGTTTATCTCGAATCAGGGTCTATTTTAAATTATTGAAATAACAATTTTTTATGACATTAAATATGATAATGAAATATTTATAGGTTTTTTTTTATGGTAACTCTACGATTGCAACAATTGATACCGTCTTTAGATACAAAATGAGCCATAGTTTGGCGCTGCTTTATTGTTAATTTGTTCCTAATGTTATGTGGAAATGTATAAGACAATGAAATAACAAATATTAAAAATGTTTCATGACAAAAGACATCTTTTCATGTAAAATTAAACCACTTAATTAACTAATTAACTAACTCAAAACTAATTTAATTATGAACGAAAAACACGTAATTCAACGCTTTGTAAAAGCAAAAAAGCTATTTGGCAAGTATGCTTTATTGTTTATGCTTTGTTCGTTTAGCTTGGTATCAGCTCAAAATTCTGATGTGAAAATTACCGGTACAGTATTAGAAGATTCAAATGGCCAGCCACTTTTTGGGGTCAGCATTTATCTTAAAGGAACTAAGACCGGTGTGGCTACGGACGTAGACGGGTCATTTTCTATTAAAGCTAAAATTGGAGAGACACTTGTTGCAAGCTATCTGGGCTATGTAAGTGCAGAAGTAAAAGTTACAGATAATCAATTAAAAATTCGCCTGAAAGAAGATCGAAAAGTATTAGACGACGTGGTGGTAATTGGTTATGGTAAAGCAAAGAGAAAAGATCTTACGGGATCCATATCTTCCATATCGGGTGAGGAGCTTCTTAAAACACGTCCTGTAACATTTGACCAGGCCTTGCAGGGTAAAGTAGCCGGTGTAGTTGTGCAGCAGACTTCCGGTCAACCGGGAGGGGGTGTTAATATACAAATACGAGGCCTGTCTTCTTTTGGTGGCAGTTCTCCCTTATATGTAATTGATGGAGTTATAATTGGCCAAAGTTATGGTACAGGTAATGGTACAAATCCATTAGCAGCTATCAGCCCTTCGGATATTCAGTCTATTGACGTCTTAAAAGATGCATCAGCAACAGCCATTTATGGTTCGCAGGCAACTAATGGTGTAATTGTTATTACTACCAAGAGAGGTAGAGAAGGAGCGCCAAAAATTACTTATGAATTTACAACCGGATATCAGGAGCTGATTAAGAAATATCCAACTATGGATTTAAGGGAATATGGTAAGTTTATTAACGACAGGGCTACTGTTTGGGGTTTTGATACCAGACCGGAATTTGCTAACCCACAGTATTTAGGCAAGGGTACAAACTGGCAGGACGAATTATTCAGAAAAGCTCCGGTAAAAAGCCATACGCTTACTTTAAGCGGCGGTAATGATAAAACGCAGTATTTATTGTCGGGGTCTTATTTTAATCAGGAAGGTATAGCAATTGGGTCTGAGTTTACCAGAACTTCATTAAGGTTAAATTTAGACAACAAAACTACAGACTGGTTAAAAGTAGGGACCAGTTTACAGTTAACCCATATTGATGAGAATGTAAATTCAACAGGTTCAAATGTTATCGCAGAGGCATTGGGTCAAACACCGGATATCCCGGTAAGAAATCCTGATGGCAGTTTTGCAGGAGAAGAAAGCAGTGAAGGATGGATTGCAAAGCGTGTAAATCCGTATGCTCTTGCTCTTATTAATAAAAATAATCCTAAAAGGAATCAGTTCTTTGGTAACTTATATACAGAAATAGCATTTACAAAAGCCTTGTCTTTTAGAAATGAAGTGTCAGGAAATTTTTCATTTAGTACAGAGGATAGATATAGCCCTACTTACAAGTTTGGGTTAGCGGAGAGAGTAGTGAATGATGCATTTTATTCCTACAGTCAGGACTATTTTACGACTTTCAGAAGTTTCTTAACGTATGCTAAAGTGTTTAAAAACAAATATAATGTTAATGCAGTGGCAGGACATGAGGCACAGTTGTCCCAGTACGAAGATGTTTCTGCAGCAAGAAGAAATTTCATTTCGGATGCTATTACCAATATTGGCAGCGGCGATGCGCTGACAGCAACCAATGGCGGGACCAAAAGAGAGAGTGCACAGGAGTCTTATTTTGGACGTGTAAATTTTATTTATAATGACAAATATTTATTTACGGTCAATGCCCGTGCAGACGGTACTTCAAAATTTGCGGCAGAGAACCGCTGGGTGACCACTTATTCAGGAGCATTTGCCTGGAAATTAAATAATGAGAAATTTTTAAAAGGTTCAAAAATAGTCAATGAACTAAAGTTAAGGGTGGGTTACGGTCTTACCAATAACCAAAATGCCGGAAATAATGCTAATTTAACTCTATTGACTTCAACTCAAAATGGTTTATCCGGTAATGCACAAGTTACTTCTAATTTAGGAAACCCTGAACTTGAATGGGAAAAAACAGAATACAGCAATGCAGGGATTGACGCAGCACTTTTTGGCTGGAAACTTAATTTTTCTGTTGATGTTTATAATCGTCTTACAGACGGACTGTTGCTACAGGTTCCTTTACCAGCGTATTCGGGAACAACTGCCGGGTATTCTCCGGGAGCAATTGCAGCTCCGTATATAAATGCAGGAACTGTTAGAAACAGAGGGGTAGACTTTCATTTGAATTCAAGAAATATAACAGGAAGCGGGGATGATTTTAACTGGAGTACCGATTTTACGTTATCCCATAACAAAAATAAGGTAATGAAATTAAATACAGACGGTGCTTCATTACCTGGGTACCTTGGAGGCGAAGTTGTTGCCCAAACGAAAGTGGGCGGATCTATTGGAGACTTTTACGGCTATAAAGTAGATGGGATATTTGCAACTGCGAGCGATTTTGAAACGCATGCTTTGCCTACTGATACCGATGGTAATGTTTTGCCGGTCAGACCAACTTCCGGTGGGGTATGGTATGGAGACCTGAAATTTAAGGATTTAAACGGGGATGGTGTAATTACAGAAAAGGACAGGACCTATTTAGGCTCGCCTATCCCGGATTTTCAACTGGGCCTTGGTAATAACTTTAGCTATAAAGGTTTTGACCTGAATATTTTCTTTAGCGCCAATATTGGTAATGAAGTTGTAAATGGTATGAGGATTAATGGAGAAAACCCTTTGACAAATTATGGTTACCTAAAATCATTAAATAACTATGCTCAATTGGCCTTAATTGATCCAAATGGTTCAGCATCAGATGTAAATAACGTATATGTTACCAACCCAAACACTACAATTATAGGACTTAGAAATGGTGACAGCAATAGAAATAATCGTTTCTCTGACAAGTATGTTGAAAACGGATCTTTTATCAGATGCAAGAACATGACTTTGGGGTATACAATGCCAAATGAGTGGATGCAAAAGATGCATATAAATTCTCTGCGTATGTATGTTAGTGTAACCAATCCTTTTCTTATTACTAAATATAAAGGAATGGATCCGGAAGTGGGTTCATGGAATCCGTTACAGGCCGGAATTGATTATGGCTTTTATCCACAAGCCCGAACATTTACTTTGGGAATTAATGTAGGATTAACTAAATAAAAATTAAACTTAACAGATATGAAATCAATTTACAAAATAACTATTTTAACCCTGTTGGGAGTACTCGTTTTGAGTGGCTGCCAGGATGATTTTCTCGATCGTCCTAATCTGTCAGAGACAAATACTGAAAATTTTTATAAGACAAAACAAGAAATCAGGTTAGCTACGGCAGGACTTTATGGTGGTAAAGTATGGGGGCAATGGAATAATCTTGCATATCTTCCATTAGGGGATATATTAAGCGGAAACCTTTATCTTCAATACCAGGGTGCAGACCTGGTACAGCTTAATACTTTTACCCTTTCAGGATCCAATGCACGTTTAACAACCGGCTGGGCAGCGCTATATATTATAGTTGCACACTGTAATGCTACAATTAATGGGATTAATAAAAATACGCCGGCAACAGTTTCCGCCGCAGATAAAAATGCTGGAATAGCTGAAGCAAGATTTATACGTGCCATAGCCTACTATCACCTTGCCATGTTGTGGGGAGAAGTGCCTATTATTGAAGATAATACGAAGTTGATACAATCACCTTTGGTAAATAAAAATAAAGCAGCAGATGTCTACAGATTTATTACGGAAGATTTAACTTTTGCTGCCGAAAATCTTCCTAAAACTGATGAGAAAGGCAGGGTTACCTGCTGGTCTGCAAAAGGAATGTTAAGTAAGGTGTATTTAACTTGGGCAGGATTAGGACAGCTCGGAGGTACGCGTAATCAGGGCTATTTAGACAAGGCAAAACTATATGCAAAGGATGTAATTGAAAACAGTGGTTTAGTTTTGCTTCCAAGTTATTATGATCTTTTTAGAACGCAATATAATGATAACCCCGAATCATTATTTGCACTGCAATGGTCCAGTATCAGTAGTGGATGGAATGAAGGGAATCAATTGTTGACCTACTCGCCAAGTCTTGAGATTAATCCACAAAAATCATCAGCCTGGGGATCTCCGTCACCTAGTTATGATTTGTATCTGGCTTATACGCAGCAGGATTCTATAAGACGTAAAGCGAGTATTATGCTGACAGGTGACCATTATGCAGAATTAAACGCTGCCGGCGGTGGTTATACTGCAACAGCACCGGGTATGAAAAAGCATATTATTGGTAATGAAGCAGATAATAATTCACCTACAATGACAGCTACATCTTCTATAGAGCATAATTCATTATTAAGATTAGCAGATATTTATTTAATATATGCAGAGGCCATCCTTGGTAATGATGCATCTACAAGTAATGCTGATGCGTTATTATATTTTAATAAGGTAAGAACGCGTGCAGGTGTTGATCCGGTAACCGTACTTAATACAGATGTTATTCTAAATGAAAGAAGGGTTGAGTTTGCCTGTGAAGGACAATATTGGTTTGATTTGGTAAGACTTTCTTATTATAATCCTCAAAAAGCAGTTGACCTTATTAGTAGTCAGCAAAGGGTTCCGTTTGATTATAATAAAGATACACAAGTGGCTACACCCAAAGATCCTATTGGGCCTATTTCTCCTGCTACCTTCAGTACTTTTACTTTACAGTTGCCGGCAACAGAGGTAATTGCTAATCCTAAATTGAACGAACCATCAGTGCCTTATTATGAATAGTGATAAAAAATATATAAATATGAAAAAATTATTAAATAATCGTATTAGCCATTTGCTTTTTTTAAGCATGATGCTGATTATTACAATGCTGACATCTTGTAATAATGATGATGATTCAAATGGTGCTCCTGTTATTACAGCAGTAAGGAATTATGCACCCGCTCCAAATGATACATTAGTGACAAGTATTATCCCTGGACAATGGATTGTAATTCATGGGAAGAATCTAAAAGAAGCCACTCAGATAAGTTTTAATGGTACTCCTGTTGACTTCGATGCCGGATTGTTTTCAGATAAAACAGCTGTTGTACAAGTTCCCTGGTCATTGCCTTTTAATAACATTGATCCTGATGTTGTTAATACTATAAAATATGTTACCAATGCCGGAACAATTACTTATAAATTTAATGTAATTCCGCCGCCGGCTACCATTACAGGCAATTCGATGACTGCAGCTACTAAGGTAGGTGATTCGGTTTATGTTTATGGTACCAATTTATATTTGATAGAAAAATTAACTATAGCGGGTATAAATATTTCGCCGCTTAAAACAGCAGACGATGGTAGTTCTGTAGGGTTTTTACTTCCGGCAATTAATACGCCAATGCCTTGGGCAGGAGAGATTGTTGCTGCATCTGGTGTTTATGAATTTGCTGTTTTAATTGTTCCGGAAATTTATGCTGTTTCCAATGCAAATCCTTCGCAGGGCGATTTGGTACGTGTGTATGGTAAAAATTTGAGTGGTATTTCAAGTTTTAGTTTTGGCGGTGCTGCTATTACAGATTTTACAGAAGCTGTTGATGGCTCGTCGGTAGAGTTTTTGGCTCCTGCTATGAACTTCGCCAGTGGACCGGTGACCATTGTTAATTCTTATGGAACGGTTGCTACTGCTTATGATATAAATACCCAAAATAACAAATGGTTAGGTCTTTTAGCAAATTTTGAGTGGGGTGATTATTTTGGTTACCAATGGTGGGGAGATATTAGTTTAGCTAGTAACATGGCCGATTTTAATGGTTCGATGGGGACAAATACAAGTCAGTATGTATATTTTAATTCTCCTGTTTTAGCTGCCGGTGAAAGTAAATACGCCCCATTAGGTAATTCTAATACTGGTAATAAATGGATACCTCTGGAAAATCTTTCAGATCCTGTTGAAAACTGGGGTCTTCAATTTGAAATAAGTGTGGCCCACCCATGGAATGGTGGTACTCTTTATATTAAAACTGAATTTGCAGGTGAAAGTTTTGTAGCGCGTTATGAGCCATGGAAAATTCCCGGTTCTAATAAGACTCTTGCTTTTAAAACGGATGGCTGGCAGACTGTTACTATTCCTTTATCTGAATTCAGATCAAAAGTTAATGAATTAGGGGATGGTGAATCACCTACTCGTTTAAACCAATTATTAGGGTCTACTGGTGCGAGTAGTTATAATATGACCCTTAAAAATTTCGCTTCTTTTAAAACATCAACAGGTTTGTATGCCGCTATTGACAATATCAGGGTTGTGAAAATCAAAATCGAAGAATAAAAACCTTATTAATTTAATAACAGATTAATAGTTAAAAATATAAGTAAAGACCTGTAGCTATTTCATAAAAGTTAAACTTTTCTGCAGGTCTTAAATAAAGATTATTATTAATTCTAAAAAAAACAAAAAATGAGACTTAAACATTTTTATAAAATTGTACTACTGCTGATCATTACCGGATTTTCGGTCTCTTGTTCAAAAAACGATGAGGACCCACAATTATCGGTTTCAGCAACAACTGTTTCTTTTGAATATGAAGGAGGTACATCAGAAGAAATTACTATTGAAGCAAACAGTGCATGGAGTATTAGTAATTCGGCAGCATCATGGCTGCAGTTAAGCAAAGCGAGTGGTACTAATGGGACTGAAGCCACAACAATAACTGTTGTAAGCAACGAAACGGGGTATAGCAGGTCTGTTATACTAACTGTTGAGGCAGCTAATGGTCAGGCCCGAAGAATTACCATTATTCAAAAAGGCAGCTTATATCCAACATATAATTTAACGCCTAAAGCTCCCGACGAAACAGGAATGAGTAGCACAGCGGTACAATTGGCGGCAAAAATGCAGACAGGCATGGGAATAAATATTGGCAATACCATGGAAGCACCAACCGAAGCTGAATGGGTGAGCAGTAAAATTACCGAATCGTATATAAAATTTTTAAAACAAAAAGGTTTCAATTCTATAAGAATTCCATGTGGCTGGGTTTGGACTCATTTAGACAATCCGGAGAAAATGAAAATTAACCAGGCCTGGCTTAACCGCGTGAAAGAAGTGATTGGATGGTGTGTGGATAATGATATGTATGTGATGCTAAATGCTCATGCGGATAATGGCTGGCTTGATAATAATATCACTAAGGCAAAGCAAGAGTCCATTAATGCAAAGCAAAAGGCGATTTGGGAGCAGATTGCCACAACTATGAGAGATTTTGATGAGCACCTTATATTTGCCGGTGCAAACGAACCTCCGGCTGATAATGCCGAGCAGATGTCCATACTTAATGGTTACTACGAAACATTCATCAAGGCAGTTCGCGCTACCGGAGGCAAAAACAGTTACAGGGTGCTGGTTGTGCAGGGTCCTCGCACTAACGGTGAATTAACTTATGATCTGATGAATACGATGCCAACAGACAAGGTTCCTAACAAATTGATGGTTGAGATACATAATTACACGCCTGCTTTATTTACGATAGTAACGGAGGGAGATGTAAGCTGGGGCAATATGATTTACTATTGGGGCGCTGGGAATCATTCTACTATTGAGCCGGAACGTAACTCCACCTTTGGAGAAGAGGATGCAATTATTGATGAATTCCAAAAGATGAAACAGAAGTTTGTTGATAAAGGTATCCCTGTGATCCTTGGTGAATATGCAGTCTGGAGGAGGAATGCCATTAACAACGCGAATTATCTTCCTAAGGATATGGCAATGCACAACAAGTCTGTGGATTACTGGTCATATTTTGTGACCAAACAGGCTAAAGCACATGGTATTATGCCATTCTGGTGGGAGATAGGTTTTATGTTAGACAGATCTAATAATGTGGTAAAAGACCAGCCTATGTATGATGCCATTGTTGAAGGATATAAGTAAAAAGTAAGATGCTATAACTAAATAAAACAACAGTTTTGCAGGGTATCATGTATTGGTACCATTAAGCAGGGATTGAATTAAAAAATCTGTGACTCTTAGGAGTCACAGATTTACTTATAAAGAATTCTCAGTGAAACAATGGATTTAAAATTTATTGATTCTAAAAAAACAAAAAATGAAGCTTAAACATTTTTATAAAATTATTTTGCTGCTGATCGTTAACGGTACTCTTTCCGCACAAACCGTTTGGTTAGATCAACTGGATCTCAGCACAGCTACACAGGGCTGGGGCATACCTAAAAAAAACAGGTCGGTTGATGACAACATCATGACCATCGCAGGCAAAACCTTTGAGCGTGGCTTCGGCACACACGCAGAAAGCTCTCTTTTTATTCAGCTCGATGGTAAGGCAAATTCGTTTACCGCGCAGGTTGGCATTGATGATGAGGTGAAAGGGCGTCAGCCCGCCGTAGAGTTTATTGTATACGGAGATGGAGCGAAGCTTTGGTCGAGCGGTGTAATGCATGAAGATGATACTGCCCGGCTATGTAGTGTGAAACTTTCGGGTGTGAAAAAACTTGAGCTGCGGGTAACAGACGGAGAAAACGGTGACAGCAGCGATCATGCCGACTGGGCAGATGCAAAATTTGAGGCAATAGGTGTGGCAAGTTTTGTTACTTATTATCCTGTCCCAAGTGAGTCCTACATTCTTACCCCTAAGCCATCGGCAAAACCGAAGATCAATAGCGCAAGCGTTTTCGGTGTCCGCCCGGGCTCTCCGTTTCAGTTCAGGATACCTGCCACCGGAGACTGGCCAATGACCTTTCAGGTTACCGGCTTGCCTCAGGGACTAAAGCTGGATCAAAAAACAGGACTTATCACCGGTAAGCTTGAAAAAGCCGGCACTTACGTTATTCAATTGAAGGCAAAGAATGCGAAAGGCATAGCCGAAAAAAGTTTACGCATTATCTGTGGCGATAAAATTGCACTTACCCCGCCAATGGGTTGGAATAGCTGGAATTGTTTCGCTCATGAAGTTTCTGGTGAAAAAATTAAGCGCGCTGCGGAAGTAATGGTGAAAACCGGACTTATAAATTACGGATGGAGTTATGTAAATATTGACGACTACTGGCAAAATAACCGCGATTCGAAAGATCCTTCCCTGCAAGGTAAGCTGCGGGACGAGGCTGGTAATATAGTTCCTAATAAAAAGTTTGGGGATATGAAAGCCCTGACAGACTATGTGCATGGCTTGGGTTTGAAGATCGGAATCTATTCCAGTCCTGGTCCCTGGACTTGTGGTGGCTGTGTCGGTAGTTATGGTCATGAGAGGCAAGATGCCGAAACTTATGCCAAATGGGGTTTCGATTATCTGAAATACGATTGGTGCAGCTATGGGGGAGCGGTAAATGGAATACCTGACAACGACCCAAACAAAGTAATCTCCATATCTTACAATGGAGGTTATCAATTGTCTACCGCCGTCAAACCATACAAACTAATGGGAGAGTACATCCGTCAGCAACCCCGCGACATAGTTTTCAGCTTGTGTCAGTACGGAATGTCGGATGTATGGAAATGGGGCGATTCGGTAGGAGGAAACAGCTGGCGTACAACCAATGATATATTGGACACCTGGTCTAACGTTAAAGTCATTGCATTAGCTCAGGATCAGACTGCAGCCTGGGCTAAACCCGGTAACTGGAATGATGCGGATATGCTGGTTGTAGGAACAGTAGGCTGGGGCAGCCTGCATCCGAGCAAGCTTAAACCGGATGAACAGTATCTTCACGTCAGCCTTTGGAGTCTTTTCTCTACTCCCCTGCTAATTGGCTGCGATATGGAAAAGCTGGATGCCTTTACCCTGAATTTATTGACAAACGATGAAGTGATTGCCGTTAATCAGGATGCTCTTGGCAAACAGGCTACCTGTGTTCAGACTATCGGAGACCTGCGTATTTATGTAAAAGAATTGGAGGATGGCAGTCGTGTAGCAGGCTTTTGCAATTTCGGTCTGGAGAAAGTGGATATCCCTTACAAGGATCTGAAAAAGCTTGGTATTTCAGGAAAGCAAAAGGTGCGTGATCTTTGGCGTCAGAAAGATATTGCAACAATCCATGCAGATAAAGAGGCTTTTTCGGTGAAGGTTCCGATGCATGGGGTGGCGCTGTACAAATTTACGCCGGTTAAATAGCAGATAAGATCTCTTAACCTGAGCTCAATTTATAAGCAAAGAAGCTTACTTGGTAATCATTTGGGATAAACTTAAAATTAATTGCAATAAATAATTCTAAAAAAACAAAAAATGAGACTTAAACATTTTTATAAAATTGTTTTACTGCTGATCATTACCGGATTTTCGGTCTCTTGTTCAAAAAACGATGACGAAGCCCCACAATTATCGGTTTCAGCAAAAACAGTTTCTTTTGAGCCGGAAGGAGGTACATCAGAAGAAATTACCATTGAAGCAAACAGTACATGGAGTGTTAGTAATTCGGCAACATCCTGGTTGCAATTAACCAAAACAAGTGGCAATAGTGGAACTACTGCAACACAATTTACAGCTTTAAGTAATGAAACCGGATTAACCCGCTCTGTTATACTAACTGTTGAGGCAGGTAATGGTCAGGCCCGAAGAATTACGATTACACAAACTGGTAATTTATATCCAACATATAATTTAACGCCTAAAGCTCCCGACGAAACAGGGATGAGCAGTACAGCGTTACAACTGGCTGCAAAAATGCGTATGGGTATGGGAATAAATATTGGTAATACCATGGAATCACCAAATGAAGGTGAGTGGGTGAACAGTAAAATTACCGAATCGTATATAAAATTTTTAAAACAAACAGGTTTCAATGCTGTACGTCTTCCCACTGGCTGGGTTTGGAGTCATTTAAGTGATCCTGCAAAAATGAAAATTGACCCTGTATGGCTTAATCGCGTGAAAGAAGTGGTTAAATGGTGTGTGGATAATGATATGTATGTAGTACTAAATGCTCACGGAGATGATGGCTGGCTGGAAAAAAGTGTCAATAAGGCAATGCAAGAAACCATTAATGCAAAGCAAAAGGCGATTTGGGAGCAGATTGCTACAACCATGCGTGACTTTGATGAGCACCTTATATTTGCCGGCACAAATGAACCTGCGGTTGACAATGCCGAACAGATGGCGATACTTAATAGTTATCACGAAACTTTCATCAAGGCAGTTCGTTCTACGGGTGGAAAAAATAGTTATAGAGTGCTGGTTGTGCAGGGGCCTTCAACTGACATTATTAAAACTTCTCAGCTGATGACTCCGACTACGCTTCCTCATGACCCGGTACCTAATCGTTTGATGCTTGAGGTACATTTTTATGGACCTTGGCATTTTAATCTACCAAAAGATGGATTATATAATGCGGACACCAAAGCGAGTTACTACTGGGGAGCTGGGAACCATTCTATTATTGAGCCATTGCGAAACGCCCCTGATGGAGAAGAGGATGAGCTCAGTGCAGAAATCGGAAAGATTAAAAAGTTTGTTGATGCAGGTATCCCTGTGATGCTGGGTGAATATGGAACCTGGAGACGTACTGCCGAGTATAACGGGCAGATTCCTCTGGATACGGAGATGCACAACAAGTCTGTGGATGCCTGGGCAACTTTTGTGACCAAAACGGCTAAAGCGAATGGTATTCTGCCATTCTGGTGGGAGATAGGTTTTAATTTAGACAGAGCTAATAATTCGGTAAAGGACCAGGCTTTGATAAATGCCATTAAAGCAGGATATAATTAATAATTTATAGTATCAATTATAGTATAAAGGTTATTTTCCTTCCCTAACATTAACATTGGCCAAGCGTTTACCGCCCTAGGGAAGGATTAACTTCTTTGTTATAGTTGTTTAAAGAATAATTGAAATTAACCCATAACGAGTATCCGTTTTTTGGGTAAAATAAAAAAAAGCATGTTTAGAAAAAAAGTATTGTTAAGTACACTCATTGTTATGACTTTTCTGGGAGGCAGAGAATCTGCAGAAGCTCAAGCCAGTGCAGGTAAATCGAAAAAGTTTAAAGAAAACCTGGCAGAAAAATTCGCAAATGTTTCGCCGAAACTTACCTCCAATAATGGAAATCCATTAATAGATTTTATGTTTACGGCCGACCCGACTGCTGTAGAATACAATGGAAGAATGTATGTGTATGGCACGAATGATCATCAACAGTATGAGCATGTCGGAAAGGATGGAAAAAATTCATACGAGCATATCCATACACTGGTCATGATGTCTACTGATGATATGGTCAACTGGACGTATCATGGTCTCATAGATACATCAAAGCTGGCACCATGGACTCAGAATTCCTGGGCGCCTTCTATTACATCCAGACTGGAAGCAGATGGTAAGACACACTTCTATTTGTATTATTCCAATAGCGGTGTTGGCTCAGCTGTGCTTACTTCCACCTCTCCCGTTGGACCTTGGAGTGATCCGTTAGGAAAAAACATAGTCGACCGTTCTGTTCCTGGTGTGGATGTCGATGCTCCATTCGATCCCGGAGTTGTGATTGACGACCAGGGTACAGGCTGGCTGACTTTTGGAGGCGGAACGCCTAAAACAAAATATATGCCGGATAATGCCAGAATCGTCAAATTAGGAGCAGATATGATCAGTTTGTCCAGCGATGTTGCCAAGATACCCGCTCCTTATTTTTTTGAGGCGAGCGACCTTAACTTTATCAATGGAACCTGGGTTTATACCTATAATACGAGTTGGGAACCACGCACTGAATGGCCTTATACGAATATTGATAAACCAACCATATGCAACATGTCTTATATGACAAGCAAAACACCCTTAAGTTCGGATAGCTGGAAGTATCGCGATAATTACTTTAAGAATACAGGCGACGTTAATGTGGGACCTTTGACAAACAATCACACGCACCTGTTCAAGTTTAAAGAGAAATATTATATTGCTTACCATGCCATGTATTTACAGGATTATTTTGGCACTAAGGGCGGTTTCCGTAATATAGGTATCGAAGAAATGCAGGTGGATGAAAAGAATGTGAATATCCCCATGGTCAAAGCAACTTTTAAAGGTCCGTCACAACTTAACCCATTAAATCCATTCGTACTCCAACAGGCAGAAACCACTGCAGGTACTTCAGGGCAAGTCCAGTTCGAAGTTGTTGGGAATGTGGGCAATATGGCTGCCAAAGGAAAAGCCGATAAACAATGTCTCATGGTTCGAGGAGCTGATTTCAGCAAACAGATTCCTAAAAAAATTGAAGCCAGGGTGAAAGGAAAAGGTAAAATTGATGTGTATGTAAATAATCTGGAAGGTACACCTATTGTTTCCCTTACATGTGATGGGAAGGAATGGGTTACGATCTCAAAGAAAATAGGACATAAAATAGATAAAGGAGTAGGGAATATCTATTTTGTATTTAATGGAGAAGATTTTTTGTTTGATGAATGGAAATTCATTAATTAATCCTGGTTACTGCTTTATTGCTGCTTTAACTTAAGGGTTCCGCCGCTGTCGGTCTTATGACCAGCAGCATTTATTAATTAATATAAAACTAATATTAAAACAGACTAAAATGACAATGAAATTAAAAAGCAAATATGAAAAGGCAATTTATGCTGCGGGTTTATTGTTGTTGTTGTTATATTGTTCGGCAGAAGCAGTTGCGCAAACAGACGAATTGGTTATCAATGTTAAAGGGAAAGGCGCAGATGTATCATCGTCGATGTACGGAATATTTTTTGAAGAAATTAACCACGCAGGAGACGGAGGATTGTACGGGGAATTGATAAAGAACAGAAGCTTTGAAGAACTTGAAATGCCTCCCGGATATACAGCAAAGGGCGATCGCTTAATTCCTGTTCAGGTAGAAAACCATGTTACGGGAAAAATAGTTGACCATTATTCACAGTGGACAACGGAACCTGTGCCCGGCTGGTCTTTGAATGTCGATTCATCTGTAGCCGACATGAAACTTACCAAAGAAAATCCGAGGTATGCAACCGCTCCTAATAACCTAAAAATTTCTATTGCTGATGCTTCAAAACCCGTATCACTTATTAATGGGGGATATTGGGGTATGGGAATAAGGAAAGATGAAAAATACAACCTTCGGGTAATTATAAAAGCTTCATCAAAACACAAAGTAGAAGTAACTGCAAAACTTTTGTCGCAGGATGGAACAGAACTGGCAAAGGCGCCTCTGACAGGACTGAAAGCGAATAATAAATGGAATGAATACAACGTCACCTTGCTTGCAAAGGCACATGACCCTAAGGCAAAGCTGGCTTTGGAGTTCAAGGGAGAAGGGACTGTTTACCTGGATTACGTTTCTTTGTTTCCGGAAAAAACATTTCATAACAGGGAAAATGGATTCCGCAATGATGTAGCAAACATGCTTGCAGGCTTAAAGCCCGGGTTTGTGCGTTGGCCCGGCGGTTGTGTGGTAGAAGGAGCAACCACGCATAACCGTTTTGAATGGAAAAAAACACTAGGGGATCCCGCCGCCCGTTCCGGCGAATACAGCCTTTGGGGATATCGGAATACTTATGGTTTTGGGTATTATGAGTTCCTGCAATTCTGCGAAGACACAGGTGCCGGAGGCATGTTTGTCACCAGTGTAGGTATTGGATGCCAGTTCAGAATGGGCGATGCGTGTAGTGAAGAAAAAATAGAGTATTACCTTGACGATTGCCTTGACGCAATTGAATACGCCTTAGGTGATAAAAACACCGAATGGGGTGCCAAACGCGCTGCTGCCGGCCATCCAAAACCTTTCCCGCTTAAGTATGTAGAAATAGGCAATGAAAACTGGGGTGATGAATACGACAAGCGATTCGACATGTTCTACGCGGCGATTAAAAAGAAATATCCGCAACTCATATTAATCTCAAATCATGGTACAGGGGGAACCGGTAAAATAGCAAAAACCGATATGATAGATCCTCACTGGTACGTTAGTCCTGATTTTTTCTTTGAGAATGCTAAACTTTTTGATAATTATTCCAGAGGGAATCATACTGTATATGTAGGGGAATATGCCAGCAATAACGGAGTAGGTACAGGCAACATGAATGCGGCTTTATCGGAAGCTGCCTTTTTAACAGGTATGGAGCGAAACAGCGACCTGGTAAAAATGGCTTCTTACGCGCCCCTGATTGAAAACAGCAATAAGCGCGACTGGTCTGTAAATCTTATCTGGCTGAACAGCGACCAGGTGATGGGGAGGAGTTCTTATTATGTTCAGAAAATGTTTGCCGAAAATAAACCTTCTTACAACCTTAAAACCAATGTTACGGAAGGCGCCAGGTCTTCTCAGGATTTCGAGGCAGGAAGCGTTGGTCTTGGTACATATTCAACCCAGGCAGAATATAAAGATATTCGAATTATTCAGGGTAACAAATTAATCAGTTTAGATGTATCAGAATTCAAGGGTAAAAAAGGAAACTGGAATACTGAAAACGGAGTCTTAATTCAAACCTCATCGGAAACCAATACGCAAGGGATCTTTAACGGGTTCAAAGGAAAGAAGGATTATACCCTCGAATTTAAAGCCCGTAAAACAGGCGGCAATGAAGGCTTTCTGGTTTACTTTGCGATCTCTGACGAGGGGAAAGGATTTGCGATGAATGTAGGAGGGTGGAATAATACTTCTACCGCTATACAAAAAGCATCGGGAGAATGGCTTAGTGATGTCATTTCTCAGAAAAATCATAGCATTGAGACAAACAAATGGTATGATATGAAGCTGATCGTAAAATCGGACGAAGTAATTTTGTACATGGACGGGAAAGAGGTAATCGCTTCCCGGAACACGTCTGCTCCGAAGCAGTTTTATGCGGCAGGTTATGACGAAGCCACAGGGGAAGTAATCGTGAAGGTAGTGAACAGTAGTAATCTTCCTTATGGACTGAATATTAAATTAGACGGAGCCACTGGTATAAAAAATACCGGAAAAATTATTTCCATGAAAGCGAACAACGAAAAAGAAGAAAATTCTTTTGAAAATCCCACGAAAATATTTCCGAAAGAAGAAGTCTATAATTTCCCCGGAAATGAATTTTTATATTCCTTCGCCCCTTATTCATTCACGATAGTTCGGATAAAAGCGGATAAATAAAAAAATCATCACTGATGAGGATACCATTCCAAAGATCTGGTAAACTGGAAAATTCCCCCGCTGCTGATCTTGTAGGTGATAACAATAAGGACAAAGTAATAAAGCTTTTTTTGAGTTCAGATGATTCAGAATTGAACAAAAAAAATAGAATAATAATAATATTAAATATTAAATATGAAAAACTATATACATAATGTAAAAATTTTCTTTTTACACCTTGTTTTGGTATTTAGCCCGGTTTTAACAAACGCCCAGACATATACATGGAAGAATGCACCCATCGGCGGAGGCGGGTTTGTAACCGGAATCATTACACACCGAGCCTCCGGCGATAGGTATTGCCGCACGGATGTGGGCGGAGCCTACCGCTGGGATGCTGCCAACAGTAAATGGATTCAGCTGCTCGATTGGGTTAACGAGTCGGAACGTAATTTTTTTAGCGTGGAAGCTCTGACAATTGATCCGCAGAATGCCAATAACATTTATATGCTCTGTGGTCTCGATTATTTAGACTCAGGGAAAACAGCTATATTGAAATCTACTGATAAGGGAAATACCTTCACGGCTATTGATGTTACTTCCAAGTTCAAAGCGCATGGAAACGGGATAGGACGTTCAACTGGGGAGCGCCTTATTGTTGATCCCCACAACAGCAATATTTTGTTCTGCGGAACAAGACGGAACGGATTATGGAAAAGCACTGACGGAGGCAATAACTGGAACCTTGCCTGGGGCGGGGTGACCACGACTCCCAACGATAATGGAATATGCTTTGTCGTTTATGATCCTTCGAGTGCTGTGGTAAACGGGGTTACTCAAACAATGTATATAGGGGTTTCCCGCACAGGTGGTGGTAACATCTACAAGAGTACAAATGGAGGGGCCAGCTTTACAGACATTTCACCAACCACCAGTTTTATGCCGCATCGGGTTGCATTGCAGGGAACTACCATGTATGTTACCTACTCGGATGATACTAATGGAAAGTTATATAAACTAAACACATCTACAGAGGTCTGGACGAACGTCACACCTGTTCAGTCGAGTGATTATTCATACGGAGGAGTAAGTATAGATCCTACTAATATTGACAGAATAATCGTTTCTACCTATAACAGATATAATAATTACCAGTTTGGCACTGGTTGGGGAGACTTTATTTTCTTGTCTACAGATGGAGGGGCGACCTGGACACTTAAGAACGGCAGCAACGCTACCTTCGATAATAATGGCATGGGATGGCATATTGGTTCATTAAACTTGATGGACTGTATCGAGTTTGACCAGGATAATCTTTCGAAAGTGCGGGTAATTGGCGGAAGAGGAATATATACCTGTTCTGATATTACAGCTACAAATCCTTTATGGAAATATGATGTCGTAGGACTTGAAGAGACAGCATTCCTTGACGGGATAAGCATTCCGGGGGGGGCATTTATTTCTGCTTTGGGAGACGAATCAGGCTTTGTGCATGAATCACTGATTTCTCCTCCGTTAACAAAACTTGTGGGTGGTTCTAATAATACTAGCATTGCCTATGCTGCCGACAACACAAACAAAGTAGTAAGAGCTTCAAATGGGGGAAGCGTTATTTACTATTCTGCCGACAAAGGGGCTACATGGATGGCTTCCGCTACTAATATGGGGCCGGACGGTAGGGTAGCCATCAGCGCCGATGGAGGAATGATTCTGCATCGTCCAGGTGGTTCCTCAACTACCTACTACACGACCAATAATGGAGGAAGCTGGTCCGGTTGTTCGGGTGTGTCATCTTCAGATGCCGTTCCTGTGGCCGACCAGGTAAATTCAAATTACTTCTATATCTATAATCCAGCGAACGGGCAGATGCTTGTGAGTTCCAATAAGGGAGTCAGCTTTTCAGTAGCAGGTACTCCTGGTACCAATACATTTGGGACTTGGGAATTAACAACGCTGATTCGGACGGCTCCTGGCCTGGAAGGAAATGTTTGGGTGCCCCTTGGCGGCAATGGTTTAAAATATTCTACCGACCATGGAGCGACCTTTACAACGGTTGCCAATGTAACCTACTGCAAATCCATTGGAATTGGAAAGACCATCTCCGGAGCGAGCTATCCTACTATTTTCATATGGGGAACCGTGTCAGGTGTCACAGGTCTTTTCAGATCAACAGATCAGGGTGCTACATGGCTCAGAATGAATGATGATGCCCATGAGTTTGGCGGAGCGCCAATGTTGATCGGAGATATGAATGTTGATGGAAGAGTATACATGAGTTCTGCAGGAGGAAGAGGCGTAATTTACTGGGAACCTTCTGTTATCTTGTCTAACGATGATATTTCAAAGCATTCAGACTTTTCGATAGACTTTTATCCAAATCCATTTGTTAATGGTTTTAAGGTTGAAGCTAAAAAATCGAATGAACCAATTCGTGTCAGCATTTTTGATATGATGGGAAAAAAAGTAGAAGCAGCAGAATCCTCTGAATCAGGACAATTGTTAATGGGATCTTCATTGAAACCAGGATTATATATAGTGCAGGTTGAAGGAGTAAACTTAAATTTCTCAAAATCATTTAAGATTGTTAAAAAATAAATAATTGTTTTTTGCTAGTAATTTATTTTGGAATAAGTACTGGCTTTAAAATAGTGGCATTTTTTATTATGTTTTTTCATTTCTATAGTCCAATAGAAATGAATAAATCATTATTTAATTAATCCTAAAAAGAAAAATCGCAGAGGTTAATTTTATCTCAGCAATGGTGTTGAACGATTTAACAGGTCTGTTTGTTGAGATTTTGAAAAGAGTATAAATATAAAAGTATAAAAGCCATATGAAAATTGACCAGTTTATATGGTTTGTATCCTGTTTTCAAATTTTTTTGACAGCTCAGGAAAGTTATGTATCCCGATTAGGGAGGGTAATAGACCTTGCTGTCGGCAATTTTGCATCAGTCAGGCAATCGTTGCAGCACTATAAATCCCGAGTGGTTCCAAAATGCAAGTTTGGGATGTGGGCCGCAGTGCCAACCCGAACAGGAAGATTTGTTTGGGATATTTATAACGAAGGGGAGAATAAATATTTAAAAATGTTTCTATACTATCTAACCAATTAACCATTAAATTATGAAAAACCACTTATGTAATGTAAAAATTTTCTTTTTATACCTTGTTTTGGTATTTAGTCCGGTTTTAACAAACGCCCAGACTTATGGGGTGAAACACGCATCTCTTGGTGGTGGCGGGTATGTAACAGGCATCATTACCCACCAAAAATCCCGCGATATCTACTGTCGTACAGACGTGGGCGGCGCTTACCGCTGGGATGCCGCAACCAGTAAATGGGTGCAGTTACTTGACTGGATATCTGAAGAAGAGAGAAATTTTTCAGGGGTAGAAGCTATGGCACTTGATCCGCAAAACGCCAATACCATTTACATGCTCTGTGGTCTCGATTATTATGACTTTGGGAAAACAGCGATATTGAAATCTACTGATAAGGGAAATACCTTCACGTCTATTGATGTTACCTCCAAGTTTAAAGCGCATGGAAACGGGAGAGGACGTTCAACCGGGGAGCGGCTTACTGTTGATCCCAAAAACAGCAACATTTTGTTCTGCGGAACCAGGGCGAACGGATTATGGAAAAGTACCGATGCCGGCGTTACCTGGAACCAAGCCTGGAAAGATGTAACCACCACTGCTAATGGGAATGGGATATGTTTTGTTCTCTTTGATCCTTCAGGCAGTGTGGTAAACGGAGTTAGTCAAACCATGTATATAGGCGTTTCCCGCACCGGCAGCGCGAATATTTACAAGAGTACCAACGGAGGAGCAACCTTTACCGCCATTTCCGCTACCACGGACTTTATACCTAATCGGGCTGCCCTGACAGGTACTACGATGTATGTGACACATGGGGATGAAGACGGTTTAGGCAGACTATACAAGCTCAACACTTCCGCAGGCACCTGGACAAATGTAACGCCTAACGCGAACAACTATTCCTATGGAGGTGTAAGCGTAGACCCTTCCAATGTTAACCGGGTAGTGGTATCAACCATCGCTAGGTTTAATAATGATCAGTATGGTACTACCTGGGGCGATTTCATTTATTTATCGACCAATGGAGGCACCGACTGGACACTTACGAACGGCAGCAACAGCACCTATAACAATGATGGCATAGGATGGTCAAACGGGCAGTTGCACTGGGCTGGCTCAGCCGAGTTTACACCGGGCAATACGGCGGAGGTACGAGTGGTTTCCGGCAATGGACTTTTTACCTGTTCCAATATTAATGCAGCCAGCCCAAGCTGGAAATTTGATGTGAGAGGAATGGAGGAAACCGGCTTAAATGACGGAATCAGCATTCCCGGCGGTCCAGTCATTACCGCTTTCGGGGACATAACAGGCTTTGTACATAACGACCTGACCTCTTATCCTGCAAGCACTCATCAGCCAGCCGGCGGATCGAACGGAGGCATTGATTATGCCGCAGCCAATACAAGCAAGCTAGTAAGAACAACTAATGGCGATAAGGGTGCGAGTTATGTTTATTATTCTACCAACAAGGGATCTACATGGACGGCATGTTCCACCACTAAAGGGGTCGCAGGAAAAGTTGCCATCAGCGCGGACGGAGGCACGATACTTCATTGTCCTGTGGGATCTTCAACCACTTGGCGTACCAATAACAATGGCGACAGCTGGACAAGTGTGGGCGGAGTTGCAATATCGAATACATTCCCTGTAGCTGACCGGGTAAACAGCAATTACTTTTATATCCATAATCAGTCAAGCGGAGAGATGCTTGTAAGTTCTAACAATGGAGTCAGCTTTTCAGTTGCCGGTAATCCCGGGGCGACAACAACGTCATGGGTGCCGACCTTTATTCGTACTGTGCCGGGATATGAAGGGCATATATGGGTGCCTCTGGTTGGCAATGGACTGAAATATTCTACCGACCATGGAGCGACTTATACTACTGTTTCCAATGTACCTTACTGTACAGCGGTTGGGATAGGAAAGGCAATGGCCGGAGCCAGTTATCCTACTATTTTCATCTGGGGAACAGTGGGAGGTATGAAAGGGCTTTTCAGATCTACAGACAAAGGAGCTAACTGGATCCGTGTCAATGATGATGCCCACGAGTTCGGTGGTACCACCCTGATATTTGGTGATTTAAATGTTTTCGGAAGGGTATATGTGTGGGGCTTATCGGCACGCGGTTTAATTTACTGGGAGCCTGCAGCACCTTCTGTGACCTATGTTTCTTTAGCCAACCGGGCTACAGGCTTGCGTATGGATGGAATGGGCAAAACCACAGAAGGCTCCAACTGTGCACAATGGAGTAGTAGCGAAAGTGTTAACCAGCAATGGATAATAGAGACGGTTGGAAACTATGTGATGCTGAAAAACCGAGCTACCGGGTTGTATATTGATGGCATGTACAGAACCACAAAGGGCTTCGCTGCGGGGCAGCACAGTTATAGTGGCACTAATGCACAATATTGGACACGCGAAACTGCTGGAAGCTATGTTAAGTTTAAAAATAAGGAGACCGGATTCTATCTCGATGGAATGGGTCTAAAGACCAATGGTGCTGATTTAGGCCAATGGAGCTCGAGTAGCCATAATAACCAGCAGTGGACGATCACTACAGTTGGGAATGGACAAACTGCCAAAATGGGTTCGATATCTACAGATGATATTGCAGAGGAGCCAAACTTTTCGATAAATTTTTCTCCAAATCCATTTGTGAATGATTTTAAGATTGAAGCTACAAAATCGAATGAACCAATTCGTGTCAGCATTTTTGATATGTTGGGGAAAAAAGTAGAAACAGCAGAATCCTCTCTTGAATCAGGGCAATTGTTAATGGGGTCTTCATTGAAACCAGGATTATACATAGTGCAGGTTGAAGGTGTAAACTTAAATTTCTCAAAATCATTTAAGATTATTAAAAAATAGATCTGTTTGTTTGGATTTGAAAAGTATAAATATAAAAGTATAAAAGACATATGAAAATGGATCGGTTTATAGTGGTTTGTATCTTGTTTTCACATTTTTTGACAGCTCAGGAAAATTATCCATCCCCAATTAGGGATGGTAATGAACCTGTTGCTGCCGGAAAGTTTGCGCCAACATGGCAATCTTTGCAACAATATAAAACTCCGGAATGGTTCCAAAATGCCAAGTTCGGGATATGGGCGCATTGGGGACCTCAATGCCAACCCGAACAAGGAGACTGGTTTGGGAGATTTATGTATAACGAAGGCGGCGACCAATATAAATGGTTTGCTGAACATTACGGGCATCCATCCAAAGTTGGATTTAAGGAAGTCATTAAGGATTGGAAAGCAGAAAATTGGGATCCTGAAAAACTTGTAGCGCTATACAAACGGGCAGGGGCCCAATATTTCTTTGCCATGGCAAATCATCATGACAATCTGGATTTATGGGACAGCAAATACCAGGAATGGAACTCCGTACGTGTGGGACCTAAGAAAGATATTATAACCGGTTGGTCAAAAGCAGCCAAAAAATATAATCTTCCGTTCGGGCTTAGTGTACACGCTTCGCATACATGGACATGGTTCGAGACTTCTCAGCGATCAGATAAAAAAGGATCGCTGGCAGGTGTTTCATACGACGGAAAGCTTACCAAAGCCGATGGTAAAGGAACATGGTGGGAAGGGCTTGATCCGAAGGAGCTTTATGCCCAAAATCATCCTTTGAGCGAAAAAAGTGACCAAGATATATTTGCTCTTTGGAATCAGTGGGATTGGAACAATGGCGCATCGATACCTTCGCAGGCTTACTGTGAAAAATTCTATAATCGTACCATAGACCTAATCAACAAATACAATCCCGATCTGATTTATTTTGATGACAGCGTACTGCCGCTTTACCCGGTAAGCGATGCGGGATTAAAAATTGCGGCTGATTTCTATAACCATAATATGGCAACCCACAATAACAAGCTTGAGGCTGTCCTGTTCGGGAAAATGCTGGACGCTGAACAAAAAAAATGTATGGTATGGGATGTAGAAAGAGGTGCGCCGGATAAAATCGAAGATTTGCCATGGCAAACCTGTACCTGTATCGGCGACTGGCACTACAGCAAATCAGTTTATGAAAATAATGGGTACAAATCTGCGGCTACAGTAATCCACATGTTGGTTGATATTGTTAGTAAAAATGGAAACCTGCTGCTTAATATTCCTGTTAAGGGAGACGGCACGATCGATGATAAGGAGGTTGCAATTCTTGAAAAAATAGCGACCTGGATGGATATGAACAAAGAAAGCATTTTTGATACACGCCCGTGGAAGCTCTATGGTGAAGGACCAGCTTCAGATGCTGTAAAACCTGGTGAATACAAAAGTTTCAATGAAGGAAAAGTAAAGTTGTCGGCTAATGACATCCGCTATAATCAAAAAGGAAAAATTCTTTATGCCACTCTTTTAGGAGTGCCTTCCAGGAATATCTGCTTAAAATCGCTTGGCAAAAATAAAAATAATTCCAAAATCAAGAATATCCAGATTCTTGGCAGTAAAGAAAAACTTTCGTGGAAACAATATGCCGATTCACTGGTAATTATAAAACCGAAGATTATCCCGAACGATATTGCAATGGTGCTTAAAATAAAATAAAAATAAAGAAAATATATGGACTTATTTTAGTTTAAAAAACGAAAATATTTCAAAGAAATTGTTTTTAATAACTGGAGTTGGATCTATGCTTTATATTATTTGTCCCAGTTTTTTGAACAAATTATTACCTAATTTCTAATCAATATTTATTAAACTTAAAAACAATTACCATGAAAAAAATTACACTATTATTTTTGGCTTTAACAGGGATGTTAAATGTGACCAACGCTCAACAAACTCTGTACAGCGAAAATTTTGAATCAAATTTAGGCTTAACTAGTGATCAAGTGGTCACTTTTAAACCATCTACAAAGGCAGGTACATGGAGTGGTGGAAAAGATTTGACAACCACTGGCGATGCTAATATGAGTTTGCGTTTTGGGTGGAGTTCTACCAATTTGCGATTAAACTCTACAGAAACCGCTGTTACCATATCTAATATCAATGTGGCTGGTTATACAAATTTAAGCCTTTCTTTTCTTCTGGTTTTTGAGGGTCCGGCTGTAGCACCATTCATTGAAGCAAGTGCTGATGGTGGTGCTTGGGTAACTCTAACTACAGTTCCTAGCGGGGATTGGTACGCCAGAGGATCACAATCTGTTGCTTTGCCTGCAGCAATTAGTACAATAAGCCTCAGAATAAATCCTCCTACAGGAATTGATCAAATTTTTGATGATTTTAAAATAACTGGAACAGTTAGCCTGGGGATTGGATCGAACGAATTAACCGAGAATTCAATTAAGGTTTACCCAAACCCATTTGCCAGCGAATTTAATATTGATGCGACAAATTCAGAAGGACCACTTCAAGTTAGCGTTTTTGATGTTTTGGGAAGAAAAATAGAATCAACCAAATCTGCATCTTCAAGCCAATTATCAATGGGATCTTCGTTGAAATCAGGATTATATATAGTGCAGGTTGAAGGAGTAAATTCAAATTATTCAAAATCATTTAAGATGGTTAAAAAATAAGTAACTGAGTTTTTTGTATGGAGTCAGCGCAAAAATAATGCTGACTCCATTCATATAAGGTTTATTATGAAATAGTTCTGATAATAGGAAACTTAAAAAACAAATAAATAAATACTATTTTTTTAATCAATAGAACAACAATTGTAAAAAAATGCAAAATTCATTCAAACGTTATTGCAAAACCATGGAGCTGCTTAACGACCCAACATTAATCGAAGCCTATAAAAAAGCGCACGCCAAAGGAGCTGCGTGGCCTGAAATAACCCAGGGCATGAAAGAGGTTGGGATTATCGATATGGAAATCTACCTTTTTGGAACAAAGCTTTTCATGATTATGGATACCATAGCAGATTTTGATCACGACAAGGTGATGGCCGAATTAGTACTAAAGCCACGTCAAAGCGAATGGGAAGTACATATGTCGCAATTTCAGGACAGCTCGGCCGAGGCAACTGCCGACCAAAAATGGCAATTGATGGATCGGATTTATAAAATGGACAAATAAACGAGTGATTGTATATATGATGAACCAGTAAATAGAAATAGTTAGTAAAAATATTGACAGATTTTATTTTAGCATTGGACAGATTGGTAATGGACAAGACAGCAGTTTGAAACCCTGTTTTGTGCATACCCAACCCTTTTATCCAATGAATTGTATTCAGTAAAAATAAATAATAACTCACAACACCAACTTAAAAAATTTATAGTAGTAAATAAATAAAATTAGATATGAATTTGAAATTTTTGTACTTAAAAAAATATTTTTTTACAGTAAGCTTTTGTTGTCTTTTCAGTACTGCAACGTTTGCTCAGGCTGTTCAGATTACAGTAAATGCTGCTGTAAACAAAAAAAAGATATCGCCTAATATCTATGGAAAAAATGACTTCTTTAACCACCCCGACCAATTTTATAAAGATGCAGGCTTGCGCTTTGCCCGCCTGAATGGTGGTAATAATGCATCAGCCTATAACTGGCAGGCAAAACTTACTGTTCATCCCGACTGGTATAATAATGTTTATACTACTGATTGGGGTGTCTCGGCACAAAAGATTAATACCGACTTTCCTGATATGCAAGGCATGTTTGCCTTTCAGTTACTGGGTAGGGTTGCATCCAATACCAATAACAATTTCAATGACTGGGGGTACAATCAGGCACAATACTGGTCTGGGGTTAATCAAAATTTGGCAGGTGGAGGAACTCCCGATCCAAACGGCGGGGGTAAGGCCCTGGTTGATGGAAACCCTAATTTGTTCAGTCAGGCATGGCCAGCCGACTCTTCGGTGGGCATTCTTAATCATTGGTTTGGGGCCAATGGTTTAGGGCTGAACAAAGACCAGTTTGTATACTGGAATATGGATAACGAGGTAGATATATGGAACGGTACACATGATTGGGCAATGCCAACGTTACTATCTGCTTCTGCCTTTATGGATCGTTATATTGAATTAGCGAAGAAAGCGAAAGCTTTATATCCTGGTATCAAGCTCTGTGGACCTGTTACAACCTCTGAATGGCAATGGTACAAATGGTCAAATGAAAGTATATACATCAATGGGAGGTATTATCCATGGATAGAGTATTTTATAAAACGCCTTGGCGATGAGTATAAAGCAACCGGTATCAAATTGGTCGATGTGTTAGATATTCACAACTACCCTTCGTATAATAATAATGATGCAGCGGCATTGCAGGGACACCGAATTTATTATGATACAAATTATGATTATCCGGGTTCAAACGGTATTAAAACAATTACAGGTGGTTGGGAGAACACACCTAAAAAACAATACATTTTCAAGCGCATCGACGACTGGTTAACCGAACATTTTGGTGCAAACCACGGGATAACTCCTGGCGTAAGCGAATGGGGTACCCAGTCAGGCAGCAACCCAAGCCTTGAATCGGTTATATATGCTTCACATCTTGGGACGTTTGCCAATAATGGTGTTGAATTGTTTAGCCCATGGAACTGGTCTGTAGGTATGTGGGAAACTTTACACCTTTTCAGCCGCTATGCAAAAGATTATAGTGTTTCCAGCACTTCCTCACTTGAAGACACAGTTTCGGCATACACTTCTGTAAGCCAAGCTGCAGATGCGATGACTGTAATCATTGTGAACAAGGATATGAATGCATCACGTACTGTAACGGTAAACCTTACTGGTTTTTCTGCTGCAAATGGAAATTCAGAAACACTGCAGCTTTCCTCATTGCCAGCAACGGAAACATTTGTATCTCATACTGATAATGCCTTAAAAAAGAGTTCTGTAAGCGTTAATTCAAATTCATTTACCATTACTGTACCTTCTTTGTCAACAACAGCAGTTTTGCTTAAGGCAGCAGCCCCATTGTCGGTTGGTGATATAAACACACTGCCAACTAGTGAAACAGTAATGATTTATCCTAATCCGGTAAATGATAAGCTTCAAATAAAATTTGATTTGGCAATTGCAGAACCAACTGAAATGGCAATATATAATCTTGCAGGTCAAAGGCTAAAAGTCCTGACTGTAAATAGTGACCGACAAATGGTACAAACCCTGGACGTGAGTGCATTCTCTGCCGGTTCGTATTTCTTATCAGTAAAAAACAGCAGGTATAAAAAAAGTATACCTTTTATAATTGCCCGATAAAACAGCTTAAAAAGTATTATTTCAACAGGCAGTCCCACAAGCGATAGCTTAAAGAGTCAGATAAAACCAGACGAACAGGAACTGCCAATAATCTGGTGGCGGTTAATAACTGCCACCTTCATTACAGTTAGCTGTAAATGAAAAAAAATAAGAAACTAATGAAAAAAGACATAAATAAAAAGCTTATTACGTGTTTATTACTTTGCGGATTGAGCATTGTTCTGAACGCTCAGACGAACAAAGAAGCTAAGGCTAAAATTACTGTTGAAGTCAATAATCCGGGACATACAATTTCACCTACCTTGTTCGGTATTTTCTTCGAAGATATTAACCTATCTGCCGATGGAGGATTGTATCCCGAAATGGTAAAAAATCGTTCGTTTGAAGATGCTGATATTCCTCAGGATTGGAAGTTTACAAGTGGCGATGGCAAAAGTTCGGCTTCGATCAGCAATGCCGACCTTTTCGCGAAACAAGCGATACCGCCATTAAACTCCTTCAATCGCAAAGCATTGTTAATTAATGCTTCCGGTTCTTTTAAACTGGAAAATTCAGGCTACTGGGGCATGAATATGGTGCAGGGTCAAAGTTATATGCTGAAGTTTGCCGCACGTGCTATTGAAGGTTTTTCCTCTCCTTTAAAAATAAAAATTCTTGATGCGAAAGGCAATGAAATATCGGCTGCTGAAATAAAAGGAATTACCGGAGACTGGGCGTATTATACTGCAAATCTGAAAATAAGCACAGGCGATCCCAAAGCAAGCCTGCAAATTTCAGGCGAAGGCAACGGGAAACTATTTCTGGATATGGTTTCGCTGCTCCCAGATAAAACATGGAAAAATCATGGTTTGCGCACCGATATTTCCGAAGCGTTTGATGCTCTTCACCCCAAATTTTTACGCTTTCCGGGAGGTTGCTGGGTGGAAGGTGACGATTTCAAGCACATGTACAATTGGAAAAATACAATCGGAAACATTGATACACGCACAGCACTCTGGAATATATGGGGTTACAATGCTACTAACGGACTTGGGTTTCACGAATATCTTCAACTTTCCGAAGATTTGGGCGCTGAACCACTTTATTGCATAAATATTGGAATGTCACACAAAGAAGTAATTCCGCTCGACCAAATGGGACAATGGGTGCAAGATGCTCTTGATGCAATCGAATATGCCAATGGACCGGAATCTTCGGTTTGGGGAAGTCTTCGGGTTAAAAACGGACATCCGGAACCATTTAACCTGAAATACATGGAAATAGGGAACGAAAATGGCGGAACTCCTTATAACGAACGCTGGCCATTGTTTGTAAAGGCAATTCAGGCAAAATACCCGTACATGAAACTCGTTGCCAACGAGTGGGCTGGTGGACACCCTGAAGAGCCAAAGCCGGAATTAATTGATGAGCATTATTACAACAATCCAGATTGGTTTATCTGGAATTCAAATAAATATGACAGCTACGACCGCAATGGCTTCAAAGTTTTTATTGGCGAATATGCGGTAACTTCAGGCACAGGAAACGGTAACCTGCGCGGTGCAATAGGTGAAGCTGCCTGGATGACAGGCATGGAACGAAACTCGGATGTAGTTGTCCTGGGAGCTTATGCACCCTTGTTGTGCAATGCAAACCACAAAGCATGGCCGGTAAACCTAATTAATTTCGACAGCCACCAGTGGTTTGGCTTGCCAAGCTATTATGTTCAGGAAATGTTTTCAAACAACCAGGGAACGAATGTACTTCCTTTCTCTGTAGAGAATAATCCGGTCATTGAAACGCCCGTAGGAATGGGTTGTATTGGTTTTGGAACCTGGATGAATTCGGCCGAATTTAAAGATATTGTGGTTACGGCTCCTAACGGGGAAATTCTGTTTAAACCCGATTTTGCGGAACTTGGTAAGGATTGGAGACAAACCGGAAAAGGTGAATGGAGTGTAAAAGATGGAGTTCTCAAACAATCGGCAATAGAACCAGGAGTGAGCATTTTTATGGGAGATTCTACGTGGAAAGACTACACGATCACTCTGAAAGCTCGCAGGATTTCGGGCGAAAACGGATTCCAGATATTGTTCCATAATAGGAATAATGAGGAACGTAACCGTTTCGAAGTAGGTGGTTGGAACAATTCTGTTATGCACCTGGAAATGGGCATGGCTATTACAGAAATGAAAGGAGAAGCCAAAACGGAACAATGGTATGATGTGAAAATTGAAATCAAAGGAGGTAACGTAAGAGCCTGTCTTGATGGAAAACTGGTTCAGGAAATTTCAGAAAAAAACCTTACTGTGAAAAGCTTGATTATGAGTGCTGTGAAAGACGATAAATCAGGTGATGTGATTCTTAAAGTTGTAAATGCCTCAGCCAAAGCAATAAAATCACAGATTGACCTGAAAGAGGCAAAAGTTTTTACCGGGAAAGGAAAAGCCATTGTGCTTACATCTGCCAGTCCGCTGGATGAAAATACAATGGAACAGCCTACTAAAGTTTCCCCAAAAACAGAAAATGTGAAATTTTCAGGAACGACTATTACACGTTCATTCCCCGGGAATTCATTGACAGTATTACGTTTGGAGACTTTACATTAGAAGATGGGAGTTTATTGAGGTTAAATAGGTTTTTAAATAATCTAATAAGCTTCTGATAAACCGTTTGAATTTTATATGAATAAAAATTAACTATTTGGTTTATGATGTGTTGTTTAACAATAAACATAATAATATGAAGAGGCTAAATATTTTCATTTTTACTGTTGTGAGCTTATTCGTTTTGAATACGGGAGCTTTTGCGCAAGATCGTAATTTTTACATCTTTATCTGTTTTGGCCAATCGAACATGCAGGGTGCAGCTCCAATAGAGAGTCAGGACAAGATAATAAATAACCGGTTCAAAGTGTTTCAGGCACAGGATTGCCCAGACCCGAACAGAAAAAAGGCTGAATGGAATTCTGCTGTTCCGCCTACATGTCAATGTAATTCGGGGTTATCACCTGCGGATTATTTCGGAAGAACTTTGGTTGCCAATCTTCCGGATAATATTACAGTTGGGATTATTAACGTTTCGGTGGCTGGCTGTGACATTAGGCTGTTCGACAAGGATATTTACAAGGATTTTGATTCGACCTATAAGGAGAAATGGTTTACCTCGCTGGTAGCGTCTTATGATGGAAATCCTTATCAATATCTTATCGGTTTGGCCAAATTGGCCCAAAAAGACGGAGTCGTTAAAGGAATTCTTTTACATCAGGGCGAGACGAATGCGGGACAAGAACAATGGCCATCGTATGTAAAGAAAATTTACGGCGATATGTTGACCGACCTTTCGTTAAATGCCGATTCGGTTCCTCTTTTGGCAGGTGAATTATTATCTGCCGATGGTAATTGTTGTTCAAAAATGAATCCGATTATACGGAAGTTACCCGATACTATTCCATCAGCACATATTATTTCTTCGGAAGGTTGTACCGGATTTGACAACGCCCATTTTGATTCCAATGGTTACAGGGAATTGGGCAGACGATATGGTATTGAAATGCTTACCTTATTAGGATATCCTAAACTTTAATAGAGAACAAGCCCGTAATACTATGGCATCATTAATATGTCGGAAGATAATTGTCTTTCTAAAATAAATCACATAGTATAATATTAATAATAGAATAAAAACAACAAAATGAAGCGCTTAAATTCATATAAAAGACAATGTTTTGCAAAACAAATAGTATTGGTATTGATGCTATTTATCAGCTTTTTTTCAGGCTATGCCCAAAAGGGCATGGAAAGAAAACAGTTATTTGACTATGACTGGAAATTCTTTTTAGGCGATGTCCCTGAAGCCAAAACAAACAATTTCAGTGATGTGGGCTGGCGCAAACTCGACTTGCCCCATGATTGGAGTATCGAAGGAAAAATTCATCCTAAAAATACTACCGGTGGAGGTGGCGGATATTTTCCGTCAGGAATTGGCTGGTATCGCAAAACCTTTCAGGTGCCTGATAGCTGGAAAGCAAAAAAAACAGCTATTTATTTTGAAGGTGCTTATATGAATTCCGAAGTTTTTATCAATGGAAAATCGCTGGGTGTTTATCCTTATGGCTACTCCTCATTCAGTTATGATCTTACCCCTTATCTGAATTTTGGAAAAGAGAATGTTATCGCTGTGCGGGTCGACAATTCACAACAGATGAACAGCCGCTGGTACAGTGGCTCGGGAATCTATCGCCATGTCTGGATGATCGCTTCCGATCCCGTGCATGTGGCACATTGGGGTGTTGCCATTTCAACTCCTGAAGTATCTGCAAAAAAGGCAACTGTACTGGTGAAAACCAAGATCAAAAATGAAACAGCATCTGCCCAGAGCATTATTGTAAAGACTTTTCTTTGGAATAAAAGTTCTAAAAGTGCAGGAAATGGCCAGATAAAGGTTGAGCTTCCTGCCAATAGTGAGAAGGAAGTAACCCAAACCATCCAGGTGTCAAATCCGATGCTCTGGACACCGGAAACGCCGCATTTATATCAGGCCCAGATTCAGGTAGTAAAAGACAAAAAAGTGCTGGACGATACAAAAACCAATTTTGGTATCCGTTCTATAAAATTTACTGTCGAAAATGGATTTCAGCTTAACGGAAAAACAGTGAAAATAAATGGTGGTTGTGTGCATCACGATAATGGCTGTCTAGGTGCAGCTGCCTTTGACCGTGCCGAAGAACGCAAAGTTGAATTGCTTAAAGCCGGTGGATTCAATGCCGTGAGAACTTCTCACAATCCACCTTCAGAAGCATTTCTTGACGCTTGCGACAGATTGGGTTTACTGGTAATGGACGAATCTTTCGATTGCTGGAAAATCGGAAAAAACAATAACGATTATTCTAAGTATTTCAACCAGTGGTGGCAACGTGATTTGGAAGCAATGGTATTGCGCGATCGCAATCACCCTTCAGTTTTCATGTGGAGTATAGGCAACGAAATACCGGAGAGGACAGATCCTGACGCAGTAAAAACAGCCCAAATGCTTTCGGATGCATTAAAGAAAATAGATAATACCCGACCTGTTACATCCGCAATTGTAAACAGCGGCAAGAATTGGGACGTATTTGATCCGCTGATGGCGGTACATGATGTTGCCGGTTATAATTACAACCTGCATACTGCTGCGGACGATCATAAAAGAGTGCCTTCGCGTATCATAGTCCAAACCGAATCCTATCCAAAAGATGCTTTTAATAATTGGAAATTGGTACAGGAAAACAATTATGTAATCGGAGATTTCGTCTGGACAGCCATGGATTATTTGGGTGAGTCAGGTATCGGCCGTTATTATTATTCAGGAGAAGTTCCAGGCCAGCACTGGGAAAATGATTTCTTCCCTTATCACGGTGCTTACTGCGGTGATATCGATTTGATTGGCTGGAGAAAACCCATTTCACATTACCGAAGCCTGTTGTATAATACCAACGAGAAACTCTACATGGCAGTTCGTGAACCAGCCCCGGAACCGTTAGAAATCAAGGAAACCTGGTGGTCGGTTTATCCAACGTGGGAAAGCTGGACCTGGCCTGGTTTTGAAGATAAAACGGTTCAGGTTGAGGTATATTCCAAGTATCCAAAAGTAAGGCTATACCTGAACGACAAACTCATTGGTGAACAAAAAACCAGTAAAGAGGAGCAATTTAAGGCTACTTTTCCGATTCCATATTCTGCAGGTTTGCTTAAGGCTGTTGGAGTAGAAAATGATAAGGAAATGGAATCAACGATTCTTCAAACTGCCGGTGATGCCGCAAAAATAAAACTGACAGCCGACCGAAAAGAAATACTGGCCAACGGACAGGATTTATCATTCATCACTATTGAAATAACAGATAAGGCCGGAATATTCCAGCCGAATGCCACCAACCGTCTGGATTTTAAAATTGATGGGCCGGGAGTTATTGCCGGAGTAGATAATGCTGATATAAAAGACTTCGAGCAATACGTAAACAATACACGCAAGGCATGGAAAGGACGAGCGCTGGTTGTGATAAAAAGCAACCATCAGGCTGGTGAAATTAAACTATCGGTATCGTCCAATGGACTGGAAGGAAAAAGTATAGTCATTAAATCAAAACAAAATTAATCTATGAGAGTATCAATAAAACATAGTATTTCTTTACTATTTGTTATTTTAAGTTTAAGTATAAATGCACAGGAAATAATTTCGCCCAACGGGAAAGTAAAAGTTGTTTTGAATTTGTCTGAAAGAAATGCTGCACACCATCTTTTTTTTAAGGTATTGTATAAAATTGAAAACAAGTTTACAGAAGTATTGCCAGATTCTAAACTGGGTATTAATCGTACCGATGAACAGTTTGCAGATAACTTGCATTTGATTGCAATATCAAAATCTGTTTCCATACACGATAAGTATAAAATGGTTTGTGGCAAACGCCACGAATGCAAAAATTCAGGCATTGAAAAAACATTCAGTTTTCAAAATTCCAATCATCAGCCATTGGATATTGTTTTCAGGGTATATAATGATGGTATTGCGTTTCGTTATACTTTTCCAAATCAATCCGATTCAAAGGTTAATGTTATAAATGAGGCTACAACATATGTTTTGCCTGACAGCACATCCCGTTGGATGCAGCCTTTCAATCTTGCATATGAAGGTTTTTATCCATTGAAGAAAACGGGTTTAAACATTGATAAATACCAGGAATGGGGTTTTCCCGCTTTATACAAAGTGAATAATCAGCCAGTTTGGGGATTAATTTCTGAGGCAGATATAACAGAAAATAATTGTGGAGCAAAACTAAGTAATTTTAAAAATACTAATGAATATCAGGTTACATACCCTTCTGCCCGTGATAATTTTAAGCAGGAAGGAGTCAAGACTACATTACCCTGGAATTCTCAGTGGCATACCCTTATCGTTGGTGAATTATTAGATATTGTCGAATCAACTTTGATTACCGATGTAAGTGAACCAAACCAATTGAAAGATACTGACTGGATTAAACCCGGTGCGGTTTCGTGGATTTATTGGGCAAACAATCACGGTTCAAAGGATTACAAAAAAGTAGTTGAATATGTTGATTTAGCCGTGGAAATGAATTGGCCTTATGTATTGATCGACTGGGAATGGGATGTAATGGGCAATGGCGGGAATATAACCGATGTGGTAAACTATGCAAAAAGTAAAGGAATAAAACCATTGATGTGGTATAATTCCGGTTCAATCTGGCTCGACCCGACACCAAATGACCGCTTACTTACAGCAGAAAAACGTGCCAAGGAATTTGCGTGGCTCAATAAAATAGGTGTGTATGGAATCAAGGTAGATTTTTTTGCCGGTGACCACCAGGATATGATGAAGTATTACATTACTATTTTGAAAGATGCGGCAAAATATCATTTAATGGTAAACTTTCATGGCGCAACAATTCCCCGTGGTTGGGCGCGCACGTACCCCAACCTGATGACAACTGAGGCGGTGTATGGCGCAGAATGGTACAATAATGATCAGGTATTGACTAATAAAGCAGCAGGTCATAATACTACGCTTCCATTTACACGAAATGTAATCGGATCAATGGATTATACTCCTGTTACTTTTTCAAATTCACAGCATCCGCATATCACATCTTATGCCCATGAATTGGCTTTGTCTGTTGTATTTGAATCAGGGTTACAGCACTTTGCCGACAGACCGTCAGCATATGAATCTTTACCGGCCGAACCAAAAGACTTTTTGAGACAGGTGCCGACTGCCTGGGACGATACAAAACTAATTGACGGTTATCCGGGAGAAAAAGTTATTATGGCCCGTAAGAAAGGAAATCAGTGGTATATCGCCGGGCTGAACGGTAAAGACGTGCCTCAGACTTTAATAGTAAAATTTGATTTTCTTGGTAAAGGAAACCATAGTTTTCAGCTTATCAAAGATGGAAAGGATGATAAATCTTTTTCTTCAGAAATAGTAAAAGTTAAAAAAGGAGATACATTAAAAATTGAATGTCTTCCAAGAGGAGGGTTTGTTGGGGTAATAAAATAGAATAATGATGTAGTTTGATAAATACATCGAAAGAATATCATGAAAAAAAGAAAAATTAACGTTTTAGTATTATTATTTAGTCTGTTGTCGATTTGTGGATGGGCACAAGAGTCTGTTTACCTGGATGAAAGCAAACCAGTAGAAGCCCGCATAAAAGATGCATTGTCAAGGATGACTTTAGAAGAAAAAGTAGCCCTTTGCCATGCGCAGTCAAAATTCAGTTCAAAAGGAGTTCCCCGACTGGGCATTCCGGATGTATGGTCTGCCGATGGATCGCATGGTGTGAGCGATGAGAAATTATGGGATGAATGGAACGGGGCCCAATGGACGAATGACTCCTGCACCGCTTTTCCTGCCTTGACATGTCTTGCGGCAACATTCAATCCCGAGATATCAAAGCTTTACGGTAAATCTATTGGAGAAGAAGCCCGATACCGAAACAAAACCATGTTGTTGGGACCCGGAGTCAATATTTACCGTACACCGCTCAATGGCCGGAATTTTGAATATATGGGTGAAGATCCTTTTTTGGCTTCACGCATGGTGGTTCCCTACATTCAGGGTGTACAGTCTAATGGAGTTGCTGCGTGCGTAAAGCACTTTGCATTGAACAATCAGGAAATTTCCCGTGGTGAAATTAATGTAAATGTAAGCGACCGGGCACTGCACGAGATTTATCTTCCGGCCTTTAAAGCGGCGGTTCAGCAAGGGAATGTGTGGTCAATAATGGGTGCCTATAACAAAATATGGGGCGTGCATTGCTGTCACAACGATATTTTGTTGAATAAAATCCTGAAAAATGACTGGAAGTTCGATGGCGTGGTGGTCAGTGACTGGGGCGGTGTACATAATACCGATGAAGCTGTCAATGGTGGACTTGATATTGAAATGGGTACCTATACCAATGGATTGACCACACAAGGTCATTTTCCTTTTTCCAGTTATTATTTGGCCGATCCGTTTTTGAAAGGAATTAAATCTGGGGAATATGAAATGTCGAAGCTTGATGATAAAGCGAGCCGAATCCTGCGAATGATTTTTCGCACGACCATGAGTGCCAATCGTCCTTTCGGTCGTTTTGTATCACCAGAGCATAGTTTAGCAGCGCGACAAATAGCACAAGAGGGAGTTGTTCTTCTTAAAAACGACAAACAATTTTTACCCATTCCTCAAGGCAAATACACAAAGATTGCCGTGATAGGAGAAAATGCTGTACGCAGCCTGATTGTTGGGGGAGGTTCCACGTCGCTGAAAGCCGCTTATGAAATTTCACCATTACAGGGATTAAAGAATAAATATGGTGAAAATCATATTGTTTACAGCATGGGATATGCTTCAGGTCCGCCGCTATATGGGGCAGAAGAACCCTCTAAATTAAATATAGACTCCTTGCAAAACGCAGCTGTTGAGGCTGCCCGTCATGCCGATGTGGTACTTTTTGTTGGCGGTTTGAATAAAAATTATTTTCAGGATTGTGAAAGTGGTGACCGTAAATCGCTTAGTTTGCCATTTGGGCAAGATAAACTGATTGAAGAGATACAGAAAGTCAATAAAAATGTTGCCGTAATTTTACTAAGCGGAAATGCAGTTTTGATGCCCTGGTTAGATAAAACACCAGCAGTTGTGCAGGGATGGTATCTTGGCTCTGAGGCCGGAAATGCATTGGCAGATATTATTTCCGGTGAAGTAAACCCTTCGGGAAAACTCCCTGTCTCATTTCCTAAAAAACTGGAAGATGTTGGGGCACATGCCTTTGATAAATTCAGTTATCCGGGTGATGGTGTCAACGTGAACTACAAAGAAGATATTTTAGTAGGCTACCGTTGGTATGATACCAAAAATATCCCTGTTCTTTTCCCATTCGGATATGGATTGAGCTATACAACATTCCAATACGGAAAACCTATAATTTCCTCAAAATCAATTACAACAGCCGATTCATTGGTCGTGACAATTCCAGTAAAAAATACAGGCAAAGTTGCCGGAAAGGAAATAGTTCAGTTGTATGTTAATGATGAAAAGTCAAGTTTGCCCCGTCCGGTTAAAGAATTAAAAGGGTTTGAGAAAATTTCTTTAGAACCGGGAGAGGAAAAAACGGTGAGTTTCACCTTAACAAAAGAGGACCTTTCTTATTACGATGACAAAAAAAATACCTGGATTGCAGAATCCGGTAAATTCAAAATTATGATTGGAGCTTCGGCCACCGATATCAGGGGAACAGTAGACTTTATTTTGAAATAGACGCATAAAATCGAGATGATGGGTTTTCAGGGAGTGTACAACCGATTGATTCTGCCAGCACTCGTTCGGGCTTTTCTAAATGAAAAAATACAGCTTTTCTAATTTTCTTTTATGAATAATATTTTCACGGTATAAATTCAATTACTAAAAAAAATACAGTCTCTAAAATAGTAACGACTTATGTTTTTATTCTCTTTTTCAAAAAATTGAGATTATTGCAAAGTTAATTTATTGGTCTCAGTTTCGGGTT
>NZ_AKJZ01000003.1 GCF_000282055.1 Flavobacterium sp. CF136
CTTTTTGGGGCATGTTCATAATTAGAAATGGCTTTTGTTATTTTTTTTAATTTTTTTATAAAACTTCTCCTTTAATTTTCAAGGCAACCCGGCCATCAGGATAATTTACAGCATTGGTCTCGACGGTTATTGTTTTACGAATCGGACCAATTGACATATTGTATTTTACGTCAATTTTACCTTTCTTCCCTGGCATAATAGGTGAACTGGGTTTTGTAATAACTATGGTACTCAATGTTGATTGGGCAGAAGTTATCACTAAGGGAGCATCTCCTGTATTAGTAAATTCAAAGGATCGCATAGCATTATCACTTTTTGTGATTCTTCCGTAATCAATTGTATTGTCCTGGGCTTCAAATTCAATTTTTGGGCCGTTTTGTGAATAACCTACCACACTAAGCAATAGGATTATAATAAAAGTGGCAACATTTTTCATTTTGAAATTGTTTTAAGTTGTAAGTAAATATACTTTCTTTTAATTAATACACAAATTATTATTTCGCTTTTTATAGTGTACTTAATTATTTACTTTTGCTGTCGATAATAAATACAAAAATTAAACCAAAGTGTTTATGATTTATTTGTTTAACTGTTTAATCGTTTTTTTTGATTCATAAATAACGATTAAAAGCAGGTATGCAAATTAACGATTAAACAAATTAACGATTAAACAATACCCACGATAAAATGACAATTCCAGCACAATTTGACGCTAAAACGATCGAGAATAAATGGTATGATTACTGGATGAAAAACAATTATTTTCATTCAGAACCAGATCATAGAACACCTTATACAATTGTAATCCCGCCACCAAATGTCACTGGAGTTTTGCACATGGGGCATATGTTGAACAATACAATTCAGGATGTTTTAATTCGTAGAGCACGTCTTAAAGGCTTTAATGCTTGTTGGGTTCCGGGAACAGACCATGCATCGATTGCTACCGAAGCAAAAGTTGTTGCTAAACTGAAAGCGGAAGGAATCAATAAAAATGATTTAACACGCGAAGAATTCTTAGCTCATGCCTGGGAATGGACAGACAAATATGGTGGTGTAATCTTAGATCAGCTTAAAAAATTAGGTGCTTCCTGCGATTGGGAGCGTACAAAATTTACTATGGATCCGGACATGTCAGCATCTGTAATTAAGTCGTTTGTTGATTTATATAACAAAGGTTTGATTTACAGAGGATACCGAATGGTAAATTGGGATCCTGAAGCTAAAACAACGCTTTCTGACGAAGAGGTAATTTATGAAGAACAACAAGGAAAACTATTTTTCCTAAAATATAAAATTGAAGGTTCTGAAGATTTTCTGACGATTGCTACAACTCGTCCTGAAACTATTTTTGGGGATACTGCTATTTGTATCAACCCGAATGATGAGCGTTTTACACATTTGAAAGGTAAAAAAGCAATTGTTCCTATTTGTGGAAGAGTGATTCCAATTATCGAAGACGAATATGTAGATATTGAATTCGGAACCGGGTGCTTAAAAGTGACTCCGGCTCACGATATGAATGACAAAACATTAGGAGAAAAACATAATCTTGAAATCGTTGATATTTTTAATGAAGATGCTACGCTAAATAGTTTCGGATTACAGTATCAGGGAAAAGATCGTTTTGTGGTTCGTACCGAAATTGCAAAAGAATTAGAAGAGATTGGAGCTTTGGCTAAAACCGAAATCCATCTGAATAAAGTAGGAACTTCTGAAAGAACAAAAGCGGTAATCGAGCCAAGATTATCAGATCAGTGGTTTTTGAAAATGGAAGATTTAGTAAAACCTGCAATTAAATCTGTTTTAGTTGACGGTGATATTAAATTACATCCAAAGCGTTTCGAAAATACCTATGCGCATTGGTTAAATAATATCCGTGATTGGAATATCTCTCGTCAATTATGGTGGGGGCAACAAATTCCTGCGTATTATTATGGAGACGGAAAAGAAGATTTCGTAGTTGCAGAAAATATCGAAGATGCTTTAGCTTTGGCTAAAGAAAAAACTTCAAATTTGAAACTTGAAACAAAAGATTTAAAACAAGATGTTGATGCACTAGATACCTGGTTTTCATCCTGGCTATGGCCGATGTCAGTTTTTGGCGGAATCATGGATCCCGAAAGTGCAGATTACAAATATTATTATCCAACAAATGACTTGGTTACTGGTCCGGATATTTTGTTTTTCTGGGTTGCCAGAATGATTATTGCAGGCTACGAATATGCTGGTGAAAAACCATTCACCAATGTGTATTTAACAGGTTTAGTACGCGATAAACAACGTCGTAAAATGTCTAAATCATTAGGGAACTCTCCTGATCCTTTAGATTTGATCGATAAGTTTGGTGCGGATGGTGTTCGTGTAGGATTGCTTTTAAGCGCTTCTGCAGGAAACGATATTATGTTTGATGAAGAATTATGTAATCAGGGAAAAGCATTTTCTAATAAGATTTGGAATGCTTTTAAATTGATAAAAGGCTGGGAAGTTTCAGAAACAATTCCACAGCCGGAATCATCAAAAACAGCAATTGAATGGTACGAAGCGAAATTGCAGCAAACGCTTGTTGACATTGAAGATAACTTTGAGAAATATAGAATTTCAGATTCATTAATGGCAATTTACAAATTAGTTTGGGATGATTTCTGTTCATGGTTTCTTGAAATGATCAAACCGGCATACCAACAGCCAATTGATAAAAAGACGTTTGACAAAGCAATCGAAATGTTAGAAAACAACTTGAAATTGCTTCACCCGTTTATGCCTTTCCTGACAGAAGAAATTTGGCATTTAATTGCCGAAAGAACTCCTGAAGAAGCTTTAATTGTTTCGATCTGGCCGGAATTAAAATCATTTGATGCAAAATTAATTGCTGATTTTGAAAATTCAATTGAAGTAATTTCAGGAATCAGAACGATTCGTAAAGACAAGAATATTCCGTTTAAAGATACTATTGAATTGAAAGTAGTGAACAACGACAAAGCTTCCACTTATTTTGATTCGGTTGTAACTAAATTAGGAAACATTACTTCATTAGAATATGTTTCTGAAAAAGTTGACGGGGCATTATCTTTCCGTGTAAAATCAAATGAGTATTTTATTCCGATTACAGGAAATATCGATGTTGACGCTGAAATCACAAAATTGACAGAAGAGCTGAATTATACCAAAGGATTCTTAAAATCTGTTGAAGCAAAGCTTTTAAACGAAAAATTTGTAAACGGAGCTCCAGAAAAAGTTTTAAATATAGAAAAACAAAAACAAGCCGATGCACTTGCAAAAATTGCTACAATCGAGCAAAGTTTAGCCGGTTTGAAATAATTTAGGATTTTCTTTTTAAAAATAAAACGCCGACAGATTTCTGAAATCTGTCGGCGTTTTGATTATTTAGAGATAATTATTTTTTAGCAGTTGTTTGTGCTTTTTCTTCCCAATGGGTCGCAAGATCATTATAATTAACAGGATTTGCAGATTTTTGATTGATTAATCTTCCCGATTCAAATGCCCTGACGAGAATTGTTTCTATCGCATAATCTTCATTTACTTCATATGGCTGATATTCTTTTTTTAAACTGATGTTAAACATACTGGCCGTTGTATTTGAAACGAATGCCTTAAAGCCACTTTTTAAAGTCCTTATCAGTTCATAAGTAGTTTTACCGGTTTGGCGATGTATTAGTTTAACCAAAATCTGCCCTTGTTTTCGAGAGAGTTTTTTTAATCTGTCTTCGAACTCATTGTTCAGGTAATCTTCAACAATTTTAAAATATTTTTTCTTCTCACGATTGGTTTTCAAACGTGCCATTCCATTATTTAAAGCGGTCAATCGATCAGCAGCCAGCTTTGCATACGGATACGTTTTATAAACCCGGTTTTGGAGTATCAGGAATTGCTTTTGACTTTCAGGATCCAGTTTTTCTTTTGAGATAATAATTTCGGGCAACTCAATGGTATCATTAAGGATTGAGTCGTTTTCAGTAAGCGTGTAGCCCATCTCAGAGTTTTCTTTAGGAGTTACCTGTGCTTTAGCAGCAATAGAAATTAAAAGAAAACATAAAATACAAGTTGTAAATCTCATAGACATATTAATTTAAGTGTAAAATTATACATTATATACACAACTGTAATACCAAATTTATAAATTAGCAAAAAAATATTTTTATGAGTATAAAATCAATCTTAAATGATACCTCAATTGCTTTTTTAGAAAGCTATCTTAATAATGCTTCTCCAACAGGTTATGAAAGTGAAGGACAGAAGCTCTGGATGAATTATTTGAAACCTTATGTAGATACTTTTATCACCGATACTTACGGTACTGCTGTTGGAGTTATTAACCCTGAGGCTGAGTTTAAAGTAGTAATTGAAGGACATGCAGATGAAATTTCATGGTATGTAAATTATATTACTGATGACGGTTTATTATATGTTATCCGAAACGGAGGTTCAGACCATCAGATAGCACCATCAAAAAGAGTAAATATCCATACCAAAAAAGGAATTGTAAAAGGTGTTTTTGGATGGCCTGCGATTCATACGCGTTTGCGTGATAAGGAAGAAGCTCCAAAAATCAGTAATATTTTTATTGATCTGGGCTGTGAAACCAAAGATGAAGTCGAAGCCATGGGAGTTCATGTTGGCTGTGTGATTACTTATCCTGATGAATTTATGGTGTTGAACGAAAATAAATTTGTTTGCCGTGCAATTGATAACCGAATGGGAGGTTTTATGATTGCCGAAGTAGCCCGCTTATTACATGAAAATAAAAAGAAATTACCTTTTGGATTATACATTGTAAACTCCGTTCAGGAAGAAATTGGCCTCCGTGGTGCCGAAATGATTTCACAAAGAATTAAGCCAAATGTTGCAATCGTAACTGATGTTTGTCATGATACAACAACTCCTATGATTGATAAAAAAGTTGAAGGCGACCTTAAAATGGGTAAAGGACCGGTAATCGCTTATGCACCTGCTGTACAGAATAACCTGCGTGAATTGATTGTTAATACTGCCGAAGAAAATAAAATACCGTTTCAGCGTCATGCTACATCAAGAGCTACAGGAACAGATACTGATGCTTTTGCTTACAGCAATGGTGGCGTAGCATCGGCATTGATTTCTCTGCCTTTGCGTTATATGCATACAACAGTAGAAATGGTGCACAGAGAAGATGTTGAAAATGTAATCCAATTGATCTATGAATCATTATTGAAAATTGATAATAACGAGACTTTCTCTTATTTCAAATAAAAATATAATTAGAAGTCAATTTGGTTATTTTATAAGTAACCGAATTGACTGATAAAAGCAATAATTTTTACTGTTTTATAGATTTTAGTTTGATATATTGCACACAAATCTTATAAACTTAAAATCTGTTTGATGAAATATATTTATTTTTTGTTAGCCCTCTTTTTTATCAGTTTGATAGCATCTATTATAAATCCCAAAGAAGTTTTTACTTGTTTCCTTGAAATTATTCCAGCCATAATTGGTGTATTGATCCTGACCTTCACTTTTAAAAAATTTCGATTTACAAATTTCACTTATACTTTGATATTGGTACATTGTATAATTCTCTTTATTGGAGGTCATTATACGTATGCTGAAGTTCCATTTTTTGATTATATAAAAGAGATTTTTCATCAAAGTCGAAATAACTATGATAAAGTGGGGCATTTTGCGCAAGGTTTAGTTCCCGCAATGATTATTAGGGAATTATTCATTCGCAAAAATGTAATCAGCAACAAAAGTTTTTTCAACTTTATTATTGTCAGTATTTGTTTAGCGATTAGTGCTGCCTATGAGTGGATTGAATGGGGAGTTTCAATTGTGACAGGAGACGGGGGTGATGCTTTTTTAGGTACTCAGGGTTATGTTTGGGACACACAGTCAGATATGTTATTTGCAACTATAGGCGCCATTACAGGATTGTTCTTGTTCTCTAAAATTCAGGACAACGAAATAAATAAAGCGAGCTTTTAAATTAGTTAAATGATTAGGAGCTGTTCCTGCTATCCGCTATATCTTTTTTGCTTAAAAAAACAAAAAAGGATGCCGCTCCTATCAGGGCTAAAATCAAAAAGACCTTCTAGTGATAGAAGGTCTTTGTATTTTTGCTTACTAATTCAAAAATATTTTGTGAAGCTAATTATTTTAAATCTTTCAAAATCGCAATAGCTTCTGTTGCATTTGATAACTGTGCATATTTTAAAGCTGTAAATCCTTTTTCATTTTTAGTAGCCGGACGAGCTCCATTGGCCAATAAAACTTTAATTATTTCTACTTTATTATAACGGGCAGCAACCATTAATGGAGACATATCGTCTGATTTTTCATTTACATCTGCTCCGTATTCAATAAATTTCACAACGATTTGCAGATCTCCTTTAGATATAGCAACATTTAATGGTGTTGCATCATAGTTTTTAATTAAACTGTTTTTTTCGGTATTAACTGGCAAGTGATTAAATGCCATTGATACATTTGTAAAAGCCACTAAGGCTACTCCTAAAATAATGATTGATTTTTTCATAATGATTGTTTGTTAATTGATTGATTAATTGTTGATGATTTTAAAACTGATGTAAAAGTAATCTAAAAAATAGTATTTTGTATTGCAAGGTACTATGTTTTAACTATTAATTAACGTTTTCTTAATTTAAGACTTCTAATGTTAATCTTTAATATTGATTTCCTTGTTAATATAGACGACGAAAAACCTGAAATGTTACAGAATATCAAAATATTATATAAAACAAATTGAAATTGTTATATTTTTTCAAAATCAAAGCGTGACTTTTTTTAACTTTACTTCAGTCTGAATGTTAAAATTTAACAGTAGTATTTCCGAAACTGGAAAAAAAATAAATAATTATAGAATTTATACGAGTTTACATTAATTAACCTTAAAATCACAAAACTATGGGAGTCATCAAAAAAATTCTTATCGCTTTAATCTTAATTTTAGCAATTGTATTAATTGCGGCTTACTTCATGCCCAAAGAATATGCTGTAACCAAAGAAATTACCATAAACAAACCTGTTGATACGGTTTTTAATTATGTGAGATATTTAAAGAATCAAAACGAATTTAGTGTTTGGGCTAATATTGACCCTAAAATGAAATCAACTTACAAAGGAACTGACGGAGAAGTTGGCTCAATTTCCGCATGGGAAAGCGATGTAAAGGATGTTGGTGTCGGTGAACAGGAGATAACAAAAATTACCAAAGGGAAACGTATTGATTTTGCACTACGATTTAAAAAACCAATGGATGATACTGCAGTAGGATTTATGTCTACGGAAGCTGTTTCCGGAAATAAAACCAAAGTAAAGTGGGGAATCAGCGGTGTTATGCCTTACCCAATGAATTTGATGCTGCCCATGATGAAAATGGACCAGATGATTGGTAATGATTTACAAAAAGGCCTCGACAATTTAAAGGTAAAAATGGAAGAATGATAAGGCTTAGCCACAGATTATTCAGATTAAAAGATTTGTAAATCTGAATAATCTGTGGAAAAAAAAACTATTTCAACTTAAATTTTTTATTATAAACATTCTTCAAATCATTCTCAAACAAAGTATAAGAATCCTCATAAAATTTAATAAAATCAGGAGCACTAGTTTGTCCGGGAAACGGAGCATAAAAATGTGTTGGGCTTGTTGCATCATTACGCCAAACCAAAACATAAGCTAATTCTAACTTCTCAACTTTTAAAACTTTAAGCAAAGTTTCTGTCCACCAGGTCGCATTCGGAATTGACTCTAAACCTGTTTCAGTTAAGGCGGCTAATTTATTCTTTTTGATCCCCACATCCGAAATTATTTTGAGCTTCCTGATGGAAGCTTCCAGATCATATTTGCCATCCCTGCCAAAATCACCATAATCATCCATACCAAACATATCCACATAATCATCTCCCGGATAACGTTCTAAATATTCCTCTTCAGAATTAAATCTATTGTCCGGTGAAAAAGCATAAATAAAATTATGTACGCCTAAAGTATCTCTCAAATAAGAAACAGTAAATTGCCAGACAGCAATAAAATCTTCTCGCGAAGTATATTTTTTACCCCACCAAAACCAATCACCGTCAAACTCATGATAAGGCCTAAAAATCATTGGAGCCAGCGAACCATCTTTTGCTTTTACAGAATTTGCAAAATCAGCAATGGTTTTTAAAATTTCTTTATATTGCTCATGATGGGAACCACCAGGTTTAATTAATGACATAGCGGCTACGGAAACGGAGTCTTTCCAATAAAAACCGCCACCGGAAGCGGGATTCAAAAAATGCCACGAAACTGTTGTAATTCCACCTCGTTCATAAGTGTCAATAACATTCTTTTTGAGGGTTTCTTTTGTTTTTTCAATTGCATCGTTTGATTGTCCCGAAAAACCACTGAAATCGATTCCAACTACAGCTGGATGTGAACCGGTTACCAATTTCACATCTGATCTATTAGTTTCATTTGACCATCCATGACCGTATTCCAGTGCATGCTGATGTCCAAACAAAATATGTTCTTTCGAAATAGTTTTTAAATTATGGTATAAATTTCTGGTTTCTTTTGTCGCATTTTTGTCAATCTGTGCAAAAAGAAAATGCCCTGCTGTCATAAATAGAATTAGCAAGGCATTTTTTTTATTTGTAATAACGGTCATGGTTTAAATAGTTTAGTTTAAACCCGAAAATTACTCTTTAGAAATAAGGTAATCTAATACGTTTTTTTCAATACGTTGGTCAATATTATCAATATCAGCCTTAACAAATTTTTCTCCTAAGATATTTTCATATAACTCAATATATCTTTCAGAAACTGATTCGATATATGTGTCGGTCATTTCAGGAATTTGCTGTCCTTCCTGACCTTGAAAACCATTTTCGATTAACCAGCGGCGTACAAATTCTTTTGATAATTGTTTTTGCTCTTCTCCTTTTTCCTGTCTTTCCTGATATCCGTCAGCATAAAAATAACGTGAAGAATCCGGAGTGTGAATTTCATCAATTAAAACGATAACTCCATCTTTTGTTTTTCCGAATTCATATTTAGTATCCACTAAAATTAAACCACGGCTTGCAGCAATTTCAGTTCCTCTTTGGAATAAATCTCGAGTGTATTTTTCTAAAACAATATAATCTTCTTCAGTAACAATTCCTTTTGCTAAAATAGCTGAACGGGAAATATCTTCATCATGAGAACCATTATCGGCTTTTGTAGTGGGTGTGATAATAGGTTCCGGAAATTTATCATTCTCTTTTAAACCTTCTGCCATTGTTACACCACAAATTTGTCTTTTTCCAGCAGCATATTCTCTCGCCGCATGTCCTGAAAGATAACCACGAATAACCATCTCTACTTTAAAAGGATCACATAAATGCCCCACGGCAACATTTGGATCCGGAGTAGCAATCAACCAGTTTGGTACAATATCTTCGGTCAATTCCATGAATTTTGTAGCGATCTGATTCAGAATTTGTCCTTTGTACGGAATTCCTTTTGGTAAAACCACATCAAAAGCAGAAAGTCGGTCGGTAGCAACCATTACTAAAAGTTCGTCATTAATATTATAAACTTCTCTGACTTTTCCGCGGTAAACAGATTTTTGATTCGGGAAATTAAAATTTGTAGTTGTGATTGTATTGCTCATTATTCTTAGTTGTGTTGTGTTTTACGAATGCAAATTTAAAACTAATTAAAAGAAAAAAAGAATCTAATTTATATTCTTTTTTTTAGTCACAGTTTTCAGTCTCAGTCACAGTCTGCAAACCGAAAACTTATTTCAAGAGTGTTGAATTAAATAAATTTAAGATTCTGCTATATTCATCAATCCAGGAATATGTTTCTTTGAATCCGTGTGCCTCAACAGGAAAAGAAGCAAGGTTCCAGTTCTTTTTTTCCAACTCGATAAAACGCTGTGATAAACGAACAATATCCTTATATTCTACATTATCATCGACCATTCCGTGAAGCATCACTAAATTTCCTTTTAAATTATCGGCATAATAAATAGGAGAGCTTTTTTTATAAGAATCGGGGTCAGTTTCAGGGAAATTCAAAATATTTCCTGTGTATCCGTGATTATAATGTGCCCAATCCGTAACAGAACGCAATGCAGCTCCCGAAGCAAACTCACCGGGAGTCGTTAACATTCCCATTAAAGTGATAAAACCTCCATACGAACCTCCATAAATACCAACTCTTTTAGCATCAATATCTAAATTATCCACCAGATATTTTTTACCATCAATATGATCCGATAAATCTTTTCCTCCCATAAAACGATAAATTCCAGTTCTGAAATCACGTCCATAACCATCACTTCCTCTGTAATCAATATCCAAAACTGTGTAACCCAAGTCTGTTAACAAATTATGAAACATATATTCCCTGTAGTAATTACTCCAATAATTATGTGCATTTTGTAAATATCCAGCACCGTGAACAAAAATTACAGCAGCTTTATTTTTATTATCTGTTTTAGGAGTATACAATCTCGCATTTATCGGAGTTCCATCCTGTGACTTGAACGTAATAATCTGAGGTTCTCTCCATTGGTATTTTTTAAAACTCTCAGAAGGCGAAGATGAAATTTGCTGCAATGCTGTATTCTTTTTGTTTTCGGCAATATAAAAATCCCAAGGAATATTTTTATAGGAATAACGTACCAAAAGTGTTTTTTCATCTGGAGATAAAATTACTTCGTTTGCTCCGTCCTTAGTTAAAATGGGTTGTAAAACACCATCGGCAGTATTTAATTTATAAAAATTTCTATTTCCCGGATGTGTTGTATTAGTTGTTAAGTAAAATACTTTTTTATCTTTTGATAAAGTTACATCACGAACTTCCCAATTACCTTTTGTTAATTGCGCTTTCTTTTTGGATTTTAAATTATAAGTATATAAGTGGGAGTATCCGGTCGCTTCAGATTGAAAATATATAGTTTGATTATCTGCTAAAAAACCTAAAGTTCCGGAAGAAAAAGAATAAGACGGAATACCTGGACCGCCAATCCATGCTTCATCATGCTGATGCTCAATTTCTTCAAAACCCCCTTTTTCAAGATTTAAATTCACTAACCATCTGTCTTTATTGTCCTGACTTCTGATTTCAACAATGGCAAAAGAGCCATTTTCATTATAAACCGGAGCCTGCGCTACAATTAATTTGTCTTCTTTGGCTTTGTTTTTTAAATTGTCATATAATTCATAATATTTTGGGGTATCCTGAATGTGGCTTAAAGCCGAAAAATTCACAAAGTAAACGGAATCTTTTACAACAGAATATATAGCAAAACGGGTTTTAACAAGATTCTTTACAGAAACTTTTTCCTTTGTTTCCTGCGTTTGGTTATAACCGTCGGCAGTTATAAAAACTTCCATTTTTTCCTGCTTAGTATCTAGTGGTTCAACTAAAATAAAAGTAGCAAAACTTCCATTTGGATTTACTTTCAAACTATAAAAATCATCTTTTCCATAATAATATTCTTTGGCAAAATCATCTTTTACAGCTTTACTTTTAGCCAGATTCCATTCTTTTTTTGCTTCCTGATCTCTTATAAACTGAAATAACTCTTTTTGTTGGGTTTTCAAAAAAGAATCTTTTTCAGGTTTTGGTTCTTTTTTGTTCCCTTTGCTGAAATTGGTAATTTGTAAAACGGTACCTTCTTTGGTGTTGTATTTAAAAATGTTATTATTTTGTTCGAAGAATATTATCCCTGCTTGATTTCCTAATTGCAAATTAGAAATAGGAGTAGATTGTTGTAATAACTTTTTGATTGATTTTGAACGAATTGAATAGGAATACAAATTTCCCTTATCAAGATAATAAGCAATATCTGATCCTGATTTAACTTTAAAATCAAGGTGAGAAAAGGCAGCCTCTTTTGGGTATGCAGCTTCTGGTTTTGTCATTCCTTTTTGCCAAAAGTATGTACTTGCTCCCAATTCATCTTTTGGGTTCCATTCAAAGTAAACTTTTTTTCCATCTAATGACCAGCGTCCGTTTGTTGGTTGATTTCCGATATAGGATTCACCTTTCATTATTTCCTCTAATTTCAAATTTTGGCTGCTTCCGGTTATTGAAAAAATTAAAAAAGCAAGGATAAAAAAGTTTTTTGTCATGGGTAATATTATTTGAGAAAACAAAAATACACTTTGAAAAGTATTAAAAAAATTGTTTCACTTTTTTGTCTGCTAAATCTTTATGGAATATTGATTGAAAGCAAAAAATCCTTGAAGAATTTCTTTCAAGGATTTCATTTATATATGAAAAATTATTTAAAAGCTAAATAAGCAAAGCTTAGCTTGCAACAAATTCTCTGTTTAGAATTTTAGACGAAATATATTTTGCCACACCATCTTCTGCATTGGTTTTTATAACTTCTAAATTTGGTAGTGTTTCTTTTAATAAAACCGGTGCATTCCCCATAATTAAACCTTTTCCTGTTGAAGATAACATCTGAACATCATTGAATCCATCTCCAAAAGAAACAGCTTCTTCAGTTGTGAAGCCTTCTTTTTCCAGTACTTTCATTATTGCAACGGCTTTATCAACTGATTTATCCATAAATTCAAGACAGGTTGGCAAACTAAAAGCATGATGCAAATGTTCAGAAGAATTCACTAAAACAGCATCTTTTAATTTGACCAATTTTTCGTGATTATCGTGTGCGAAAAATATTTTGATAGCTCCAAAATCTTCTAAAGTTTTATAATCGACCAATTCGGGATGATATTTCAATTCAGACTGAAAAGCATTCAATTTTTCGCTTAATTTATTTGTTAGCCATACATTTTCCTTAAATAAAACCACAGTAATTTCCGGATCAATATCAACACTTAAAGCTGTTTTTACAATATCACTATTTAAATTGAATGAAAAAAGTTCTTCCTTTTCAGGTGAATGGATTCTGGCTCCATTAGAACTCACTAAATAAACCGGAACTTCCAGTGTTTCGATAATAGCCATCGCATCAAGATGATGACGGCCTGTGGCAACTACAATAAGATAATTTTGATTGTGAAGTTCCTGAAAAATTGATTTGGTGTAATCTGATATTCTGTGTTGCGGATTGAGTAAGGTTCCATCTAAATCACTTACAACAACTTTTATATTCTTAAGCTTAGTCATATTAAAGATCAGGTATTTTATGATGTGCAAATTTACGGTTTTAGAATTAGAAGAACAAAGATGGAGAGTCGTCAAAGTCTAAATTAGGGGAAGTTTATTATTTATTTAACTATTTGTCAAAGCTGCCTTTTAAATAATTTAAACTTTTATAATTCCTGATCTGTATAAATTCAATGCTTTTTGTAAAATACTTTCAATTTGTTCCAAAGGCAAATCTTTACCAGCATTCAACATCATAATTTTCATTCTCGAACGGGCTTCCTGAATTAAAAAAGGTTCATCAAAGTGTTTTCCTTCTACAATTCCGATATAAGGCTGTTTTAGTTTTTTGTGAATCCATAAATAGCAGAACATTTTTCCTTTGTAGCAAAAAAAAGGCATTCCGTATTTTAAGACATGAGTGATATTATGATCTTGTTTTAGAATAATATCTTTTAACGCAAGGAATACACCTTTTACAGGTTCTTCTTGTTTTAAATAAAAATCATCTAATTGTTTCATGTGTTTTTTAGTTTAAACTCAATCTTGTCATTCCGTAGGAATCTAAATTTATATTGTTTTGAGATTTCTACGGAATGACAAAACTGATTCAAAAAAATATTCGTTTTACACATTTTCATAAAGATATGTATAAAACGAATATTATTAAACATCAAAATACATTTTACGATTTACATTTGACATTTTACTAAAAAACATTTCACAAAATTAATCGTGATTTTCTATTTGTTTATAAGCGTCAATTACCTTTTTAACCAATCTGTGACGAACGATGTCTTTATCATCAAGATAAATAATTCCGATTCCGTCAACGTCTTTCAGAACCAAAATAGCTTCTTTAAGACCAGAAATAGTTCTTCTTGGTAAATCGACCTGTCCGGGATCACCCGTAATCATAAATTTGGCGTTTTTTCCCATACGGGTCAAAAACATTTTCATTTGCGAGTGGGTTGTGTTTTGAGCTTCATCCAGAATTACAAAAGCATTATCCAGTGTACGTCCACGCATAAATGCCAATGGAGCAATCTGAATGATTCCTTTCAAAATGTAATCTTCCAGTTTTTCATTTGGCAGCATATCACGGAGAGCATCATAAAGGGGCTGCATATACGGATCAAGTTTTTCTTTCATATCACCGGGTAAAAAACCAAGATTTTCTCCTGCTTCAACCGCTGGCCTTGTTAATATGATCCTTTTTACTTCCTTGTCTTTAAGCGCTTTTACCGCCATTGCCACGCCTGTATAGGTTTTTCCTGTTCCGGCTGGTCCGACTGCAAATACCATGTCATTCTTTTTGATGGTATCAACCAATAATTGCTGGTTAGGCGTCATGGCTTTAATGATTTTACCGCCAACACCATGAACTAATATTTTGTCATGATCATATGATCTTTTTTCATCCTGACCATCACTCATAATTACACGTTCAATTACATTATCGTCAATATTATTGTATCGGGTAAAATGGAGCATCAGCCTTTGAAACCTTTTTTCGAATTCATCTAAAACTTCTTTTTCGCCAAATGCTTTCAAAGTCGTCCCTCGTGCTACTATTTTAAGCTTTGGGTAGTACTTTTTGATTATTTCAAGATGAGTGTCTTGAGCGCCCCAAAAGTCTTTTGGAGCGATGTCTATTAGCTCGATTATTCTTTCGTTCAAATGAGGTAGTTTTAAATTAAAATTAAATCTTTCTATAAATCAATTGGCTGTCGGGTCTTTTTTATTAAAAAAGCAATTTGTCTTTTCTTTCTTGCTTTTTTGTAATTACTATTACTAGCTTTGCATTTCTCAAATTTAATGAAAATTAGATTTAAATACTATCAATAGTTATAAACAAAATGATGTCAATAATTACCCTTACTACCGATTATGGCTTAAAAGACCACTTTGTTGGTTCGCTGAAGGGGAAAATTTTGTCTGAATATTCAGAAGCTCAAATCATTGATATTTCACATGATATTGATCCATTTAATACATCTGAAGCAAGTTACATTATTGGAGCATCCTATTTAAGTTTCCCAAAAGGAACGGTACATTTAATAGGAGTAGATATTGAATTGAACAAAGAAAACCAGCATATTGCCATGCAATGGAATGATCATTACTTTATTTGCGCTGATAATGGTATTTTGAGTATGCTGACACAAAAAATTGTTCCGCAAAAAATTGTTGCAATCAATATTCATGATCGTTTTCCGAGTGAATACAGTGATTTGGATGTTTTTATAAAAGTAGCCTGCCATTTGGCAAAAGGCGGCTTGCTGAATGTTATTGGCAAAGAAATTTCAGCAATTAAACAAATAACGGAATTGCAGCCTGTCATAGCAGCTGACGGAAATTCTATCAAAGGGAATGTTATCTATATTGACCATTTTGGAAATGTTGTTACAAATATCTCTAAAAAACAATTTCTGGAAATAGCCAAAGGCCGGCCATATGAAATTGTGATGAAGCCAAAAAGCATCAAAACCATTCTGCCGAATTATTCAGCTATTGCAAGTTCTGAAAAATATCCGATTAAAACTTATGAAGGTGAGAAACTGGCTATTTTCAACGAAGCTGGTTTTCTTGAAATCGCTATTTTTAGAAGTAATCCTTCAAATGTGGGTTCTGCAAATAGTTTATTAGGATTGAATTACAGAGATGTGATTACGGTTCAATTTTTATGATTTTAGATTATGGATTTCAGATTCATGTGATAATCAAAAAATTGTTTTTATAACTCAAAAAATATACTGAAAAAACAATCATTTTTGGTATTTTTGCGCGCTTGTAGCCATTTTTCAATCTAAAATCTAAACTCAGAATCTAAAAATTATTAAAGATGCTTGTTCGAATAGTAAAAATGAGTTTCCACGAGGATAAGATTCCTGATTTTCTGGAGAATTTTGAAATCATCAAAGACAAAATACGAAATGCAGAAGGAAACCGTTTTTTAGAATTGTATCAGGATAAAAATGACAAATGCATATTTTTCACATACAGCTATTGGGAAACCGAAGCCGATTTAGAAAATTATCGACAATCTGAACTTTTTAATTCGGTTTGGAATTTTACAAAAAAGCTTTTCAATGCAAAACCGGAAGCGTGGAGTGTCGACAAGCTGGTTAGTTTAGTTTAAAGTTTTATGTTTCAAGTTATATACTTGATGTGAATACTGAAATGAATTAACCGCAAAGAACACAAAGAAAATATTTTAAATATTTTTATAACCTAAAGTTTGCAAAGCAACTTGAAACCTGAAACAAAAAAAACTTGAAACAAAAATAAAGTTACATGAAATCTATCATTTTACGGGAAATAAAATCTTTTTTTGGCTCTCCAATTGGCTATTTGGTCATTGCGATTTTCTTAATCAGCAACGGACTATTTTTATGGGTTTTTGAAGGAAACTACAATATATTAAACACAGGCTATGCCGATTTAACTCCGTTTTTCACATTAGCACCCTGGATTTTAATTTTCCTGATTCCGGCTGTTACCATGAGAAGTTTTTCTGATGAAAAAAAACAAGGAACTTTAGAATTGCTTTTAACCAAACCATTATCGATTTGGGAAATTGTAAACGGAAAATTTTTAGGTGCTGCATTTTTAATCATTTTAGCAATCGTACCTACATTTATTTATGTAAAAGTGATTTCGAATTTAGGATTACCAGAAGGAAATATTGATATGGGAAGTACGATTGGTTCTTATTTCGGCTTGTTATTCCTGATTGCTGCCTATTCTGCCATTGGGATTTTTACTTCTACACTTTCAGAAAATCAAATTGTAGCCTTTATCATTTCAGTTTTTATCTGTTTTTTCTTTTATTTCGGATTTGAAGGTTTGGCTTCATTAATTCCTGATGCTTCCGGTATTATTTCAGTATTAGGTATGCAGGATCATTTTAAAAGTATGAGCAGAGGTGTAATTGACACTCGCGATGTGATTTACTTTTTAAGTATTACCATATTGTTTTTGTCTTTTACTGTGTATCAATTAAAATCTTTTAAAGCCTAATGAAAGCAGCTACTCAAAAAAATATCAAAACTTTAGGGATTACAATTTTTATTTTAATCGTTTTAAATGTACTTGGAAGCTTGTTTTTCCACCGATTTGATTTGACTAAAGACAAACGATATACTTTATCTGTAACTTCCTTGCAAATCGTAAAACAGATTAAAAATCCGTTATCGATCAAGATTTATATGCAGGGTGATTTACCGGCAGACTTTAGACGTTTACAACAGGAAACCAGACAATTATTAGAAGAATTCCAGGCTTATAACAGCAATATTGTTTTCGAATTTGTTAATCCGTTGGAAAATAAGGATGAAAGCATGGATGTGGTAAAATCACTTTATCAAAAAGGGCTTACTCCAATAAATATTACTGTTGATGATAAAGGAAAGCAATCACAGGCAATGGTTTTTCCCTGGGCAATTGCAGTTTATAATAATAAAGAAGTTAATATCCCATTGCTAAAAAACATAATGGGTGCTTCGACTACACAAAAAGTAATCGGATCGGTACAGCATTTAGAGTATTCTATTGCCGATGCCATTAATAAAATCACTAAAGACAAACAAAAGAAAGTTGCTATTATAAAAGGAAATGGTGAAATGAAAGAAGTTCACATAGCCAAAATGTTGATGCAAATTCGTGAAAGCTATTATATTGGCCCTTTTACATTAGATTCAGTTGCTAAAAATCCAACAGGAAGTTTAGAGGCGCTGAAAAAATACGATTTGGCAATTATTGCAAAACCAACTGAAACTTTTTCTGATGAAGAAAAACAGGTTTTAGATCAATTTATCATGAATGGCGGAAAAACACTTTGGCTAATAGATCAGGTTGCAGCTGATATGGATAGTTTATACAATCAGGCTGGTGCTACTTTGGCATATCCAAGAGATTTAAACCTTAATGATATGTTCTTTAAATATGGGTTCAGAATTAATCCGGATTTAGTAAAAGATGAGCAGGGCAGTCCAATAAAATTAGCAACAGGAGAGCAGGGAAGCGCTACACAATATCAGGATTTCATTTGGAAGTATGCTCCGCTTGTCACACCTGAAGCGAAACATCCAATTGTGAAAAATTTAGGCGGAATCAAATTTGATTTTGCCAGTCCAATTGATACTTTGAAAAACGGAATTAAAAAAACGGTATTATTAAAATCGTCACCTTATTCTAAGAAGATTGGAACTCCAACTGAAATCAATTTAAATATTGTAACAGAGAAATCTACACCCCAGGATTACATCAATAAAGGAAACCTTCCGCTTTCTGTTTTATTAGAAGGAAGTTTTCATTCGGTTTTTGAAAATCGTGTTTTGCCATTTAAAGAGAATTCATTTTTATCAAAAGGAAAACCTACAAAAATGATTGTCATTGCTGATGGGGATTTAGCTAAAAACCAACTGGATAAAAACATGATGCCTGTAGAATTAGGATACGACCAACGCTCCGGGAATTTATATGACAATAAGGATTTTGTAATGAATTGCATTAATTATTTGTTAGATGATACCGGACTTATTAACATTAGAAGTAAAGATTTGAATTTGCCATTATTGGATAAAGAAAAGGTTTATGAAAACTACAGTCTGACGCAGTTCATAACTATCGGACTTCCAATTCTAATTTTATTAATTTTCGGACTGGCTTTTACTTATATAAGAAAAAGGAAATACAGCAAATAGATGTTAATAAAAAAATTGTAAAACTAAGATTGTTTACGATATATTTGTAAAATGTATCCCCGGTGGGCAAAAACCAATAAATACATAAAAAAATAAAACAAAACAGATGAAATTTATAGTATCGAGTTCGTACTTATTAAAGCAATTACAAGTTTTAGGTAGTGTTATTAACAGTAACAATACGTTACCTATTTTAGATAACTTTTTATTTGAACTGAACAATAATGAGTTGACGGTTTCTGCTTCAGATCTTGAAACGACAATGTCGGCTACATTATCAATCGATTCTAAAAGTAAAGGGAGTGTAGCTGTGCCGGCTAAACTTTTACTTGAAATTTTAAAAACGTTTCCTGAACAACCTTTGACTTTTACAGTTGAAGATAATAATACAGTTGAAATTAGTTCTAACTCAGGAAAATATGCTTTAGCGTATGCTGCCGGTGAAGAATTTCCTAAATCAGTACATCTTGAAGATCCTTCAGTAACACTTGTTCCAGCTGATGTTTTAGCAACCGCAGTAAGCAAAACTATTTTTGCAGCCGGAAACGATGATTTACGTCCTGTAATGTCTGGAGTTTTCTTTCAGTTCTCACCAGAAGGATTAACTTTTGTAGCAACAGACGCTCATAAATTGGTAAAATATGCCCGTACAGATGTAAAAGCATCTCAGGTTGCTGATTTTATTATGCCGAAAAAACCTTTAAACATTTTAAAAAGTATTTTAGGAACTTCTGATGCTGAAGTAAAAATTGAATATAACGATTCAAATGCAACTTTCTCATTTGACAACTATATCTTGATGTGTCGTTTAATTGATGGAAAGTATCCAAATTATGAAGCGGTAATTCCAAAAGAAAATCCAAACAAATTAATGATCGATCGTTCTTTGTTTTTAAGTTCAGTTCGTCGTGTGGCAATTTTCTCAAACAAAACAACGCACCAAATCCGTTTAAAAATTGCAGGAGCCGAATTAAATGTTTCTGCTGAGGATATCGATTACTCAAACAAAGCCGAAGAAAGATTGACTTGTGATTATCAGGGAGATGATCTTCAAATTGGTTTCAACTCTCGTTTCTTAACAGAAATGTTGACCAACTTACAATCAGATATGATTATGTTAGAGATGTCATTGCCTAACAGGGCTGGGATTTTAACACCAGTTGACGGTTTAGAAGAAGGAGAAACTGTTACAATGCTGGTAATGCCTGTAATGTTAAATAGTTAACATCAAATCTTCTTTTTGTTACAGGGATTTTTTTTAGTTTCAAATTAAAGACATATCATTGTAAAAAAAAAATATCGCTATTAACCAACCATTTTTTATACCTAGAAACCGCAATTCCTACAAAGAGTTGCGGTTTTTTATTTTGGCTCAGTTTCAGATTAAAAAGTTCAGGGTTCAAGTGTTATATACTTTACGGTTGAACAAACACAATGCAGGTAAACCTGAAACTTGAAACCTGAAATAATTTTCTTTAACTTTGTGATATGAAAATAGAAATTTGGTCGGACATCATGTGTCCATTTTGTTATATAGGAAAAAGGCAATTGGAAAAGGCTTTGGCTGAATTTCCAAATGATGAATTTGAAATTGAATGGAAAAGTTTTCAGCTAGATCCATCAATAACTGAGCAGTCGGGTAAAGATGTTTATACATTTCTGGCTGAGCGAAAAGGTATTTCCGTTGAACAATCTGTAGAAATGCATAAAGGTGTTGTTGAAAGAGCAAAAAGTGTAGGTCTCGATTATCACTTTGATAAAGCTATTATTTCAAATTCTTTAAAGGCGCATCGAATTATTCAATTAGCTAAAACTAAAAAAGCAGGCGATGAAATGGAAGAGATTTTCTTCAAAGCTTATTTTACAGAGGGACGTGATTTAAATGATGATTCAACCTTGATAGAACTGGCATCGCAAGCAGGTTTGAATTCGGCAGATGTTCAGGAAGTTGTTCAAAACGAAAATTTATATTTGATAGAAGTAAAGGCTGATATTGATGAAGCACGGGAAATAGGAGTACAGGGTGTTCCCTTTTTTGTATTTGATAGAAAATATGCTATTTCCGGAGCTCAGCCTCTTGAAACTTTTGTGGAAACAATTAATGAAGTTAGGACTAAGAAATAAACCTTAATAT
>NZ_AKJZ01000004.1 GCF_000282055.1 Flavobacterium sp. CF136
ACGGATTAATCATTTCAATCGGTTTTTTTCCATCAATTCCCTGATGTGGTCTTTCATGGTTGTAATAGTAGAGGTATTGTAACAATTCCTCTTTTAACTCTTCTTTGGAATCAAAGTCGGTCTCTCTTAATAAATCATCTTCGAGAGTTCTCCAAAAGCGCTCTACCTTGCCATTTGTCTGTGGCCTGTATGGACGCGTATATCTGTGAACAATTCCTAATTCGATCAGCATTCTCTCAAAAGGATGCTGGTATTTTTGTTTACTGGTTTTGATTCCAAATTCAGCTCCATTATCAGACAGGACTTCTTCAAATTTTATATCATAATGGTCGCTTAAGATGTTTAAGCATTTTAATGTAGCGAACATAACCGTTAAACTGGTAATGTCTGGAATCAATTCTGCCCAGGCAATTCTGCTGTAATCATCTATTACACATACTAAATAGAGTTTTTTATTTTCCCCTTTAATTATGCTTTTGCTTAAATAATGGCAATCAATATGTCCAAGCTGTCCCATTCTTTCCTTGATTATTTTTTGATAATTCTTTTTAATCTTCGGAGTTAACCTATTTATTTTATTGCGTTTTAAAATGTTATAAACTCCTGAATGTGAGGGTGTATTTTTTCCTAATTTGGGCTTTAAGATA
>NZ_AKJZ01000005.1 GCF_000282055.1 Flavobacterium sp. CF136
CATCGAAACCTTTGTCCGGCTGAACGGAGTCGAAGCCCCTTCCAATTGACAAGCCTTCGACTCCGCTCAGGATGACACTTGGGTAATAGAGGTGTTTAGTACAATATAAAACGTCATTGGTAGCTTTTGTCGAAGGACTCAGCCTGACACCTATTTTTAATTATACCCAATAGATTATTCTTAATTCAAATCAAACCGAACACCTAACGAAACATTGTTTTCATTGACCACGTTATCTTTAAACAGCGGGTTTAAATCATATTTCAGATACAAACTTGTTTCTTTGTAACCAACATAGGCGCTTAAGCCATAAATAAATTTATTGGTATTGAAATCACCTTTTGTCTTAACAGTTGTTTTAAAATCGTCATCATCGTATTTCAGGATTTGTTTGGATTTTACATTTACTCCGGCATATCCTCCTACTCCAAAACGAAAACTTTGATGAGTTTTAAAAACCGGCTTTTCATTATAATTTTTACTTCCCGAAAAATCAAATTCCAAATGTACAGGGAGAACTAAATATACATTTCTAAAACGGGATTCTTTTAAGTCAACAGGATTCGTAACTAAATCTGTCTGATCTCCATTTACAACAAAACTTCGGTTATCTGTTGGTCGTATATTATTGTACATTAATGAAAGTCCATATTTTGCATGCAATAAATTATTATTTTTCAAAAGTCTGGAATTATACGTGAAACCCCACTCATAAAAATGAGAGCCTATAAACTTGTAATTCGAATCCTGAAGTTCTCCATCGATCATCGTATTATTCAAACCCAAAGCAAATACGAATTGAGAAGTTGTTCTCTTTTCACCATGAATAGAATCTTTATCCTTTTTTCCTCGGCTCCAATGAAAAGTAAATTTCTGTATAGAATCCTGTTCTTTAATTTTTCCGTCAACTTTTTGCTGTACCAGATCATTGAGTTCATTTTGTGCCAGGGTCACTTTTTCTTCAATAATTACTGCTCTTGCTTCTGCTAATTCTTTTTTTCGTTTATCAGCTTGCTCTTTGGTAATTTTCCCTTCCGATAATTGAATGTTAACCGCTTCGACTTCTTCTTTCAAAGTCTCTTTTTCTTCTTTTGTTATTTTTTCAATTTTGTTGGCGATCTGTTTCGCTCTTGATTCAAAAGTTTCCTGTCCCAGCACTTTGCTGACAAATAAGAAGACCAGAATAACGAGATAAATAGTAAAATTTTTCATGATTGATTTTTTTTAAAATTGATTGATTGATGATTATTTGTTATTGTTCATTATATCATTCCTGACATTGATATTGATATTGTATTTGATTATTCCTGCTGATTGCGGTTAGCTACCGCCACTTTTACGGTTTGGTAATTTTTATTGACTTTTGCAATTACTTTTTCCCTAAACGAAAGTTCTAATTCGCCATCAACCTGATTTAATAAGTCATTGGCATTGATTTTGATTTTGGATTTTGATTTTGACTTAGCCGAATTTTCTGCTATAACTGTTTTTTCGGCTGTGTTTAACAACTGATCTGCTGTTTCATTTTTAGGCGTTTCCGGAATAGAAATTTGATTATTAGTTGATTGTGTTTCTTGATTTTTTTTGATGATGACTGAAGACTCCGCTATTTGATTGTTTTCATTTTTAATAGTTTTATTTGATTTTTGAATTAATTTTTTTTCTTCTTCTTTAATTGAATTTCCTGTGTTTTTAATTGGTTCTTTTTCTGAGACTGCGATTTCTTTTTCAATTGAATCCATAGCATTCAAACTTGGTTTTACAACTGATTTTTTTTCAATATTTTCTTTAACAACGACTGTATTTTTTGGTATTTCAATTGTACTTTTCTTTTGATTAAAAAAGAAGGTCCCAACCAATAAAAATCCAACAATACTTGCTGCGATATACAGCCATTTATTTTTCTTTTTTGGTTTCTTTACTTCGGCCACACTCAACATGGCATCCAATCGGTCCCAGGCTTTATCACTTGGTTCAATTGTGCGTTGATTTAGTTTTTCACGGAAATCCTTGTCAAAATTATTCGGTTCCATTATCTTGTTTTTTTAAAATAGTAATTTGTGTTTGCAGCATTTTTCTGGCGTGCGATAATTGCGATTTCGATGTTCCTTCATTAATTCCTAACATCTTTGCAATTTCATTGTGTTTGTAACCTTCGATAGCGTATAAATTGAAAACCATCTTATAGCCATCCGGTAAAGCATCTATTAAAAACTGAATCTGATCTGTTGAAAACTGGCTATCGATTGCATTAAAACTCTCTTCGACATAAATCTCATCTTCAGTAAACTTTACTTTTTTCTGAACTCTTAAATACGATATACATTCGTTGACCATAATTCGGCGAATCCAGCCTTCAAAACTTCCTTTATGTTCAAATTTATTTAAGTTCGTAAACACTTTCATAAAAGCCGTAATCATTACATCTTCTGCTAATTGAATGTCTTTTATATATTGTCGGCATACACTTAACATTTTTGAAGAAAACCGGCTATAAACCTGCTGTTGTGCTTGTCGATTATTTTCGACAGCCAACTTTATGATTTTAGTTTCTTCTTGATGTAACTGAATAATTTTCATTAATAAGCGTTCAGGTTTTGTTTTTAAAACAGACTTCTATTAGCATAGACGAGTGAAGTTGTAAAATGGTTGCATGGAGGATAAAAATATTAAAAAATAAATTATTTAAATTCCAAATTCCAATCACAGAATCCTTATCTACAAAGGAATAAGAGCATTTTTATAGATTGAAAAAAATCTATTTTTTTTCTTTTAGTAACATACTTATTCCAAAGTTAATCTAAAGTTAATCCCGGAATTGCAAACTCTTTCATAATTTGGTATTTTTGAATAAAATGTTCATTCTGCTCTCGCAAAGAACAAGGAAGCTTAACAATAATCCCAAAAGAAACACTTCAAAAATCCGATGAAAAATATTGACATTCAAAAAGTAACTCTAAATGATATTGATCAACTACAGAAAATCGGCAGACAGACTTTTTCTGAAACTTTTTCAGGAGACAACTCTGAGGAAGACATGAAAAAATATTTAGATGAGAATTTTTCCATAGAGAAACTGACTGACGAACTTAACAATAAAAACTCTGAATTTTATTTCGCCAAGCTTGAAAATACTGTAATCGGGTATTTAAAACTGAACTTCGGTGAATCACAAACAGAATTAAAGGATAATAAAGCACTGGAAATTGAAAGGATTTATGTCCCAAAGGAATTTCACGGACAAAGTGTAGGACAAATACTTTACGAAAAAGCAATTCAGGTTGCTAAACAAAAAAATGTCGACTATGTCTGGTTAGGTGTTTGGGAAGAAAATCTGCGAGCGCTAAGCTTTTACAAGAAAAATGGTTTTACAGAATTTGATAAACACATTTTTAAATTAGGTAATGATGAGCAGACCGATATAATGATGAAGCTGCAATTGAAAGAACAATAATTCTAAACTAAAAACCCCGTTTTATTTTTTCCTTTCAATAACATAATTCACCATCAAAGTCAAAGCATCTTTATATTCAGAATCTTCGAAGTTTTGAAGTAATGAAAGCGCTTCCTGCTGAAATTCTACCATTTTGTTTTCGGCGTAAGCCAAACCATTATTATTTTTCACAAAAGCAATAACTTCTTTAACACGTTTTTTGTCTTTGTTATGATTTTTGATGGAGTTTATCAGCCATTTCTTTTCCTGTGGTGTACAAGTATTCAGAACATGAATTAATGGCAAGGTCATTTTTTGTTCTTTGATATCGATTCCGGTTGGTTTTCCGATAGCCTCTTCGCTATAATCAAATAAATCATCTTTGATTTGAAAAGCCATTCCGATAAGCTCTCCAAATTTACGCATCGTCTCTACCTGAACCTCATCTTCGATTACCGATTTTGTACCCAGGGCGCAACAAGCCGCAATAAGTGTAGCGGTTTTTTTTCGGATAATCTCATAATAAATATCTTCTGTAATATCGAGTCTTCGGGCTTTTTCTATCTGAAGTAATTCTCCTTCACTCATTTCACGCACGGCAACAGAAATAATTCGGAGTAAATCGAAATCACCGTTATCGATCGAAAGCAGCAGTCCTTTTGAAAGTAAATAATCCCCAACCAAAACGGCAATTTTATTTTTCCAAAGTGCATTAATGGAGAAAAATCCACGACGGCGATTACTGTCATCCACCACATCATCGTGTACCAAAGTTGCGGTATGAATCAACTCAATAACAGAAGCGCCACGATATGTTCGTTCGTTTACAACTCCTTCAGAAACCATTTTTGCTGTCAGAAAAACAAACATCGGGCGCATTTGTTTTCCTTTCCGGTTTACAATATAATAGGTAATACGATTTAGTAACGCAACCTTTGAGGTCATTGATTCATGGAACTTTTTTTCAAAAAGTTCCATCTCGTTAAAAATGGGCTGTTTTATTTGAGAAGTAATATTCATTTCGTTTTCAAATATACTATTTTAAATAAAAAAACGTTGTACATTTAAGGTTAGTATATGAACATTTTATACATTAATCTAAAAAACACACCAAAAATACCTCTATTTAATATCTAATTTGAATTCTAAAGTAAAACCCTAAAATTATTTATTATGAAAACAAAATTTTTATTAATTGCAACATTCATCACTTTATCATTTTTTATCAGTTGTAATTCTGATGATAAAACAAATGACGAGACAGCCAAAACAATCTCTAATGACGAAATTATCACCAACTCTAAAATCGATGCCTCAATAGAAGATGTAACGAATATTGCAGAAGATCAATTTACCGCACAACAAAACAGTACTAATAAACCTGGTGGAACCATAAAAAACTTTTTGCCAAGTTGTGCAGTTATTACAACCATACTGACTAATAACACCTGGACAACAACAGTTGATTTTGGTGTTGAAGGCTGTACGCTTGAAAATGGTAATTCAGTAAAAGGAAAAATGATTATTACATTCTCTAATGATTTTACAGCACCTACACAAACAATCAGTTATACTTTTGAAGGATTTTATCACAATGGTAAAAAACTTCAGGGCAGTAAAAGTATCGTCAGAACTAGAAAATCAACAGCTTTACTTTTAGCACAACATCCTGTTGCGACAGCGGCAATTGATATGACAATTACTTTTGATGACGGAAGTGTTTATACCAGAAAAGGTTCATTGACTAAAGAAACGATTGCAGGTTACGATACCTGGTTTAATTGGGAAGACAATGTTTTTGTTGTAACCGGAAGCGGATCAACAACTTTCCCGAATGGCGATACTTTTTCAGCAGAAATCACTACTCCGCTTGAATTTAAGGCCTCCTGCAAAACATCAATTGCTGTAAAAGGAATTCTATCTATTACCAAAAATGGGGCTACCGCTGTTATCGACTACGGAAATGGCGATTGCAACACTCTTGTAACGGTTACTAAAAATGGCGTTACAGAAGAAATTGATTTAAAAAAATAGACCCTTTTTTGCCCAAAAAAAAGCATTAAAAACAAGTTCAATTCTTGCTTTTAATGCTTTTTTATTTCGTTGAATATAAAAAATTATCCTTCTTTATTGGCTAATTGTCCACAAGCGGCATCGATATCTTTTCCGCGGCTGCGGCGAACTTTTACCACTACTCCAATATTCTCCAGTGCTTTTATGTAAGCCAGAATAGATTCTTCCGAAGCTTGCTGAAACTCTCCGTCATCAATTGGGTTATATTCAATTAAATTGACTTTACACGGCACATATTTACAAAATTTAACCAAAGCATCAATAGAAGCTTTATCATCGTTGATTCCTTTCCAGACTACATATTCGTAGGAGATTTTGTTTTTGGTTTTTCTGTACCAATATTCTAAAGCTTCACGTAAATCCGCTAATGGAAAATTTTTACTAAAAGGCATAATTTTAGCGCGAATTTCATCAATGGCTGAATGCAAAGAAACCGCCAATTTGAATTTCACATCATCATCGGCCATTTTTTTAATCATTTTCGGAATTCCGGATGTCGATACTATAATACGTTTTGGAGACATTCCTAAACCTTCAGGAGATGTAATCATATCGATTGCTTTAATGACGTTGTTATAATTCATTAAAGGCTCCCCCATTCCCATAAAAACAATATTCGAAAGTGGATGATTGTGATATAAACGGCTTTCTTTATCTATTGCAAGAACCTGATCGTAGATTTCGCCCGGTTCCAGGTTTCGCATTCTTTTTAATCGTGCCGTTGCACAAAAATTACAATCTAAGCTACACCCCACCTGACTGGAAACACAAGCTGTTGTCCGGGTTTCGGTTGGAATCAAAACAGATTCTACCACCAATCCATCATGAAGAAGAACTGCATTTTTCACGGTTCCGTCACTACTGCGCTGCATGGTATCAACCTTAATGTGGTTAATCACGAAATTATTCTCCAGCATCGCTCTTGTAGGTTTCGCTACATTGGTCATGTCGTCAAAACTGTGTGCTCCTTTACTCCACAACCATTCATAGACCTGATTTCCACGAAAAGCTTTGTCATTATTTGCGACAAAAAAATCCCGCAACTGATCTTTTGATAAGGCTCGTATGTCTTTTTTCTCGATTTGCATGCTGCAAAGTTACTAAGTATTTATGGAAACCTTTTCATTCTGAAAAAAGTTTACTTCAATCTTTTAAATTTATAAAACTTGGCACGAGAATTGTCTTACTGTCGATAGAAAAATAATCTTACAAAGAGCTCAATCATTTTAAAATTTGTATTTTTATTTTTTCAGCTTTATCCCTTTATATTTTATCAACTTTAAAAAATTAATTAATCATGAAAAAACAAATTTTAAGTTTAGCTGTTGTTGCTTTATTAGCATTCTCTGTTCAATCTTGCGGAGACAAAAAAGAAACCAAACCTGAAGATGAATTAACTCTTGGAAACAAGGTAGATTCATTGACAACGGATATTGAAGAAGTAAAAGATACTGCTGTGGTAAAAGCCAAAGCAGCTACTGAAGAAGTAAAAGAAAAAACCAAAGAAACGGTACAAGAAGTAAAAGACGCAACTAAAAAAGGGGCTGAAAAAGTAGAAGCAGCTGCAAAAGCAGCCAAAGACGGAACTGTGAAAACAGCCAAAGATGTTAATGAAGCTTTGAAAAAATAATTTCTTTCAGAATTCAAAATTGGAACCATTCGCTACAACGAATGGTTTTTTTATGCAAAAAAGTTAGCCGATATTTTTTGTATTTTTGTTCTTCAAATTTAGAAGATCATCACATGCATTTTATATCACAGGAACTAGAAGATTATATCGAACAACATTCTGAAAATGAACCGGAATTATTAGCGAAATTAAACAAGGAAACCTATCAAAAAATACTTTTGCCAAGAATGTTAAGCGGGCATTTTCAGGGTCGGGTTTTAAGTATGTTATCAAAACTGATCCGTCCGGTAAATATTCTTGAAATCGGAACTTATACAGGTTATGCCGCTTTGTGCCTGTGTGAAGGAATGCAGGAAAACGGGGAGCTTCACACCATTGATATTAAAGAAGAATTGATAGATTTTCAGCGAAAATATTTTGATGCATCTCCTTGGGGCAAACAGATTTTTCAGCATTTAGGCGAAGCAGTAAATATTATCCCAGATCTGGATATCAAATTTGATTTGGTTTTTATTGATGCCGATAAAGAAAATTACCTGAATTATTGGGAAATGATTGTTCCAAAAATGAATAAAGGCGGCATTATTTTATCTGATAATGTTTTGTGGAGCGGAAAAATCCTGGAACCTGTACACCCGAATGATGTTAGTACAAAAGTGCTTGTAGAATATAATTTACTTTTGAAAAATGACCCGAGGGTTGAAACAGTTTTATTACCCATTCGTGATGGATTGACTGTGAGTCGGGTGCTTTAATATACCTATTTTTGTCATTTCGAGGAACGAGAAATCACATCCAATATTCGACAACAATGCGTTCTCAGCTTGTGTGCTTCACTAGTGTGATTTCTCCTTCGTCGAAAAACAAATATGACGCTTATTTTTTTTCTTCCAGTTAAAGCAGGAGGCAATTCAAAATATTAAATAATGAAAAACGAAATTACTTCTGAAGGTTTTACAATTTTAAATAATGTTTACACTGAAAATGAACTTGAAAAACTGATTTCTTTGATTGAAAAAAAGACAGAAAGCAACACAGAAAATGCAACTTTTAGAAAATCTCAGGATTTATTTGCTATCAGACAATTTCATAAAGAAATTCCGGAGACTCTGGATTTTATTTTTAATCAAAACTTAAAAGATATTATCGAAAATACTTTTGGAAAAGGATATTTCATAACTAAATCAATTTATTTTGACAAACCGGAAAAATCGAATTGGTTTGTTGCTTATCATCAGGATTTGACTATTTCTGTGAATAAAAAAATTGAAATCGAAAATTTTGAAAACTGGACTGTAAAACAAAATCAATTTGCTGTTCAGCCTCCTACAGCAATTCTGGAAAAGAATTTCACTATTAGAATTCATATTGATAAAACCACCAAAGACAATGGCGCCTTGAAAGTCATTAATAATTCGCATTCGAAAGGAATTTTCAGAGTTGAAAATCTGGAAATTGAAAATGAAACCATTTGTGAAGTTGAGAAAGGCGGCATAATGATTATGAAACCTTTGCTTTTTCATGCTTCAAATAAGACAACAAATAACGAAAGAAGGCGCGTTATTCATATAGAATTTAGCAATCAACAACTCCCGGACGGATTAGACTGGAGCGAGAAAGATTTTATTCGAAATTAAATTGTCTTATGAAAATTGGTACCATAGCCCAGATGGAAACGGCATCCTTTTGTTTTTTTCTTTAAAAAATAAAAGATACAGTGAACAGCTGGATTAGCTCCTTATTTCAATTCTGCTTGCAAAATTATTATCCCGGAAAATATCTTGGTTTTAATTTTCGATACACTAAATAAAGCAGTGAACCAAAAACTGCTCCGAAGAAATAACCTGTAAGAATGTCTCCCGGATAGTGCAATCCCAGGTAAATTCGGCTATAAGCGAAGATTAACGGCCATAAAAACAGAAATCCTAAATATTTAAAATGACGTCTTAGAACCAGATATAAAAAGGTTGATACAGCCATTGTATTGGCAGCGTGACCTGAGAAAAAACTATACGATGATCTCACCTGAACGATTCGGATAAACGATTTGATATCCGGATTGTTACATGGACGCAAGCGCTCGAAAGTATTTTTAACCAGATTGGTGGCCTGATCTGTAAATGCGACTAAAACTGCTATAAAAAGCATCAAATACAAGGTTTGTTTAATTCCGATTTTTTTATAGATTATATAAAAAAGGAATAAAAAAAACGGTGTCCAATACAGCTGCTTAGTGATAATCAGCCAAAGGTTATCATATGTTTCAGAACCTAAACTATTAAGATATACAAAAAGACTGATATCTAATTCTTTTATTTTTTCGAGCATTATCCTTGGCGTTTTACAGGTCCTGAAATTGAATCAATATCTTCTTTTACTTTATCGATTTCCGTAGCTGTATTGCCCAGCAAAGTCTTTGTATCTCCCAATAAATTTGTTTTTGCATTATTGATTTCGGTATTGATATTTCCTGTAATATCGGTTAAGGATTTAGTATCAAAACCATTTGCTTCTGCTCCTTTTTGAATTTCACTTTTAATATCGTTAGTAGCGTTTTTTAATTGTGCCATGGCTTTTCCCATTGTACGCGCAATTTCCGGCACTTTATCTGAACCAAAAAGCATTAGTACTATAAACAGTATGAAAACTAATTCTCCTCCTCCTATACCGAACATATCTTTTTATTTTTATTGCCACAAAGATATTAAATTTTGTAGCTGAGAGCTTTAAAATTTACTTAAAAAAAAGGCTCTTTTCAGAGCCCTTTTCGTTTTTTTGCTAATCAAATTTTGATTTCTCTTCTGTTTTTGGCCAGGAGTTATTGGTTACATCAATATCTGCAGTCATTAATTTTGGATCTATCTGAATACTTTTGATTGCTTTTTCTGTTGCATAAACTTTCTTAGCTGTCTCATTATTTTTTCTCCAGATTTGAGCCGGATACTGGAAATTTTGTTTCGAACCATCTTCGTAAGTAATCTCAACAAGGATTGGCATAATCATTCCGCCAGGCTTATTAAACTCAACTTCGTAGAAATATTTAGGTGATTTTAAACTTGCTTTTTCTTCGGCTGTAAAAGTTTCGTTTACATAATCAGCCAATGGTTTGAAGTCTTGTACTTTCAATGCTTTTTTACTTGAAGCATTTACCTCAGTATTGTCTCCGGCAACTAAATAAACGAACGGTCCTTTCTCGAAACCAAAACGTCCTTTTTTCACTTTTACGTCTTTAAGATCCGCAGTTGGCGTTTCAGAAACGTAATATTGTTTTACTTCTTTGATTCCGATATCTACAAAATCAGTTGAATAAAACCATCCTCTGAAAAACCAGTCTAAATCAACAGCAGAAGCATCTTCCATTGTCCTGAAGAAATCTTCAGGGGTTGGATGTTTAAACTTCCATCTGTTAGCATATGTTTTAAATGCATAATCAAACAATTCTCTTCCCATTACTACTTCTCTCAAAATATTAAGTCCTGTAGCCGGTTTTCCGTAAGCGTTATTTCCAAATTGCTGAATTGTCTCAGAATTAGACATAATTGGCTCCAAAAACTTTTGGTCTCCGCTCATATAAGGAACAATATTTTTTGCAGGACCGCGTCTTGAAGGGAAAGTTGGATCTAATTCCTGCTCTGCCAAATATTCTAAAAATGAATTCAAACCTTCATCCATCCAGGTCCATTGACGCTCATCTGAGTTTACAATCATTGGAAAAAAATTGTGCCCAACTTCATGAACTACAACACCAATCATTCCGTTTTTAACTTCTTTGCTTGTGACTCCGCTTTCATCAGGACGTCCAAAATTCCAGCAAATCATCGGATATTCCATCCCCTGATCTTCTGCTGAAACTGAAACTGCTTTTGGATAAGGATAATCAAAAGTATGGGAGGAATAGCTTTTTAAGGTATGGGCTATAGTCATCGTTGACGTTTCTCCCCAAAGCGGATTTGCTTCTTTTGGATAAACCGATTCTGCCATAACAATTTTATCTCCTATTTTTACGGCCATTGCATCATAAATAAATTTTCTTGACGAGGCAATTCCGAAATCACGTACGTTTTTCGCACTGAATTTCCATGTTTTTTTCTTTTCAGAAAAACCTTTTTCGGTAACTTCAGCCTCAGCCTGCGTCACAATTACAACTGGTTTATCAAATGATTTTTGAGCCTGTTCGTATCGTTTTACCTGTTCAGGAGTAAAAACTTCACTTCTGTTCATCAATTCTCCTGTTGCATCAATTACGTGATCTGCAGGAACTGTAATATTTACGTCAAAATTTCCAAAAGGCAAAGCAAACTCTCCGCTTCCCCAGAATTGCATATTCTGCCAGCCTTCAACATCGTTGTAAACCGCCATTCTCGGGTAGAACTGAGCAATTACATATAATTTATTTCCGTCTTTTTCGAACAATTCATAACCTGAACGTCCTCCTTCTTTTCTATAATTATTGATGTTGTACCACCATTTGATAGCCAATGAAATTTTTTCACCCGGTTTTAGAGGCTTATCTAAATTGATACGCATCATGGTTTCATTGATGGTGTATGACATTGGGTTTCCTTTAGCGTCTTTTACATATTCGATGTTAAAACCACGCTCTAAATTTTTTTTCAAATATTTATTAGAAAAACCTTCCAATGGTAAGACCTGATTAATTTTTTCTCCTTCCGCCAAAGATGTTTGTGTATTTGCCTTTGCCTGATTTTGATCTAACTGAATCCATAAGTACTCTAAACTATCAGGTGAATTGTTAGAATAGGTAATCGTTTCTGAGCCACTCAATTTTGAGTTTTTATCATCCAGCTCAATATCAATTTTATAATCAGCCTGCTGTTGGTAATATGCAGGGCCCGGGGCTCCTGATGCTGTACGAAACATATTTGGTGTTGCCATCAAATCATACATCTGGCTAAACTTATTGGTATCGTACTTACCTTGTTGTTTTGGAGCAGCAGCAGCATTTTTTTCCTGAGCCATCAGCATCGCGGGAAAAAGCAATAGCAATGAAAGTTTTTTCATAAATATTTTTGGAGTTTTTTGAGGCTGTGAAAATAGTAATAATAAACAATAATATTACCTGTTCATTAATACTTTAACACTTCTTTCCTTGAAGATTCCGTAAAGAGAACACTCTTTTTTGTACCAAATGCTGAAATATGTGTAATGTTTTGCTGTTCAGCATTCCAATCTGTTAAAACTGTATTTGTAATCTCGAGTGTTTTAATTTTTTCGACAGCTGTAATTCTCGAATAACAAACTAAAACATCATTTGATTCGATTTCCTTCAATAAAAAAGTAATGACTTTTGGCTGACCGTTTACTTTTATTGTGAAATTTTCAGAAAGATATTTTTTCAATAAATCAACATCTTCCTGTGTTTCCTTTTCAGTTCCAATGAAGGTTTTTTTATGGTATTTCTTCTCTATTCCGCTATTTAAGTCATCGATAAATATTCTCGATGTAATTTGGATCATTTTTTTTTCGGCAGCATAATTAACCTGAAAAACACCCATATAAAATTTATGAAAAGTAAAGGCAGACAGCGAAAAAAATAACATCCCTATCAAACAATAAATTACTTTATTTTTCATTTTTGAATCACTGTAGCTTTTTTGAATTCTTTATTCTTATTGATCATAAAATCCATCAATTGAAATTTCTCATCCGGTTCTAAATATCTTTTAGATTCAGGATCATTTGAGCAATACATTAAAAAAAGCTCTATTTCGTCCGGTTTTAAATCCAGGGTTTTACTGTAAAAATCAGGTGTAAAATTATCTTTAGCATATTCTGCAAATGCAATATCAGAAATCACATTTTCCTGTACATCTTCTTTTTTACTAAGAAGCTTCTTTATATCTTTAAAAATACGGACAAAATCGGTTCCGTATTTAATGGTTTGATCAGAATACATCGCAGTATTTTTTGCAGTTGATAGTTTATCGTCTTCAAATTGCATATCTACATATTTCTGAGAACCTCCGTCAAGTGATTTAACTTTTAATTCCTTATGAACAATAACCTCTTTCAGCTGATTATTCACCAAATCTAAGCTCGCCTTAAAAAGCACCTCAGCACAGTCTTTCTCCGTCAAAACAATTTTTTTAGACTGAAACGCCAAACCAGAAAATAAAAGTGTGTCTTTTGGCCTTGCCATAATATCAAACAAGCCTCCAGTACCAATAAAAGTTCTGACATTTGCATTAATATTCATCACATAACCACTTTCTATAGCAAGAAAATCATTTATAACCTGCCCATGCAGCGATTTTCTCGAATTGTTTTGTCCTAAAACAATTTGGCAAAACAGACATACAACCAATATTCCTAATTTATCTCTCATGCTCTATAATTGTTAGATATTCTTGCGCTAAACCCGTTATTAAAAACATACTCATTGTTTTGTTCTTTGTATTCAAAGATACAGCAAATTCAGGATTATCTACGCAGTAAAGCTGAAATCCTTTAATATCTTCCAACGGAATTTTAAGTCGTTCAGTATAATATGCCTCATCAAAAAGGTATTCCATTTTTCTGAAAAGCATTTCCTTTTTTTCAACTTTTGCCTCTTTTTTCAGCATAGCTGTTCTCCCCGAAATTCCATTTAGCAGCTTATCTACTGAAGTTGAAGTTGCAGTATAGATTTTTCTTTCAGCAGGAGTATATTTTTTTTGACCTTGTGGAATAATCCCAAGATTTTCTGCTGTGATATTGGCATTTTCATTAACAATCACTTCCTTCAGTTCAATCTCCTTAACTTTCATTTTTATCCGAAGTAAATTGGAAGTTAAATCTTCCGCCGTAATTCGATACCGAAGAGGTTCTAAATTAACTGCCGAAAAAACCAAAACATCCCCTTCTTTAACTTTCATCGAAAACATTCCGTCTACATCAGAAACAGTTGTAACCTGAGTTGTATTATTGATAATATTTACTTTTTCTACAGAAGATGACTCCTCAGATACCTGCCCGAGAATTTCTTTGGTATTAGCATTTTGTCCAAAAGAAATTTGAAAAATGAATAAAAGTAAAACGAGAAAAGTATTATTTATTTTCAAGGGCAAGTATTTCTTTGTATTTAACTGCTAATTCCCCTAACAGGAATTCTGTAGAAGTTTTATTCTTAGAGTTTAAAATCACTGTAAACTTATCGTTCTCAACCGCATAATATTTGAATCCCTTTACATATTCAAGAGGAATTTTTAACCTGTCTACAAAATGATCTATTGTAAACATACTTTCTAAAAGTCTCATAAAAGTCTCTTTTTTCTCTACCGCAAGTTCCTTTTTCAACATTGCTGTTCTCCCGGATAAAAAATTTAGCAAAGGATCTACAGAAACAGACCCTCCAGCCATTGATCCGGCACTAGCGGTTGCATTTAATCCTGTAGCCGTCTGAAGCCTTCTTTCAGCCTGCGTATAGCTTTTCTGTCCACCCGGAATTATCCCTAATGCAACAGAATTAATATTATCATATCTTTTTATAATTACTTCCTGAAGCTGATGAATTACAGAGTTTAATTTTACAGTAAAGTTCAAGTCCGAAAAATTTTCTTCTGTAAGAACAATTCTGCTTTCTTTAAATTGTATCGATGAAAAAACAAGTGTATCTCCCACTTTAGCATCAATAGAAAAATCTCCTGAAGCATTGGTTACTACCATAACTTCTGTACGTGTATTTACTACATACACTCCTTCGACATCCCCGGCATTTGCAATTATTTTCCCATTGAAAGTATTCTGCCCCAAAACAATTTGAGACAATCCTAAAAACAAAACGATTATAATTTTATTTGTCAAAATACTGAAGAATTAGATTTTTCTTAAGTTGTAAAAATATCTTAATCTCTTCAAAATTTAGTATTAATGACATGGTAAAAATATGTTAATTAAAGTCTTAATCTTTAGCATAAAATAAGTCTATTTAATACCTTTAATCTAACAAAAATGAATTTAACTTTTATGAAAAAAATTATAATTGCAAGCACCTCTACTCTCCACGGGGGCAGTTATTTAGATTATTTATTACCTGTATTACAATCGCATTTTAAAGACTGCAAAAGTATTTTATTTATTCCATATGCCAGGCCAGGAGGTATTTCGCATGATGAATATACTCAAAAAGTATCTGAAGCTTTTCAAACCATAAGTATTTCCGTAAAAGGAATTCATGAATTTGAAAATGCAGAAAATGCCATAAAAAATGCAGAAGGAATTTTCACCGGCGGAGGGAATACTTTTTTATTAGTGACTCAATTGTACAGAAACAACATTATGCAGGTTCTTTCTGAAACGGTAAAAAACGGAACTCCATATTTAGGTACCAGCGCCGGAAGTAACATTTGCGGACTTTCGATGCAAACCACAAATGACATGCCTATTATCTATCCACCCAGTTTTCAAACTTTAGGATTAATTCCGTTTAACCTGAATCCGCATTATTTAGATCCTGAATTACAATCGAAACATATGGGAGAAACACGCGAAACAAGAATAAAAGAATTTCATGCTTTTAATAACACCCCGGTTTTAGGATTAAGAGAAGGCAGCTGGCTTGAAGTAAAAGGAGATAAAATTACTTTAAAAGGAAATTTATCTGCCCGTTTGTTTCAACAGAATCAATCTCCGACAGAATTGGAACCCGAAAGTGATTTGAGCCATTTAAAATAAATAGTTATAAAAACAAAAAACCTCAAACAATATGTTTGAGGTTTTTGAAGAGCGAAAGACGAGGCTCGAACTCGCGACAACCAGCTTGGAAGGCTGGAGCTCTACCAACTGAGCTACTTTCGCATTAACAGGGTGCAAATATAAATAATTAAATGGTTTAAAAAAATAAAAAACAATAATTATTCAATTTAAAAAAATCTAACTCTTAAGTTTCGATTTTAGAGCGAAAGACGAGGCTCGAACTCGCGACAACCAGCTTGGAAGGCTGGAGCTCTACCAACTGAGCTACTTTCGCATTACTGGTGCAAATATAAAAAATAAGTTAAGTTCAAAACAAGCTTTTCTTGAAAAAAAATAAATTAAAAATCACTATTTCTAGTAATCTATTTAAAATTAAAATGTTATAGCTTTGTTTTTTTATTCAAACATGGTATTAATCAAAGAAATAACCGCTCTGGAGACCTATATTATACGACAACCTATACTTCGACAAGGAAAACCTCCTGAAGCTTGTGCTTTTGAAGGTGATGATTTAGAGACAACACATCATTTCGGTTTATTTGAAAACTCAAATTTAACAGGAATTATTTCATTATTTCTAAAAACCAATCCTATATTTGCAGAAAATTTACAAGCTCAAATTCGCGGTATGGCTATTTTAGAAGCGCATCAGAAAAAGGGTTTTGGGGAAGCATTAGTAAAACACTGTGAGGATTATTGTGTTTCAAACCAGTTCGATCTAATCTGGTTTAATGCAAGAGCAACAGCCATAGGCTTCTATAAAAAAATGAGGTATGAAATCAATGGAAATCCATTTGATATACCTGAAATTGGAGAACATTATTTAATGTATAAAAAATTATAAAATGAATAAACTTTACTTTTTTCTAATAATATGTTTTCTTATAAGTTGCAAAAAAGAAGTTCCTAAAACCAAGCTTCCTTCAAAAAAAATACCCGCTATCATAATTACTGACGAACGTACAGTAGAAATTGATACTGCCTTAATCAGCTCTTTTAAAAGCGAAACATTAAAACAATTTTATACGGCATCAGAAAATAAAACAGTTTGGGGAAATCTACAAAAAAGAAATTATATTTTATCCCAACTGGAAAAATCAGATGAATTGGGACTGAATCCAAATGACTATAAAATAAAAATCCTAAAGCAATACGAAGGCATGGTCGATAAATTAAGCGATACTGAGCTTGCAAAGTATGATCTTATGCTAACCCGTAATTTTGAAAAATACATAACACATTTATACGAAGGAAAATTAAATCCTAAATATCTGTATGGAAACTGGGCACTTGAAGATAAATCTTTTGATATTAATACCGCTTTGGTAAAAAGTTTTAATCACAATAGCTTAGACAGCCTGGTTCAAAACGTCCAATCGAAATCCCAAACTTACAAACAGTTATTAAAAGCGTTAAAACTTATCAATGAATTTCCTGATGATGATATCAAAATCATTGAAACCGCAGTAAAGAAAATAGCACTTAACGACACCAATGCAGCCTTAATTAACATCAAAAAAAGGCTTTTATACTGGAATGACATGTCCGGAAAAGACAGCCTGACAAACATCTACGATAAAAAAACATTTGAATCTGTTAAGAAGTTTCAGGCACGTCACGGATTAATTCCGGATGGCATTATCGGATTCGGAACATTCAATGCCCTGAACTATTCAAAAACCAGAAGAAAGCAACAAATTATTGCCAATCTAGAGCGCTGGAGATGGTATCCGAACGAGTTTTCAGAAAATTATTTCATTGTAAACATTCCTGATTATAGTCTAAAAGTTATAGAAAAGCAAGATACAACTGTTGTTAGGAAAGTTGTGGTAGGTACCAGTAAAAGAAAAACTCCTGTTTTAACCTCAACACTTAAAACTATAGTTTTTAATCCAACCTGGACAGTTCCGCCAACTATTTTAAAAGAAGATGTGGTACCGGCAATGAAACGCAACAGGAATTATTTGAAACATAAAAATATTACTATTTATGACACAGCAGGGCATGAAGTAGATCCTGTAAATTGGAATGAGAACAAGCCCCGCAGTTATAGATACATACAAAGTCCCGGTTACAATAATTCATTAGGATTAATAAAAATTATGTTTCCTAATAATTATAGTGTGTATTTGCACGACACTAATCATCGCAACTATTTTGAAAGAAACAATCGTTCTTTGAGTTCCGGATGTGTTCGCGTAGAAAATCCTCTGGAACTAGCCCGACATATTTTGGATGATCCTAAAAATTGGTCGAAAGATAAAATCGATACTATCATTGCCCGTAAAAAAACAACCCACATCAAAATTACCAAAAAATATAAATTATATCAGTGGTACTGGACTGCCTGGAGCGAGAATAACAAATTAATTTTCAGAAATGACATCTATAATTTAGATGACGATTTGTATTCCAAATTAAGAAATTAGCTTTTCTTCTGTAGAGAAACTACTTCTGGATGGATGATAAATATACAAACAAGATTTATCTTTTATAGCCTCGATAATATCGTTTGTCAATTCAACCGGTATAGCTGGACAACCCTGGCTTCTGCCTAATCGTTTGTGGTTTCTGATAAAAGATTCAGAAACATAATCGGCACCATGAATTACAACAGCTCTTTCGCGGGCATGATCATTAATACCTTTTTCTAAACCGTCCAAACGTAATGAAATACCATGTTTTCCCTTATAGATTTCTCCGGTAGCATAAAACCCTAAACTACTTTTATAAGAGGAGTTTAGATTTGAAAAGTCAGATGCAAATTCTTCTCCGGTGTTTCTTCCATGAGCAACAAGAGATTGAAACAGAATAGTATTTGTATTTAAATCAATTACCCAAAGACGTTTGACGTTTGATGACAAACTAAAATCAATTAAAGTCAAAATATCTTTTTGGATAAGTCCTTTTTCTTTTAACAGATAAAAACCTTTCAAAGCTTCTGAAAAAGTTCTAAGTCCTGGCAAAGCAAAATTATGTGTGTTCAAGCTGTTATAGATACTTTCAATTTTAGAATCAACAGCTAATTTTTCAACTTTTGCAATGTTTTTTACTGTTACAGTTTTAGTTTCAGTACTATTTTTAGAATCTGTGCCAAATGACAAAAACAAAAATAAAAGTGCGGGATAAATCTTATAAATCATTGAATTCGTTTAGGTTATACTTAATTCGGGGTCTGACAAATGTATAATTTATTTGGAATTACAAAAATTTATATCACTAAATTTGGTGATATTTGTTCAAACTTTAACAATTTATGACGAAAAGAGTTAAAGTAAACTAATTAAATAATTATTTTTGGTCAGATTAAACTTAACTAACAAAATAATAGCCATTTTTAATTTCAAAAAATCTAATACATTCATTTTTAAAACACTACGCCCCAAGCTACAATAAACTGATTTAAAAAAATATGAAGAAAATACTTTTATTAAGTATCTTAATAATAACTATTCAAGGTTACTCTCAAAAAAAGACGCTCCAAACGCAATTTACTGATGAAAACATTTCTATTGATGGAAAACTAAATGAAGAAGCATGGAAAAATGCAGCAACAGCTTCAGACTTTGTTATGTTTACGCCAGATAATGGAAAAGCAATTCCTGATACTCAAAAAACAGAAATTAAAGTTTTGTATAACCATGATGCCATATATATTGGCGCCATGCTATATGACAATGAACCTGATAAAATTTTAAAAGAAATTTCTCAACGAGACAATTTTGGAACTGCTGATATTTTTGGCGTTTTTATAAATGGTTTTAATGATGGTCAGCAAAATTTCGAATTTTTTGTATCAGCAGCAGATGTTCAGGGAGACTGTATCATGACCGATATCAACGGAGAAGATTATGCCTGGGATGCCATTTGGAGCAGTAAAGCTACAATTACCGGGAATGGGTGGGTTGTTGAAGTTAAAATTCCGTATGCTGCACTGCGTTTTTCAAATGAAAATAAACAAACCTGGGGAATCAATTTTTTTAGGGAAATTAAACGTGAACGTAAAAAATATACCTGGAATTTAATTGATACCAAAATAGGAACTTTTACACAGCAAAATGGAAATCTGGAAGGAATTGAAAACATTAAACCTCCTACCCGATTGTTTTTAATGCCTTACTCCTCTTATTATGTGAATGCAGGATCCGGGCAAAAAACGTACGGTACTATTAAAGGCGGAATGGATATTAAATACGGGATCAATGATGCCTTTACGCTTGATGCCATTTTAATTCCGGACTTTGGACAAACAAAATACGATGACCAAATACTGAATTTAGGTCCATTTGAACAAAAATTCAATGAAAACAGGGCCTTCTTTACTGAAGGAACAGATTTGTTTAGTAAAGGAAAAATGTTTTATTCAAGAAGAATTGGAGGAACACCATCAACAGAACCTACTTTAAACGAAGATGAAGAAATAATAGAAAGCCCTCAAACCGTAAATCTTATCAATGCTCTAAAAGTTTCAGGCAGAACCAAAAAGGGTCTTGGAATTGGGATTTTAAACGCCGTCACAGAAAAGACTTATGCCACCATACGAAATACAACAACAGGAGAAACAAGAAATGAGGTATTGGAACCATTGGCAAATTACAATGTCTTAGTTTTAGATCAACGTTTTCGCAAAAACTCATCTGTATCTTTAATTAATACCAATGTTACCCGCAATGGGCAATTTAGAGATGCGAATGTAACCGGTTTAGTCTGGGACTTAAACACCAAAGCGAATACTTATAATTTATCCGGAAATTTTAAATACAGTACGATCAACGATACTAAAGATAAAAATGGTTTTTATTCAACCCTTGGGCTAGCGGAAACAAGTGGAAATTACCGTTATAGTGTAGGCACTGATTTTGTTACTAAAGATTTCGATCCAAATGATTTGGGAATTAATTTCTATACCAATTATTACAATTTTTACGGTAATGCCAATTACAGGATTCTGAATCCAAGCAAGCATTTTAATAGTTTTAGAATAGATTATAATATGTATGCCGAGTTTAATAAAGAATCCGGGAAGGTACAGGACAATACTATCGGTATAGAATTGAATTCAACCACTAAAAAAAATAATTATTTCGGAATCGGAATTACTCTTATCCCTTTGGAATCAAACGATTATTACGAACCCAGAGCCGAAAACAGATATGTAATAATTCCAAGAAAAATAGAAAGCTGGGGAAGTATTTCAACAAATTACAACAACAAATTTGCTTTAGACCTGAATCCTTCAATTTCTATTTTAGATCAGCCGGGGAGAATGTCTTACGGAGTTGATGTCGGGCCAAGATATCGTTTTAATGACAGACTTTTAATGATCTATACATTTAGTTTTTTCAGGAGAAATAATAACAAAGGCTATATTGATACTGTAAATCCGGAAACAATTGTTTTTGCAAATCGAAATGTAATCACCTATTCAAATACCTTAAGCGGAAAATATGCCATTAATAGTACAATGACACTTAATTTGGCTGTTCGTCAATATTGGTCTTATGCCGAAAATAAAAACATTTTAGAACTTGAACCTGACGGAACTTTAACTCCTTATCCGCAATATACCGAAAATAAAAACTCCAGTTTTTATTCCTGGAATGCTGATTTATCATACTCCTGGTGGTTTGCGCCCGGAAGTCAGATTTCAGCATTATACAGAAACAATGCTTCGAATTTTGAACGCATTATCGATAAAAATTTCGGAAACAACGTCAGGAATCTGGTAAATAATGATGCCTTAAAACACATTTTTTCTATAAGCGTAAAATATTTTATTGACTATAATGGTGTCAAAAATAAGATTAGAAACAAGGTCTAGTGTGCATTTATTTTAAAAAACCAAGCCTTCTGTAATTAAATTATTATTTTTTAATGTGGTTCGGTTTATAAAGCATAATTGTACTGGTAGTTTCTTGCACATTTTATAAATGGTTTATCTTTGCAAAAACAAAAAACCAATGAACAAGAAAGTAATCCTTATGATTTTAGATGGTTGGGGAAAATCTCCTGACCCTAAAGTATCTGCAATAGACAATGCAAATGTTCCTTTTATAAACAGTCTTTATCAAAATTACCCTAGCGCCCAACTTAGAACTGACGGTTTAAACGTAGGTTTACCGGAAGGTCAGATGGGAAACAGCGAAGTAGGCCACATGAACCTTGGTGCCGGAAGAATTGTATATCAGGATTTAGCCAAAATAAACTTAGCTGTAGCACATAAAACATTAGCCAAAGAACAAGTACTTATTGATGCTTTTACTTATGCTAAAGAGAATAATAAAAAAGTACACTTTTTAGGATTAGTTTCTGATGGAGGTGTTCACTCTCATACTTCACACTTACGCGGATTAATTGATGCATCGCAAGAATATGGATTAAAAGATGTTTTTATTCATGCTTTTACAGACGGTCGTGATGTTGATCCAAAATCGGGAGCAAAATACATTCATGACTTAGAAGAGCATATTAAAGATACTCCGGTAAAAATTGCGTCTATCATTGGCCGTTATTATTCAATGGATCGTGACAAACGCTGGGAACGCGTAAAACTGGCTTATGATTTAGTTGTAAATGCTATTGGAACTCACTCAAAAAATGCGGTTGCAAGTATCCTTGACAGTTATGCAAATCATATAACAGATGAATTTATTGAACCAATTGTAATGGTTGATGAAGAGGAAAAACCATTGGCAACTATTGTTGAAGGTGATGTTGTAATTTTCTTTAATTTCAGGACAGACCGTGGTCGTGAGCTTACAGAAGCACTTTCGCAACAAGACTTTCACGAGCAAAACATGCATAAACTTAACTTGTATTATGTTACGCTTACCAACTACGATGAAACGTATCAAAATGTAAAAGTCGTTTATAACAAAGATAATATCACTGAAACCCTTGGTGAAGTTTTAGAAAAAGCGGGCAAGAAACAAATCCGTATTGCTGAAACAGAAAAATATCCGCACGTAACATTCTTCTTTTCGGGAGGAAGAGAAACTCCTTTTGAAGGCGAATCAAGAATTTTAAGAAATTCTCCAAAAGTAGCTACTTACGATTTACAGCCGGAAATGAGTGCTTTCGAATTAAAAGATGCTCTTGTACCTGAATTAAACAAAGGAGAAGTTGATTTTGTATGTTTAAATTTCGCCAATGGTGATATGGTTGGACATACCGGAATCATGAGTGCAGCAATTTTAGCCTGTGAAGCTGTTGATGCCTGCGTAAAAGAAGTTATCGAAGCTGCTTTGGCAAATGATTATACAACAATCGTTATTGCCGATCATGGAAATTGCGAAACTATGATTAATCCTGACGGCAGCCCAAATACAGCACACACAACAAATCCGGTGCCGATTATTTTAGTTGATAAAGATTTGAAAAACATACAAGATGGTGTTTTAGGTGACATCGCTCCTACTATTTTAGAGTTAATGGGAGTTGAACAGCCAGCTGCAATGACTTGTCATTCGTTGTTGTAGTAACCATTTTTTATCCAATAAAAAAGAGACAAGTTTTGAAATTTGTCTCTTTTTTGTTTTTATAAATAAAATAACGTTATGTCACCCTGAGCGGAGTCGAAGGCTTGTGATACAGAAAGGGTTTCGACTCCGCTCAATCTGACATTTGTGTTTTGAAATAAATTTTATCACATTATAAAATAATGATAAGTCCATTCGACACCATAAATCACAAGTCCGATAAGTCCTCCTACCAAAGTGCCGTTGATTCTTATATACTGAAGATCCTTTCCTATTTCTAATTCTAACTTTTCAGAAACTTCTTTACCATCCCAGCTTTTTACTGTTGAAGATATTAAGTCCCCAATTACTTTTTTATTATTCAAAAGCACTGACAGCAAATCATTCTTAATAAAATTATTAATCTTATCGATCATCACAGGATCTTCTTTTAGTCCATTTCCAAAACTCTGAATCAGGCTGGCAATATTCTTTTTAATAGAAGATTCATCACCTTTTCCGATATCATTGGTTATCGATAATTTTATCTCATCCCAAATTCCGTTAACATAATCCTGAACTTCTTTTTTGCCTGCAAAATCAAGAATCATATTGTTGATTTTTACCCTCATCTCTTCAGAGTTTTTTACTTTATCCAGAAAATCATACACATACTCATCTATTTTTATTCTGATTTCACTTTCAGGATTTTTTGCTTCATTTAAAAATTCCTGTAATCCATTAAAAATACCTTCTGAAATACTTTTATCAGCAAGGCCAAAACTCAAAAATGGTGTTGATTCCTTTACTTTTTTTCTAATGAGATCTTTATTATTACTCAATTCCGCACTCATGACTTCTAAAAGATTTGTCAATAATCGATCCTTTACGTTTCCTTTCTGCAAAGGTTCTAAGGCCAGAGCTACCCAATCTCCAAAATTAATAGCTTCTAATTTTTCCTTGAACTGAACCTGAATAAATCTTTTTATATCCTCATCTTTTATGGCTTTCAGGATTCCCGGAATAATATTTAACGCTATTGCGTTGGCGATTTTATCTGCATTTTCTTCTTGTGATAACCAATCAGATGCTTTTACAGCAAAATTGAATTCCTCTAATTTAATTTCTAATTTCTCACGGTTCAAAAATTCTTCTGAAACAAAATTCCCCAGATTTTCTCCAATTTCATTTTTTTTTGTTGGAATAATGGCGGTATGCCAAATCGGAATTCCCAAAGGGTGACGAAACAAAGCAACAACTGCAAACCAATCGGCAATTCCACCTACCATTGCAGCTTCACTAAAAGCCTGCAGCATCGGAATTTTAAAGTAAATAGCAATTATAAACAAAAGCACCGCAACACCTAAAAGTGACAAAGCACTGGCCTTCATTTTTCGCAAAGCTTTTAATTTAACTATATCTTGATCTGTAGAAGTCTCCATGATTATAACGTTTTTCTACTAATTTACGTTTTTTCTGTCAAATAATAAACCCAAAAGACTTTGAAATTAAAAAGGGTTGCCACAAATTTCACGAATCTTCACTAATTATTTTCTGCGTAAATTTTAAAACAAATGAAATTCGTGAAATTCAATTTTTAGGTTAATATTGAATTCGTACTAATTCGTGAAATTCGTGGCGAAAAATTTATATTAAAATTGTACTTTTGCGAACTGAAAATCTGAAAAATATGATTATCCAAAAAACCAGAGAGGAAATAGAATTAATGCGCGAAAGTGCTTTGATCGTATCTAAAACATTAGGAATGATTGCTTCTGAAATTAAAGAAGGAGTAACTACATTATATCTTGACAAATTAGCCGAAGAATTTATTCGCGATCACGGTGCAGTTCCCAGCTTTTTAGGATTGTATGATTTCCCTAATTCGCTTTGCATGAGCCCGAACGCTCAGGTCGTACACGGAATTCCAAACAATACACCTTTGAAAAACGGAGATGTTATTTCGGTAGATTGCGGTGCATTCAAAAATGGATATCACGGCGATCATGCCTATAGTTTTGAAATTGGAGAAGTTGCCCCTGAAACTAAAAAACTTTTGCAGGTAACCAAAGAATCTCTTTACATAGGAATCAGAGAATTTAAAGCCGGAAATCGCGTAGAAGATGTTGGAAATGCGATTCAAAAATATACAGAATCTCACGGATACGGAGTTGTTCGTGAATTGGTTGGTCATGGTTTAGGACAAAAAATGCACGAAGCTCCCGAAATGCCAAATTATGGTAAAAAAGGCAGAGGAAAACTTTTTGTTGAAGGAATGGTGGTTGCAATTGAGCCGATGATTAACATGGGAACAAAAAACATCAAACAACTAAAAGACGGCTGGACTATCCTGACCGCTGACGGAAAACCAAGTGCGCACTTTGAGCATGATGTTGCTTTAATTGATGGAAAACCTGAAATTTTATCGACTTTCTATTACATCTACAAAGCATTAGGAATTGAAAGCAACGAAGAAGATGAATTCAGAAAAGTGCCGTTAGTTATCTAACACGAATTTCACTAATTTACACAGATTAATATAGCTTTGAAATTTCACTAATATAAATTATGAACGAATTATATTTAAAGGATGAGTCCTATAAAATTATAGGAATCTGCATGGAGGTTCATAAAATATTGGGTAAAGGACATAGTGAAAAAGTTTATGGTGACGCATTAGAATATGAGTTTCAAAGAAATGAAATTCCATATAACAGGGAGCTAAAATATAATATAGCTTACAAAGACATCATATTATCAAGCTATTATTTTGCAGATTTTGTAATTTACGATGAAATCATTTTAGAACTAAAAGCAATTACAGCACTGTCAACAAGTGAAATCAAACAAACATTAAATTATTTAGCCGCATCAAAAAACAAATTAGGATTACTAATCAATTTTGGAGAGGACAGCCTGAAATATAAAAGAATAATACTTTAACCCAAATAAAGATCCGTGAAATTTCACCGCAATACAAATCCGTAAATTCGTGTTCAAATATCTATTAAACCGTGAAGAAACTATTTAAATTAGTACTTAATACAATTCCACGTCCATTATTAATTCGTTTGAGTTATGTGGCGCGTCCAATTTTGGCTTTATCATTAAAAGGAAATAAATATACTGATCCTATTGACGGGAAAAGTTTTAGGTCATTTTTGCCTTACGGATATGGCAAACAACGTAACAATGTACTTTCACCAAGTACACTTTCGTTAGAGAGACACCGCTTGCTTTGGTTATACCTAAACGACCAGACTGATTTTTTTACAGCACCTAAAAAAGTATTGCATTTTGCTCCGGAACAAGCTTTTTATAAATTATTCCGCAAACAAAAAAATCTTGATTATACGACAACCGATTTATTTTCGCCTTTGGCAGATGTAAAAGCAGATATTTGTAATTTGCCTTTTAAAGACAACGAATATGATGTGATTTTGTGTAACCACGTTTTAGAACATATTCCGGATGATACAAAAGCGATGCAGGAATTATTTCGTGTATTAAAACCAGGCGGAATGGCAGTTTTGCAGATTCCACAAGATTTAAACAGAGAAGTGACCTTTGCAGACGACTCAATTACAGATCAAAAAGAACGTGCTAAAATATTCGGACAATATGACCATGTTCGTATTTACGGCCGTGATTATTTTGACAAGCTAAGAAGTATTGGATTTATCGTAATTGAAGAAGATTATACCAATAAACTTACTCCTGAACTGGTTGAGAAATATTGTCTGGCAAAAGGAGAAATTATTCCGCTTTGCTTCAAACCGGAAAACTAATTTTTCCACCATATAAGTTCATTTAAAAAGTTTTCAAAATAGTAATAATTTGGAAACTTTTTAATTTTATAGAATTCCCAAATTACAACCTAACCAAATCCCAAAATCTTGGAACCTACAAAATCATTTCAGTTTTGTTTTGATATCAGTTTTGAAAAAAATCTGAATACCTATATTCCAACCTCATATATTGTTGAGGGTACTTCTGAAATTAAATATTTAGACAAAAAAGCGACTAAGAATGTCCTTGAAAGTTTTGGAATTGTTTTTGAAAATTTAGATTCCAATACAAAAAAAATACTGACAGTTTGTGAATCTTTAAAACCTGAATTTATTTTCAAAAAATTCAGCGTCAAAATCAAATCGGCAAAAACCATTGCCGATCTGCAAAAAGATTCCAAAATTGATTTTGCAATTCGTCAGCATTTAAAATTCAATTTAAGTTCCTTTTACGATTTAATTGTGAAGGAACAATTTCCTTTATCTTTGGATTTAGGACCTGAGAAAGACTTTTATCGATCCAGAGTTAATATCGATTCTCGTGATTTTGAACCTCAAATTCAATTTGCTAAACATTCAGAAGGTATTACTTATACCCTTTCCTTAAAAGAAAATAAAACTACTTTTTCACCTATGAATAGTAGTATCGATATTCTTTTGGATGAGCCGGGCTGGCTAATTGTCAATAAGAAATTAGGGCAATTAAAAGAGCTTAATTCTAAAAAACTGACTCCTTTTCTAAAGAAAAAATCAATTGAAATACCTTCAAAATTGGTTGATAGTTATTTTAAAAGTTTTATTCCCGAAATAGCCAAAAAAATTGATATTGAAGCCACTGGTTTTGAAATGGAACAGCGTGATCAAATAATTTCGAGTACGATTCAGCCAGTTTATGATTTCTTTAAAAATTGTTATTACCTCAATCTTTATTTCGATTATAACGGTTATTTATTTGACGCCGGTAAAACTAAAAAAACACATTCTTTTGTTGATTTCAGCATTGCTAATGAGCCCAAAATAATTCAGTTTAAAAGAAGTGCCGTCGAAATTTTATACACAAAAAAATTATTTGAAATTGGTTTAGTAAAAGTCAAAAACGAATTGTTTGGGCTGGATACAGATTTAGAAACCGATGATCCTTATATCAATATTCAATTAATTATTGACAATAAAGAAAAGCTTGAAAGTTTAGGTTTTACGATCCAAAACCTGAAACTTGAAAGCAAAGAAATCATTACAGAAAACCATACTGTTTCGGCCTCAAAAGATACAAATGGAGACTGGTTCGACATTAAAATCATTATTACGATTGGGGCTTTTAAGATCAATTTCAGCGAAATTATTCCCAATATAAAAAACAAGGAAAGACTTTTTTTACTGCCTGACGGAAACTATTTTTTGATTCCTTTAGAATGGCTCAGCAAATATAGTTCGCTGGTAAAATTGGCCAAAACAGATAACGGAAATCTCCTTTTACGTAAAAGTAATTTTGCCGCTTTAGATGCAATTCCGGAAATTAAAAACGATGTAATTCACGAAGCAGAATATGTAGCTTCTGATTTGCTAAAAGCAACTTTGAGACCTTATCAAATTGATGGTGTAAAATGGCTTTTAGGTCATTTCAATTCAAATTTAGGGGCTTGTCTGGCAGATGATATGGGACTGGGAAAGACATTACAAACTTTAGCGGTCTTGGTTGCCGTACAAGAACAGTTAGGATATACAACTAAAACAACCAATTTTGATTTGTTTCAGAATGAAACTGTTGTTGAAAAAGAACCTTTAAGAGCCCTGATTGTTTTGCCTTCTTCATTGGTTTTTAACTGGTACAACGAAGCTGTAAAATTCACACCACATTTTTCAAAAATGCAATATGTTGGCAACGACAGAAAATTATTAGCAAGCCGATTAGAATCAACTGATTTAATTTTTACCAGTTACAGCATCGTTCATCGTGATATTTCAATTTTAGAAAAATACAATTTCCGTTATTTAATTTTGGATGAAAGCCAATACATTAAAAATAAAAATTCTAAAATTTTTAAAGCCATAAATAAAATAAACACGGCTCATAAAATGGCGCTAAGCGGTACGCCAATCGAAAACTCATTGGACGATTTATGGTCGCAGATGCAATTTATAAATCCGGATATTTTGGGCACTTATGCTTTCTTTGCAGAAAATTTTAAAATTCCGATTGAGAAAAAACAGGATGAAAATAGTTTGTCTGAATTAAAAAACCTTATTCAGCCTTATATCTTAAGAAGGACCAAAGAACAGGTTTTAAAGGATTTACCCGAATTAACAGAACAGATTTATTATTGCGATATGGATCCTGAACAGGAAAAATTATATGAAAAAGAAAAATCAAAAGCCCGGAATTTTTTACTGAAAACAGATGGATCAAGCCCTGACAAAATTAGCATTATCAATACGCTGATGAAGTTAAGACAGTTGAGTAATCATCCAAAAATGGCAGATCAGGAATCGGAAATTGATTCAGGAAAATATAATGCGGTCACTAATTATCTGGAAACGTTAGTAAAAGAGAAACAGAAAATCATCATTTTTAGCTCATTTGTTACTAATTTGAGTTTTTACACCGATTGGTGCAAGGAAAACAAAATAGATTTTTGTGAAATTACAGGCGAAACCCCTGCAAGGAAAAGAGAGCAACAGGTAAATCTGTTTCAGGAAAACGAAGATCCTTTGCTATTTTTTATTTCGCTCAAAGCTGGCGGCGTTGGTTTAAATATCACCAAAGCTTCTTATGTTTTGTTCTTAGATCCCTGGTGGAATCCTTTTGCAGAAAAACAAGGTGTTGGAAGGGCACACCGGATTGGACAGTTAAATAAAGTAAATGTTATTCGGTTTATTTCGAAAAATACGGTAGAAGAAAAAATAATCAAGCTGCAGGAAAACAAAAAGCTGTTATCTGATTCACTTTTAGAAGAAAGCTATATTAACGACGAAATTGAAGTTAATCTGGAATACATTTTGGGTTCTTAATAATTTGTTTTTAAAACCAATAAAATGTCCTATTTTTCGTTATATAAATTCTTATATTTACAATCTTACAATGTAATAAGATGCCAAAATTTTTATTTCAAAAACTTCTTCTGGTTTTCATTTTTACTTCGGCAACAGCCCAGGAAGTACAAACTGAGGTGACTCCGCCCTATAATATCAAGACTGTGTCATTTGTTCAGGGTGGAAGTAATGTCGTTCCTATATTTGAATTAGGTGCTACATTTGAATTGCAATTTGATGACTTATTTGGTAATGAAGCCAATTATTATTTTGAAATTACACATTGTGATTATAACTGGAAACCGACAGGTATTCCTAAAACAGATTACATTCTCGGTTTCGATAATCAACGAATTACAGATTACTCGAATTCTTTCAATACACTCCAGCTTTATTCCCACTACAGACTCCCTTTTCCAAACCAGTTTACTACACAACTGCGAATTTCCGGGAATTATATGCTAAAAATCCTGAATGAAGACAGGGAAGTTGTTTTTTCGAGAAAATTTATTTTATACGAAGAGCGTTGTACTGTTGCGGCTCAGGTAAAAAGAAGCAGAAACCTCAGCAATATTGATTACAAACAGAATCTTGATTTTTCAATCACATCCAATGATATTGTTTTTCAAAATCCTCTGCAAAATGTAAAAACACTTTTGATTCAAAATGGAAATTTTAATACGACTATCAAAAATGTACCTCCACAATATACACTGGCAAATGAATTGGTTTATAAATACGATAGTGAAACACAGTTCTGGGGAGGAAATGAATTTTTATATTTTGAAAATAAAGATATAAGGGTTGCCAGTAATAATGTCGCAAAAATAGGCGCTAATAGCGATATTTACAATTCATATTTATATACTAGTCCGGCAAGGGCAAATCATATTTACACGGTAAATCAAGATGTAAACGGAAATTTTGTAGTCAAAAATATCAATGCCTCAAATAATGCTGTTGAAGCCGATTATGCCTGGGTATATTTTAGTCTTTCGGCTCCAACTTTCAGATTAGACAAAGACATTTATATTACGGGAATGTTCAATAATTATAGTTTATCACCCGAATATAAAATGGATTATAATGCCGAAAAAGGTATTTATGAAAAAGCAGTAATGATTAAACAGGGTTTTACTAATTTTCAATATACAATAGCGGACAAAAAAGGAACTATTGATTATGAGAATGCTATCGATGGAAATTTTTACCAAACTGAAAACGAATATACAATTTTAGTTTATTACAGGGAAAGTACTGACCGCTACCAGAAAGTTATTGGAAAGGGAAATGCGAACTCATCAAATATTATCAATTAAAACATTCTAAAAGGATTTTAATAGAATCATTTTTTTTCGTAAGTTTGCAGTTATAACACTCACATATATACTACTTTAGTATGGTTTCTCAGATAACAAGAGGCATAAAAATATCTGTTTTGACTAGTTTTGAAGGTACTTACTTCAAAAACTACAAGATTCATTTTGCCTTTAGCTACGTGGTTACAATCGAAAATCACAGCAAAGATTCCGTACAATTAACCTCTCGTCACTGGGAGATTTTCGATTCCTTAAATGACATAGAAATAGTTGACGGTGAAGGAGTTATAGGCAAAAAACCTGTATTAAAACCAGGAGAAAATCATACCTATAGTTCAGGTTGTTTATTATCTTCTCCTTATGGAGCAATGAAGGGTCATTTTAATATGATAAATTTTACCACGACAAAAATATTTAAAGTAATCGTTCCTACTTTTAGAATGTGTGCTCCTTTTGCCATAAATTAGGTCTTAGCTAAAACTTTTTTCTTCCATAGTTATCTTATTCTTAAAATTATCAAATTATTAATTTATCCTTTGTACTTTTGTACTCCGTTAGAGTATTCGCAATAAATCAAATCTTCTAACAGCTAAATTGTTTAATTATCTAATTTTAATAACATGCTAAAAGGATTCTTTCATGTACCAAAAGCGGTAAACGAGCCAGTTAAAGGATACGCACCGAACTCGCCAGAAAAAGCAGCTGTTCTTGCAGCTTACAAAACAATGTGGAATTCTAAAATCGATGTTCCATTATACATTGGAAGCGAAGAAATAAGAACTGGAAACACAAGAACAATATCAGCACCTCATGATCACAAACATATCGTAGGAACTTATCATTTGGCTGAAAAACAACATATAGAAAAAGCCATTGCCAATGCGCTTGAGTCAAGAAAAGCATGGGCAAATATGGCATGGGAACAACGTGCAGCTATTTTTTTAAAAGCTGCTGAACTTATTGCTGGTCCATATAGAGCACGTATCAACGCTGCTACAATGATCGGGCAATCTAAAAATATTCACCAGGCAGAAATTGATGCATCTTGCGAATTAATCGATTTTTTACGTTACAACGTAGAATTTATGACTCAAATTTACAACGATCAGCCAAAATCTGATTCTACAACATGGAATCGTTTAGAATACAGACCGCTTGAAGGGTTTGTTTACGCGATTACTCCTTTCAACTTTACTGCAATTGCTGCAAATCTTCCTGCAAGTGCTGCTATGATGGGTAACGTTGTGGTTTGGAAACCAAGTGACAGTCAGGTATTTTCTGCAAAAATCATTATCGAAGTTTTCAAAGAAGCCGGAGTTCCTGATGGGGTTATCAACGTAGTTTTTGGAGATGCTTTAATGATTACCGATACTGTTTTGGCAAGTCGTGATTTTGCAGGAGTTCACTTTACAGGCTCAACTCATGTTTTTAAAGATATCTGGGCAAAAATTGGCACAAACATTCACCATTATAAAACATACCCAAGAATCGTTGGGGAAACGGGTGGTAAAGATTTTATTATTGCACACCCAAGCGCTAACGTAAAACAAGTTGTTACGGGAATTACTCGTGGTGCATTTGAATTTCAGGGACAAAAATGTTCTGCAGCTTCAAGAGCTTATATTCCGCAAAGTTTATGGCCAGTTGTAAAAGAACAATTGATTACAGATGTAAAATCTATGAAAATGGGTTCTCCTGAAGATTTCGGAAACTTTATTACTGCAGTTATTCACGAAGGATCTTTTGATAAATTAGCCAGTTATATCGATCAGGCTAAAAAAGATGCTGATGCTGAAATTATTGTTGGAGGAAATTATGATAAATCTGTGGGTTACTTTATTGAGCCGACAGTTATTGTAACGACAAACCCAAAATATACTACAATGGAAACCGAATTATTCGGACCAGTAATTACTATATATGTTTACGAAGATTCAAAATGGGAAGAGACTTTAGAATTGGTTGATACTACTTCTGAATATGCTTTAACAGGAGCTGTATTTAGCCAGGATCGCTATGCTATTGAAGTAGCAACTACGAAATTGCAAAATTCTGCCGGTAACTTCTACATCAATGATAAACCAACAGGAGCTGTTGTAGGAATGCAGCCTTTTGGTGGTGCCAGAGCATCCGGAACCAACGATAAAGCCGGTTCTGCTTTGAACTTATTGCGTTGGGCTTCTCCAAGAACCATCAAAGAAACTTTTGTAACCCCGGAAGATTACAGATATCCATTCTTGGGGTAATTTTGTTTCAAGTTTAAAAAATTGCAGGTTTCAAGTTTATGAAACTCTGTTCATATAAAAAATCCGAATCTTAAATATTTTAAGATTCGGATTTTGTTTTTTACCCAGTTCCGGAACAAAACTTGAAACCTGAAACTTGAAACCTTTTTTAAGCCTGAAACTTCAAAGGCAAATGCACCACTTTTTTGGTTTCAAAAAATTCATCTTCAAAAATTGTCGATAAATCATATAAGGTTGCTTTAGGAAAATCTTTTAATTCTTCGGTTAAATCGCCTCCTTTTAAATATAGAATTCCGTTTTTTAAGGTGTGTTTGTGCTGTTTTTTGATTTTATCATGAATCCAGGACACAAAATCAGGCATATTGGTTACAGCACGACTTACAATAAAATCGAAATCTCCTTTTACCAATTCGGCACGCTTCTGTTCTGCTTTTACATTTTTTAATTCCAAGGCATCTACAACGCCTTGCACTACTTTTATTTTTTTTGCAATAACATCAATCAGATAAAAACGGGTTTCCGGAAAAAGAATCGCCAACGGAATCCCGGGAAATCCTCCACCTGTTCCAACATCCAGAACAGTTGCCCCTGGTTCGAACTTCATGATTTTTGCAATTCCAAGTGAATGCAAAATGTGTTTTGTATATAAGGCATCAATGTCTTTTCTTGAAATAACATTGATTTTTTCATTCCAATCATGATATAAAAAGTCTAATTTTTGAAATTGTTCGATTTGAATGTCGGTCAAATCAGGAAAATATTTCAGAATCTCATCCATTGCTGTAATTTTTTAACAAAAGTAATACTTTACGATTGAAATATTTAACTCAATTTTGCAAATTGAAAATTTATAATAATTACCTTTGAAAACTATTTAAATTAATTATGAATAACACTGCGCCTACATTTGCAAAGCAAGACAATCTGAAGTTCTTCAGAACACTTAACTCACGGGTAAACACATACTTTAAGGAGAACAACATTCAGAAAACCGGAAATTGGAAATTGCATCTAAAAGCGATTATTCTTTTTACGGTTTTCCTCACTCCTTATTTTTTAATTCTGGCTCTTGATACAATGCCGTTTTGGGCACAATTATTATTGAATATCGTCATGGGAATCGGAATGGCGGGAATCGGAATGAACGTTATGCATGATGGCAACCACGGTTCATATTCCTCTAAATCATGGATTAATAAAATTATGGGCGGAACTATTTATGTTTTAGCCGGAAATGTTCACAACTGGCAGGTACAACATAATGTATTACACCATACTTATACCAACATTCACGGGCACGATGAGGATCTTGATGCCGGAAGAATCATTCGTTTTACGCAAAATGCAGAATGGCATCGCTTTCATAAATTTCAACATTATTATTCCTTTTTCTTATATGGGTTATTAACTTTTAATTGGTCTTTGACAACCGATTTCAAGCAAATGAAAAACTACCTGAAAAGAAAATTGTCTTACGGAACACCTCAAAGTCCAACTAAACTCTGGACAGTTTTGGTAATCACAAAAATAATTTACATTTTAATCTGGATGGTTTTACCAATGGTTTTAGGAGTAACATGGTGGAAAGTCGTTATTGGTTTTTTTGTGATGCATTACGTTGCAGGATTAATTTTAAGTATTGTTTTTCAATTGGCACATGTTGTTGAGGAAACTTCAAATCCGGTTCCTAATGAAGAAGGGGAAATCGAAAATACATGGGCTATTCATCAATTGTACACCACCGCTAATTTTGCACCGAAAAACAAAATAGTAAACTGGTTTACCGGAGGATTAAATCATCAGATTGAACATCATATATTCCCAAATATCAGCCACGTTCATTACGGAAAAATAGCTGAAATTGTAAAACAAACAGCCAAAGAGTGTAATTTACCTTATTATGAATTCAAAACAATGAGGAGCGCTGTTTGGGCACATTACAAGCATCTGAAAGATCTTGGAATGAAACCTGAATTATCACTTTAAACTAAAAAATCTATTAATAATTAACCTTCCTTAGTTTCAACTTGAAATTAAGGACAATCAAAATTTTTATAATGAACCATATTCTTTCAGACAGAATTAACAATTTAGCTACTTCGCAGACTTTAGCGATGGCTGCATTAGCTCGTGAGTTAAAAGCACAAGGAAAAGATATTATCAGTTTAAGTTTAGGTGAGCCTGACTTTAATACCCCTGACTTTATTAAAGAGGCTGCAAAAAAAGCTATCGATGAAAATTACAGTACATATTCTCCGGTAGATGGATATCAGGATTTAAAAGAGGCTATCTGCAGAAAATTCAAAAGAGACAATGGTTTAGAATACAAACCATCACAAATTGTAGTTTCTACAGGGGCAAAACAATCTTTATACAACATTGCACAAGTAATGCTGAATGATGGTGACGAGGTTATTTTACCTGCACCTTACTGGGTTTCTTATTTCGAAATTGTAAAACTTTCCGGCGGAGTTCCTGTTGAGGTGCCAACGTCTGTAGATACAGATTTCAAAATTACACCGGAACAATTAGAAGCAGCCATCACACCAAAAACAAAAATGATGTGGTTCAGTTCACCTTGTAACCCATCTGGATCTGTTTATAGCAGAGAAGAGTTAACAGCTCTTGCAAAAGTGTTGGAGAAATACCCAAATATATATGTAGTAGCTGACGAAATTTATGAGCATATCAATTTCTCAGGAACTTTCTGCAGTATCGGTTCAATCCCTGGAATGTTAGAAAAAACAGTTACTGTAAACGGAGTTGCAAAAGCATTCGCAATGACAGGATACAGAATTGGTTACATCGGAGCTCCGGAATTTATCGCAAAAGCGTGTACAAAAATTCAGGGACAGGTAACTTCAGGAGCAAATTCTGTAGCGCAGCGTGCTACTATTACTGCCGTAGATGCTGACCCAAGCGTATTAAACCATATGGTTCAGGCTTTCCACAGCCGCAGAGATTTGGTTGTTGGATTATTAAAAGAAATCCCAGGTGTAAAAATCAACGTTCCGGAAGGTGCATTTTATGTTTTTCCTGACGTTTCTTCTTTCTTCGGAAAAACATTAAAAGGAACTGAAATTAAAGATGCAAACGATTTATCAATGTATCTTTTAGCAGAAGCAAACGTAGCAACCGTAACAGGTGACGCTTTCGGAAATCCGGACTGTATCCGTTTCTCTTACGCAACAAGCGAAGATATTTTAAAAGAAGCATTACGCAGAATCAAAGAAGCTTTGGCTTAGTCAAGATTCAAATTATATATATGAAGCTTCAGGAAATTCCTGAAGCTTTTTTTATGGCGTGCCCCAAGGGTCGGGCTATTCACTACAAGTCCTCGCACTTCCTTTGTCAGGCTGTGGGCTTTTCGTTACTATCCCTCACGCAAAACGGCAAGCAGAGATTGTCATTTCAAAGAAATATGATATCTCAAAGTTCCTATTCTAAAAATATTGTAAATAACCAGCATAATTCTGTAAAACAGAAGGCTTTATAAAATCCCATCTTTGTATTATTAATATTTTAAAAAATTACATCATGATACATACAGATGAAACTACAAAAGAAACAGTCAGTACATTAGAAGGATTAATCTCTATTTTGGAAGATGGAAAACTAGGATATACAAATGCCGCTGAACATGTAGAAAACCCGGCTATTAAAGCTGATTTTTTAGAATATGCCCGCGAACGTGCGCTTTTTATTGTAGAAATACAAGATGAAATCAACAAACTGGGAAAATCAACCGATACTTCCGGCGGAGGGCCATTGGGAGCTTTACACCGTACCTGGATTGATATTAAATCATCATTCACCGGTGGTGATACCGAAGCAATTATTAATGCCTGCATTACCGGAGAAGAAGCCGCTATTGAAAAATACAAAATGGCATTAGAAAAAAACGAACTTGAACTCAATCAGATCGCTGTTGTTTCGAAACACTTAAATAGTATCGAAAATACATTAGCAAAAATTAAAGCTAAAAAATTGTCTTAATACATAAAGTGTTTTTATTAAAAATGCTTCAGGAATAACCCTGGAGCATTTTTTCGTTATATACAAATATGGGGCCTCTGTAAAAAGCACTATCTCACTAAGTTAACACTTGTTAAAATTTAACAAAACAGATTCTTTTTATTGTTTTTTGATTGTTTATTTTATGTATTTTCATACAACTAACCAATCTATCAGAACCATTATGAACAAAAAAATCAGAACCGGATTATTCAAAAAGACGTACTTTTTATTTCTAATTTTATTTGGAATATCCACTCAAATGTATGCGCAACGTACTGTTGAAAAACTCAATCATGGCTTGATAGCCATTCGTTTAAATCCGAATCAGGTCTATGTAGGCTGGAGAATGCTGGGTACCGAACCAACAGATGTAAGTTATAACTTGTATTACAATGATGTAAAAGTTGCTGAAAGTCCTTTTGCAACCACCACGAACTTCACTCACAATATCACTACTGACGGAAGTTATTCTGTTCGTGCTATTATTAATGGTGTCGAAGAAACAACTACTGAAACCGCTGTGGTATGGGCCAATCAATATTTAGATATTGCGATGCAAATACCTCCTGACGGAACCACTCCAAATGGACTTAGCTATACGTATAGCGTAAATGATTGCAGCGTTGGGGATGTAGATGGCGATGGACAGTATGAAATATTTGTAAAATGGGATCCATCCAACTCTCAGGACAACTCAATAGAAGGCTATACCGGAAATGTATTTATTGATTGCTACCGTTTAGACGGAATACGCCTTTGGAGAATTGACTTAGGGAAAAACATTCGTGCCGGTGCACATTATACCCAGTTTATGGTCTATGATTTAGACTCAGATGGTAAAGCCGAAATGGCATGCAAAACAGCTGATGGTACTATAGATGGAACAGGTGCTGTCATTGGATCGGCTACTGCAGATTACAGAATTGCTACTGCCGGAAAAACTTTGGGACGTATTTTATCAGGCCCTGAGTTTTTAACTATTTTTAATGGGGAAACAGGGAAAGCAATGGCTTCAACTGATTATTTACCGGCACGCGGAACTGTTTCTTCCTGGGGAGACAGTTATGGCAACCGTGTAGATCGTTTTATTGCTGCCGTAGCCTATCTTGATGGTTCAAAACCAAGTTTGATTATGGGTCGCGGATACTACACAAGACTGGTTCGCGTGGCTTGGGACTGGCGAAACAACACCCTTTCACAACGATGGATCTTTGATAGTAACAATACTGGAAATTCTTCTGTTGCAGGCATGGGTAATCATCAAATGACTGTTGGAGATGTAGATGGTGATGGCAAAGACGAAATATTTAACGGCTCCAGTGGTATTGATGACGATGGCACAAAATTATACGCTAACAGCTTGGGACACGGAGATGCTTTACACATGAGTGACATGGATCCTGATCGTCCAGGACAAGAAATATGGCAATGTCTGGAAGAACCGGCCAAGTATAAAACTAATGGGATGGTTTTTTTAGATGCTCAGACAGGAGTACCATTATGGGGATTGAATGGAGAAGGAATTGACATTGGGCGTGCGAATGCAGCTGATATAGACCCTCGTTATAAAGGATACGAGTGTTGGGGCTCCAGAGGTGGATTATTTGATTGCAAAGGAAATAACCTCAGCGCTAAAAGACCTTCAATTAATTTTTCTGTTTGGTGGGATGCTGATTTGAACAGGGAACTATTAGATTCCAATAAAATTGACAAATGGGATTATATCAATTTTAAAAGTGTCAATTTGCTTACCGCCACAGATTATGCTTCAAACAATACCACTAAAGCAACACCGTGTCTGAGTGCTGACCTTTTTGGGGACTGGCGTGAAGAAGTTGTCCTTCGAAAAACAAATAACACTTCAATTCGAATTTACACAACTAATATTCCTACTACGCATAAATTATATACTTTAATGCACGACACACAATACAGAGTAGCAATTGCCTGGCAAAACTCTGCTTATAATCAACCGCCTCATCCAAGCTATTATCTGGGAACAGATATGGCAGCACAAACACAACCCAATGTAGTTACAACAGATATAACCCTAGCTGTCAATGATTTTTCAAAGAAAGCACCTTCGGTAGGCGCTGTTGTCTATCCAAATCCTGCAAGTCAAACTTTCACCATTGTAGCCGAGGGCAAATTCACTTACACTATCCATAACATTCTTGGAGAAAAAACAGGATTCGGAGAAGGAGAAAACCAAACTGAAGCAGGAACAATTTCTACCAAACCGGGAGTATATATTATTACTGTAAAATCTGAGAAAGGGACCTCATCCATCAAACTGATTAAAGAATAAATAACATTTTAATTTGCAACATTAAAAGCTCCAAGAAATCATGGAGCTTTTTTCACATTTACCATCCTGTAAAACAACAACTTATTTAAACATTTGTAATGTTTTTTTTATATTTTTAACAAATGATATATAAATCAGATTTATTAAACACCCTTCATTTGAACTTATAAAATCAATTTATAAACAGAGCTATACTTCGTTGAAAGTAATTATATTGAATATTATCAATGCAAATAACTAACCATTAACAAAATACGACTTTAAAATTTTAACAAAAACATTATATCAAATTAATTATGGAAGCAGATTTAAAATTAAAATTAGAGCAACTACATCAAAGAGTTGATTCATTGAAAGATCAAATTAATACTGAAGAAGCAACAAAAAATGCTTTCGTAATGCCGTTCATTCAAATATTAGGTTACGATATTTTTAATCCTACTGAAGTTATTCCCGAATTTATTTGTGACATAGGAACAAAAAAAGGTGAAAAAATAGACTATGTAATTAAAAAAGATGGTGATCCAATTTTAATAATAGAATGTAAACATTGGAAAGAAAATACAGACGCTCATAATTCCCAACTACATAGATATTATCATGTATCAAAATCTCGATTTGGAGTTTTAACAAATGGACATACCTATAATTTTTACGCAGACTTAGAGAAGCCTAATATAATGGATGAGAAACCTTTCTTCACATTAGATTTAGCTAACCTTTCAGATTCCAGCTTAAAAATCCTTGAAAATTTCACCAAGAACAGCTATAATTTGGAAAATATTTTAGATTCTGCAGAGGGCCTAAAATATATTAAAGCAATACGTAATGAGTTTGAAAAAGAATTACAAAATCCTTCTGACGAAATAGTAAAACTTTTGGTTAATAGATTTTTTGACAAACCTTTAATTGCCTCAAGATTGATCGCTTTTAGAGAATACACCAAAAAAGCATTTTCAAACTCTATAAATGAATCAATAAATTTTAGACTTAAAAATGCGCTTAATATTAACGAATCAATTCCTTCGAAAGAAAAACAACAATTATCTTCAGTAGACGAAAGTGTAGATTATCCAAAATTTATAACAACACAAGAAGAGATTGAAGGTTCACAAATTATCAAGGCAATTTTAAGAGAATCTATTCCATCAAATAGAATTTTCTTTAGAGATACCCAATCTTATTTCGGAATTTTATTAGATGATAATAATAGAAAACCACTTTGTAGGTTACATTTTAATTCATCAAATAAATATGTCGAACTATTTAATAATGGTAAAGATAATGGAGAAAAAAAATTACTAGAAAGCCTTGACGACATTTACAAATACAAAATAGAATTATTAACTACATTCAAAAACTATGAATAAACTATTACTAATTAAAATCAAAACCTTAACCAACATCATTCCATATTACCCAACTATTTCAAAAAAAGTCACTTCAGTATTAGTAAACTCGAATTATTTATAAGAACTTTGCAAACTTTTTTGCTTGAATACTGCAAAAACCTAAAGTCTTAGAAATGAAGAAGAAAATTGAAATATTAGCTCCTGCTAAAGATTTAATTGGAGGAATGGCCGCCATAAATAGTGGAGCCGATGCCGTTTATATTGGCGCACCGCAATTTGGCGCACGTTCAAACGCTAACAACTCAATTGAAGATGTTGCGGCTTTGGTACAATATGCACATTTATTTAATGCTCAGGTTTTTGTGGTAATGAATACCATTTTGTACGACAACGAACTCGAAACCTGTCGTAAAATGATTTATGAATTATACGATATTGGCGTAGACGCCCTGATTATTCAGGATATGGCGATTATGGAAATGGAACTCCCTCCTATCGTACTTCACGCCAGTACACAAGCTAATAATCGTGACGCTGATAAAATTAAATTCCTAAAAGATGCAGGAATCAAACGTGTGGTTTTAGCCCGCGAATTAAACTTGCATCAAATTAAGACAATCTACGACGAAGCAGATGTTGAATTAGAATTTTTCGTTACCGGAGCTTTATGCGTTTCGTTTAGCGGAAACTGTTATATGAGTGTAGCTAACGGAGAACGCAGCGCCAATCGTGGTTCCTGCGCTCAAAACTGCCGTCTACCTTATAACTTAATCGACGGAAACGGAGAAACTTTAATCAAAAACAGTCACTTGCTTTCTATTAAGGATTTAGATATTTCAGAGCAAATTCCGAATTTGATTGAAGCAGGAATCGTTTCTTTTAAAATTGAAGGACGTCTAAAAGATGTGGTTTACGTTAAAAACAACGTTTCGTATTTACGTCAAAAACTCGACAGCTTTTTAGAAAACGAAGGAAGCGATAAATACATGAAAGCTTCTTCCGGAACATGTACCTATACTTTTGATTCTGCATTAAACAGAACTTTTAACCGTGGTTATACCGATTATTTTGTAAACGAAAGACATGCTTCTATTGGTTCATGGGAAAGCCCAAAATCAAAAGGCCAATATATCGGAAAATTAATCCGAACTGTTGGAAATGCTTACGAAATAGAGAACGGAGAATTGTTAAACAACGGAGACGGTCTTTGTTTTATCAACGAAAATAACGAAGCTGAAGGAATCTATGTAAACAAAGCCGAAAATGGAAAAATATATCCAAACGTTTTAAAAGAAATAAAAGACGGAACTTTTATTTACCGAAATAACGATGCTGCTTTTATCAAAATTGTTGAAAGAGAAGACAGTGCCGTTCGAAAAATCAGCACGACTTTATTGCTTACAGAAAACGAAACAGGTTTTGAATTGATCGCAACCGATGAAGACGGAAATATAAGCATCGTAAATTTAGAACATTCAAAAGAGCAGACTAAAACTGGCGAATCAATCGAAGAAAACATCAAAACTCAATTGGCAAAAACAGGTTTTACACCTTATACGGCCGATGAAATTAACATTATGTTCTCTCAAAACTGGTTCCTTCCTATTTCGAAAATTAACGAAATACGCAGAGCCGTATACGATCAATTGACTCAAATTCGTTTGGCCAACTATAAGCGTGAAGAACACCAATTGGTAAAAACTTCTCATCCGTATCCTGAAACCAAACTGGATTTCATGTACAATGTTTCGAACAAAACGGCTCGTAAATTCTACGAACGTCATGGCGTTACCGAAATCGAAAAAGCATTCGAATTGCAATGGGATCCAGGAAAATCTCGTGTAATGACAACCAAATACTGCATCAAATACGAATTAAAAAAATGCCCAATACACCAAAAAGACATAGTAGGTGTTAAAGTAAAAGAACCATTGGTATTAAAACAAGGCGAGCTGGAATACAAATTAAAATTCAACTGTAAACCCTGCGAAATGGAAATCTGGGAAAAAGATGCTGAATTTGAAATCGAAGAAGATCATTTTCACTAAAAACACAAAACCGATGCTTTTTGAAGTATCGGTTTTTTTATTGTTATTTTATATCATTTGAAAAAACAACTGTCATCCTGAACAGCCAGAAGGCTGATTATACCAAAAGGCTTCGGCTTTTTTTTTATCTGAACAGAAAACATATTTACAAAGTCAAACTACTTTATTAATACAATGAAATCAAACACTTAGAAAGCAACATTCCCTCTTCAGTCTCAATCTCAAGTGGTGGAAAAAATTAGAAGTTAATAAAAAAGACATCTATAATTATCAGATTTCAATATGCAGTTTCTGAGACTGAAAACTGAAACTCCATTTCTTAATTCAGATAAGTGTATTTAACACAGTTAATTTATTGAGTTATTATAAGACGTTATGCACATACCATGAATAAATAATAATTTTTTATCATAAAATCAATAAATAATGTGTAATAAATCTGATTTCTACTCATAAATGACAAAATATTTATTATTAGATTTGCACGATTTTTAAAAGCAACATACAATTAATGTCATGTTGTAATATAGATTTATTTAAAACCCCAAATTTATCAATTTTATGAAAAAATGGAATTTAGTCCTTGTCGGACTGTTACTGCTTTCGCTTACCCGAATGTCAGCACAAGATTATTACATGACTGCACCTATTGGATATGGCAAAGCAGCGACTGGTGGAGGAAATGCGACACCAACTTTAGTAACCAACTTTACCGAATTAAGTAATGCCTTAACAGCATCTGGCCCGGGAGTGATCCTGATACAAGGCTCTATCCAAATCGATTATCTTAGTGTTCTTGCAACGAACAAAACAATTCTTGGGTTACCAGGTTCCAAACTATACACAAATGATCAGACTTCAGGAAAATCAGGTATTTTATATTTTAAGCCAGGCACTAAAAATGTTATCATAAGAAATGTAACATTTGTTGGTCCAGGCGCATATGATTCAGACGGAAGGGACTGCCTTACATTTGATGGCGTTACTGATTGTTGGGTTGACCACTGTGATTTTCAGGACGGAATGGATGGAAATTTTGACAACAAAGGAAACACAGATAACATCACTGTTTCATGGTGTAAATTTAGCTACAATAAAACACCTAAAGCAGGTGGTTCGGGAGGTACAAATGACCATCGTTTTAGCGACTTAATTGGTTCTAGTGCCACTAACTATCCACAAAACACAACTTCAGATACTCAATATAGCATAACATGGCAATATTGCTGGTGGGCTGAAGGTTGTGTGGAGCGTCAGGTACGTGCCAGAAATGCTGAATTACATATGCTTAATTGTTATTGGAATAGTTCTGTTGCCAATAAATGTATTGGTCTGGAAGATGGTAGTAATGGAAAAGGGACACAATGCTATGTCGAAGGAGGTGTTTTTGAAACCCCATCAACAACAAAAAACATTGATGCATCCTATGGTGGCACACCTGATGTTACTGTTGTAGATTGCGTTGGAAACAATTTAGCTAATAATTCATCTACTGTTTCAAAACCCTCTTATTCCTACACGGCTTTGTCTTCATCATTGGTAAAAGCCGCATTAACAGGAAGTTGTGGTGCTGGTGCTACTTTGAATATAACCACTGCTGGTGTCATATCTTCTTCTTGCAATAGTGGTACTCCTGTTGCACCAACATTATCACTTTCATCAGGTTCAACTTCTCAAAGTGTAGCTGTAAATAGTGCTATTTCAAATATTACATATACTTATGGAGGTTCGGCTACCGGAGCTACAGTTACAGGATTACCTGCCGGTGTATCTTATTCCGTTAGCACTTCTGCAAAAACGGTTACTATTAGCGGAACTCCAACTTCAGTTCAATCTGCTGCTTATACTGTTACGACTTCACAATCCAGTGGGAGCGCAGTATCATTATCAGGAACAATTACAACAGTTGCAAATGCTACCTTAGTATTAATAAGTGGCTCAACTAATCAATCCATTGTTTTAGGAAATCCAATCGCAACGATTGTATATACTTATGGAGGTTCAGCTACAGGAGCAGCAGTTACAGGATTACCTGCCGGAGTATCATATTCAGTAGACACATCTGCAAAAACGGTTACTATTAGTGGAACTCCAACTTCAGTTCAATCTGCTGCTTATACTGTTACGACTTCACAATCAAGTGGAAGTGCAGTATCATTATCAGGAACAATTGCAACAGTTGCAGCTGCTAGCTTAACACTAACAAGCGGCTCAACTAATCAATCCATTGTTTTAGGAAATCCAATCGCAACGATTGTATATACTTATGGAGGTTCAGCTACCGGGGCAACAGTTACAGGATTACCTGCCGGGGTATCATATTCAGTAGACACATCGGCAAAAACGGTTACTATTAGCGGAACTCCAACTTCAGTTCAATCTGCTGCTTATACCGTTACGACTTCACAATCAATCGGAAATGCAGCATCATTATCAGGAACAATTACAACAGTTGCAACTGCTACCTTAGCATTTACAAGCGGCTCAACTAATCAATCCATTGCTTTAGGAAATCCAATCGCAACGATTGTATATACTTATGGAGGTTCAGCTACCGGAGCAACAGTTACAGGATTACCTGCCGGGGTATCATATTCAGTAAACACATCGGCAAAAACTGTTACCATTAGTGGAACTCCAACTTCAGCAGTAACAAACGCTGCTTATACCGTTACAACTTCGCAATCAAGCGGAAATGCAGCATCGTTATCAGGAACAATTACGGCAATTGCATCTGTAACATTAGCGGTTCCTGCAAACATTACAGCTTCGGCTACTCAAACTTCAGCAACTATTAATTGGGGTGCTGTAGCCAACGCAACAGGTTATACTGTTAACTTATGCAGCAGCAGCACAACTTTAAGCAATGTAGTAATGTTATTAAATTCTACATCTGCAACATCTGCCGGCGTTTATACTTTAAACACTGGTGATCAATATAAAACCTCGTCAACTATTAGTACATCGAGTGCTTGCAGCCCTGCCGGATACACAAATACATATAGAAGTGGTTCTATTAACGACAATGTCTTAAAATTAGTAAATACTACTCGTGTATCTTCATTAGTGATAGGAGCAAAATCATCTGGCTCAACCGCAAGAAATCTATTAGGTTACACCATAAATGGAGGTACTCAAATTGCTACGGGTATTACTCAATCCAGTGTTGCAACTTGTGGTGAATATGTAATCACCGGCTTAAACCTATTAGCTGGCGATCAAATTGCATTTGTGTTTGATGGTAATGTTCAAATCTCATACTTCATTGCAAAGGTAAGTAGCTCTGGTACCACTACATGTACTGAAACAAATGTTACAGGTACATCATATACTGCAACCGGGCTTTCAGCAAATACATCAATCTCATACCAGGTTAAAGCTACAAGCACTAGTTCTGCATACGTAAACAGTGCATATTCAACTGCTGTAAATATTACAACAAATAATAGCACAACAGCTCGCTATGCTGCTATGGAAACCGAAAATATTTCAAAACCAGAATTTCAATGTTATCCAACACTAGTGGAAAACGAAATACAAATTTCACTTCCGGAAACTGGCAATGCAACAATTACAATTTTTGATCTTACTGGTCATAAATTAATGACCGTTGCAACTAAAGAAAGAAATACAACCTTAGACCTTTCTTCTTTAAAACATGGAGTATATATTGTATCCGTTTTCCAAAACAAAAACTTCGTGCAACGTATTATTAAAAAATAATCAACTAAAAAATTATCCACATCAAAGGCGCTTCTTCGGAGGCGCCTTTTATTTTGAAAAAAAACTCAGCCTTGTTTTAGCTCAACATTAATCTTTGGCTAAAGCTCTTGATTACTCCATTTTATTATTCTGCGAAAGCTGGAAACCATTCAAAATTCCTAACTTTAAAATCTTAAACCGTCAAAAAATAACTATTTTTGTTTACCGAACATTTCAAAATTCAAAAATGAAAATACTACTCCTCGGTTCAGGCGAATTAGGCAAAGAATTTGTCATTGCAGCACAACGAATCGGTCAAACCATAATCGCTGTTGACAGTTACGAAAATGCTCCTGCAATGCAGGTTGCTCACGGTTTTGAAGTCATTAACATGCTCGACGGTGAAGTTCTCGACCGAATCGTAGCCAAACACAAACCCGACTTTATAGTTCCGGAAATAGAAGCCATTCGAACTGAACGCTTTTACGATTACGAAAAACAGGGAATTACCGTAGTTCCTTCTGCAAAAGCGGCCAATTTCACCATGAATCGTAAAGCCATTCGTGATTTAGCTTCAAAAGAACTTGGACTAAAAACTGCTAAATATCAATACGCAACTTCCGCTGAAGAACTGCAAAAAGCCGTTCAGGAAGTTGGAATTCCATGCGTTGTAAAACCTTTAATGTCATCCTCCGGAAAAGGACAATCAACCATTAAAACAGAAGATGACATCGAGAAAGCCTGGCAATATGCCGTTGCTGGTTCACGTGGCGATGTTATTGAAGTTATTGTAGAAGCTTTTGTAGATTTCCATTCGGAGATTACTCTTTTAACGATTACTCAAAATAATAATCCAACGTTGTTTTGTGCGCCAATTGGGCATAGACAGGAACGCGGTGATTATCAGGAAAGCTGGCAGCCGGCAAAAGTTTCCGAAGCCGATTTGCACGAAGCGCAGGATATGGCCGAAAAAATTACCGAAGCACTTGGCGGAGCAGGACTTTTTGGCGTTGAATTTTTTCTGACCAATAATGGTGTCTATTTCTCTGAACTTTCTCCCCGCCCGCACGATACCGGAATGGTAACATTGGCCGGAACTCAGAATTTCAATGAATTCGAATTACATTTACGTGCCATTTTAAGTCTGCCAATTTTCGAAATTACGCTTGAAAAAGCCGGGGCAAGTGCCGTAATTTTAGCTTCAGAAGATTCTGCTAATCCAACTTTTACCGGAATCGAGAAAGTAGCTGCTTTACCAAAAACCGATTTCAGAATCTTCGGAAAACCAACTTCCAGACCTTATCGCAGAATGGGAGTGGTTTTAAGTTATGATTCATTAGCATCTTCAATCGAAGAAGTGGTAGAACGCGCCAAAGCAACATCAAAATTAATAACTGTAAACTCTTAAAAAATGAAAAAATTAGTATTTCTAGTATTGTTATTTGTCGGCATTTCGATGCAGGCCCAAGATAAAAAAAAGATCGAAAAACCTCAAATCGTTGAAGTTTCCTGCGGGGAATGCCAATTTGGAATGGAAGGTAAAAGTTGTGATTTAGCCGTTCGTATTGACGGAAAAACCTATTTTGTTGACGGAACTACAATTCACGATCATGGTGATGCCCATGCCAAAAATGGTTTTTGTAATGCAATCAGAAAAGCTTCTGTTACCGGAGAAATTATCGGAAATCGTTTTAAAGCAACTTCATTTACTTTAATCGCAGAAAAATAATGGCATTGATTCTCGAAAATATTGCCAAACATGTTTCGCTGACTCCGGAAGAACAGACACTTTTTTTATCTAAAACAGAATCTCATACTTACAAAGCCAAAACCATTTTATTGAATGCCGGCGAAGTTTGTAAACATTCGTATTTTGTAAATTCCGGAATTTTAAGAAGTTTCAACATCAATGATAATATTGTCGAGCATGTTCTCGCATTTTCTTGTTCAGGCTGGTGGATGAGCGATATGTACAGTTACTTTTCGCAAAAACCCGGGCAACTATTTATTGAAGTTCTGGAAGATGCAGAAGTAGTCTCACTTTCCAAAGAAAATCAGGAACAATTGTATCTGGAGATTCCAAAATTAGAACGTTTTTTTAGAATATTAATCGAAAATTCATTAGTAGCGAATCAACAAAGATTAATGGATAATTTAAGTTTATCCGCTGAAGAGCGTTTTGAAAAGTTCTGTGCTAAATATCCAACACTGGTTTATAAAGTTCCTCAAAAACAAATCGCTTCTTTTATTGGCGTTACACCTGAGTTTTTCAGCAAAATGAAAGCCAGGCTTTTGAAAAAATAGTCTTTTTATTTTACTGAAACCTAATATTATAATTGGTAAAAGTTTAAAAACCAGTTCAATATAGAACTGGTTTTTTTTAATTGAATTAAAATTGCTCAACCTCAGTAGAATGTTTCATTGCCGTAGTTGTTGATTTACCAATTGTAACCGTATTTTGAACTGCATCAAAATAAGAAGTTCCAACAAATGCCTGATGTTTTACAGCTCTGAATCCGTTTTTCTGCAAAGCAAATTCTCTTTCCTGCAATTCAGAGTAGCCTGCCATACCGCGTTCTTTATACGCTTTAGATAATTCGAACATGCTCGTGTTCAAAGCATGAAAACCTGCTAAAGTGATAAACTGGAATTTGTATCCCATAGCAGCCAGATCTTCTCTAAAAGTTTCCATTTCTTTTACTGATAATTTCGCAGCCCAGTTAAAAGAAGGCGAACAATTGTAAGCCAGCATTTTATCCGGGAATTGTTTTTTCATGGCATCTGCAAACTTTTTAGCATAAACCAAATCAGGATTACTGGTTTCCATCCAAATTAAATCAGCATACGGTGCATAACTCAAACCTCTCGCAATTCCCTGATCGATTCCGCTTTTTACGTAGAAAAAGCCTTCGTTTGTTTTTTCGCCCGTAATAAATTTAGCATCTCTCGGATCGGCATCACTGGTCAGTAAATTAGCGGCATCGGCATCGGTTCTTGCTACTATCAAAGTTGAAACTCCCATAACATCTGAAGCCAAACGCGCGGCAATCAATTTATTAATTGCTTCCTGAGTCGGCACCAAAACCTTTCCTCCCAGATGCCCGCATTTTTTAGCAGAACTTAACTGATCTTCAAAATGAACTCCGGATGCTCCCGCTTCGATCATAGATTTCATTAATTCGAAAGCATTTAAATTTCCTCCAAAACCAGCTTCGGCATCGGCTACAATTGGAACCAGATAATCTTTTTTATCTTCAACTTCATTTACGGTTTGAATTTGATCAGCCCGTAATAAAGCATTATTAATTTTTTTAACCACCATCGGTACACTATTTACCGGATAAAGCGATTGGTCCGGGTACATTTCTCCAGCCAGATTCGCATCGGCAGCTACTTGCCAGCCACTTAAATAAATCGCTTCTAAACCCGCATCAACTTCCTGAATTGCCTGATTTCCGGTTAGCGCTCCCAATCCAGCTACATAATCCTGACTTTTTAACTTTCTCCATAATTTTTGTGCTCCCATTTTGGCAATAGAATGCTCAATTTGATAAGAACCCTGAAGCGTCACCACTTCTGTAGCCGTATAAGGACGTTCAACACCTTTCCATCTCGGGTTCGTAATCCAATCGTTAATCAATTCCTGAATTCTGTCTTCTGTTGTTTTCATAAATAATATAGTTATAAGTGGTTAGTAAAGCATTTTTCTTTTCTTTGAGTTTAAAATTTTAACACATAGAGGCATAGTTTTTCTTTATGGTTAAAGGCATTTCACTTGTCTGAATACACACAGCTATGTGTGAAAATCTAGATTTTTTTAAACACCTTTCTTTTTAAATTTTAATACTATGTTTCTATGTGTTAAAGAATAAATCCAATGATTGTTATAAATATTTGTAACACGGAATCGTCAAAAAGTCAACAAAATCAGTATTTACAACCAATCTTTCCAATACTTTTTCTGCCAAAGGAAATTGACGTTTTTCGTAATTTTCTTCACCTAGTTCCGTTTTTATTTTATTGAATTCATCTAAAGCCAATTCGTGATAATATGCCAGGTTCAATTGTTCCCCATTATCCAAAACCACTTTATTCTGAAGCCATTGCCACAATTGCGATCTCGAAATTTCGGCAGTTGCAGCGTCTTCCATCAAGTTGTGTAAAGCAGCTGCACCCTGACCGTTGAGCCACGAAGCGAGATACAAAACTCCAACATTGATGTTTTTTCGAACACCATTTTCTGTAATGATTCCAATTGGTGGTTCGATCAAATCAGCTTCTGTTATTTTGCGATGTTCTCTTTTAATATGAATTTGATTTGGAGTTGGCATTCCTTCATCAAAAACTGCTTTTGCCAGCGAAACCAAATCCGGATGTGCCACCCAGGTTCCGTCGTGACCATTTCGAACTTCACGTTCTTTGTCTGTTTTTACTTTTGCAAAAGCAGCGGCATTGGCTTCTTCATTATTTTTAATCGGAATCTGCGCTGCCATACCACCAATTGCATGAATACCACGTTTATGACATCTCTGAATTACCAGATTCGAATACGCATTCATAAAAGGCGAAGTCATATTTACCTGATCACGATCCGGAACAATGAACTTTGGATTCTTGCGAAATTTCTTGATGTACGAGAAAATGTAATCCCAACGCCCACAATTCAATCCTACAATATGTTCTTTCAGTTCGTAGATGATTTCATCCAATTGAAAACTCGCTGTTATAGTTTCAATAAGTAGAGTAACTTTGATTGTACCACGTGACAGTTTTAAATAATCCTCAGTAAAATCAATTACATTATTCCACCAGCGTGCTTCCAGATAATGTTCCAATTTTGGAATGTAGAAATACGGCCCGGAATTATTTTCCAACAACTTTTTATGATTATGAAAAACATACAATCCAAAATCTATTAGAGAACCTGAAACTTCTTTTCCTTCAATTAAAAGATGTTTTTCCGGTAAATGCAAACCTCTCGGACGTATAATCAGCGTTGCAATCTTCTCATTTAATTGATATGTTTTATTTTTTGAAGTATCAGTATGAGAAATTGTTTTATTGACTGCATCTATTAAATTCATTTGCCCTTCCATCAAATTTTGCCAGGTTGGCGAAGTACTGTCTTCAAAATCGGCCATAAATGTTTTTGCTCCTGAATTCAGGGCATTGATAATCATTTTACGATCGACTGGTCCGGTAATCTCAACTCTGCGATCTAATAAATCTTTCGGAATTTCTCCAGCCATCCAATTACTTTCTCTGATGGTTTTGGTTTCTGAAGGAAAAATTGGCATGACACCCTGATCAAAAGCCGTTTGTTTTTGTTCTCGCTGTAACAATAACAGCTTTCGTTGCGATTCGAATTTTCGATGCAAATCGGTTATAAAAACAATCGCTTCTTCTGTCCAAATGTTCGGATAAGAAAGGTTCTTTTCGGCTAAAAATTCCATTGCCGTTTCGGTAATCTCTAATTGGTTTTTCATAGCTGCAAATTTTATTTTTCCATTGTTCATATGTTATCGCTACAAATGCATTTTATGTCTTTAAAAACATTTTTAATTAATAGCAATTTCATAGCTAATAAGTTTTACACTACAATGTTATGAAAAAGTTTTTTACAAAACAAGCGAACGTTCGCTAAATATTAAAAATAATTTTTTGGCGTTTATTTTTTAAATGGTTATATTTGAATTATGGATATCGAAAAAGACTATATAAAGCTGATATTTGGGTTAAAACTCAAACAAGTACGCACTCAAAAAAATCTTTCGCTTTTTGGCTTAGCCAAATTGACAAATCTTTCAAAATCGTATTTGAACGAAATTGAAAAGGGGAAAAAATATCCAAAAGGAGATAAAATTCTGCTTTTATGCAAAACTCTGGATGTTACTTACGACCAAATGGTCTCTTTAAAACTTGATAATAACCTTGCTCCGATTGGTGAAATTTTAAAATCAGGTATTTTAAAAGAAATTCCATTAGAGCTTTTTGGTATTCAGGAAGCCGATTTAATTGATATAATTGCAAACGCCCCGGCAAAGGTCAATGCCTTTATTAGTACCATTATTGAAATTGCACAACATTATAATTTAAGTCGGGAAAGTTTCTTTTTGGCTGCTTTGCGTTCTTATCAGGAAGCACACAGTAATTATTTTGAAGATTTAGAAAATAAGGTAATTGCTTTTTCGAAATCCTTTCAGATTAATTTAGATTCCAAAATAAGCATTGAAGAGTTAGAAGCCATTCTAAAAGAAGAATACGAATACACTATAAAAGAAATTGCTTTTACAGATCAGGAAGCTTTGGGAGATTTACGCTCGATTTATGTTCCGAAAAGCAAAACTTTATTGCTTTCTACAGAAATTGACAACCCTCAAAAGGCATTTGTTTTAGCCAAGGAAATTGCTTATAATTATCTAAATTTATCTGACAGGCTACTGACTTTCAGCTGGATTAAATTTGATAATTTCGATCAGGTTTTGCATAATTTTTATGCTTCTTATTTTGCGGGAGCATTATTACTGCCAAGACAATTGGTTCTTGACAAAATCAATTTGTTCTTAAATAATGAACAGCCCAAACCGGAAGAATTTGTTGCGCTAATAGAGAGCTTCGAAGTTTCTCCGGAATCCTTTTACCAAAGACTGACAAACTTATTACCTAAAGATTTTCATCTGAAAAACTTATTCTTTCTGCGGTTATCGCACCAAATAGGTTCTGATGTTTATCAGATAAAAAAAGAATTACACATTACCAATCAACAGGAACCTCACGCGAATGAAGCGAACGAGCATTATTGCAGAAGATGGGTTTCGGTAAAAACGATAGACGAAGCCATCAGACAAAATAAACCTCATTTTTTTGATGCCCAAATTTCCAGTTATGCCAATAGTGGAAATGAATATTTAGTTTTTTCATCAGCAACAAAAGATCCGTTTGCAGAGAATTGTATCCGAAGTATTTCAGTTGGAATTTTGATCAATCCAACAATGAAAAAGAAATTCAAATTCATAGACGGAAAACCGCTTGTCAAAAGAATTGTTGGTGTTACCTGCGAAACCTGCGATGTAAAAGATTGTCTTGAAAGAGCAGCGCCACCTATTGCACTGGAAAAGAAAAAACGCCATGAAAATACGGATGCAGTTGTTCAGCAGTTTATAAATCAATATAGCTAGAATGTTATGAAATATTTCACTTTAATAATAACTCTGATTTCTATTAATTCAAACCAGAAAACAGATAAGCTTAATGGCCGCTACAATTATTTAATCGAAGACAACAATTTCTATATCCAAAAAGATAAAATTTCTTTTAATGATAGTGTTTTTGTATTTGACAACAAGTATATGCCAAAGGGGAAAATCTCATATGGCAATATTGTACTATTGGAAAATTTCATAAATGCAGATTTAATTATAAGCATTTCAAAAGATCAAATTAAAAAAGATACTATTCTATTTTACATGCATGACAAGAAAAGTTCCTCTGCGAATTACCTTGACGAAGTAGTTGGAAAAGGGAAATTAATCAAAATTAAATAATTCAGTTTTTTAAGAGACTTCAACATAATTATTCATCAGAATCTTGTCATCTCTGACGAAAGAGAGATGACAAGATTGCGTTAGACGCACTGCTGTGCGCCTCTACTTTAAAAACCTCTGCTCCTTTGGCAACTTTGCACCTAAAATCTTAACCACTTAGAATCTCAGAAACTTAGAACCTTAAAGAACTTAATCTACATTAAGTACATTTCATTGATGTTGGTGGTAAATTTGTACTATAAAAATAACAAAACATATAACATCATGGAAAATATAGTATTGCACAAGGCAGAAACAAGAGGAAATGCAAATCACGGATGGCTTAACGCTTATCATAGCTTTAGTTTTGCAAGCTGGTACAATCCGGAAAGAGTTCAGTTTGGGGCACTTCGCGTTTTAAACGATGATACAATTGCAGGCGGAATGGGTTTTGGAACTCATCCACACGATAATATGGAAATCATTACCATTCCGTTAGAAGGTGATTTAGCACACAAAGACAGTATGGGAAATACGGAGATTATCAAAAATGGTGATATTCAGGTAATGAGTGCCGGAACCGGAATTCAACATAGTGAATTTAATCCAAATGCTGATCAGCAAACCAAATTGTTACAAATCTGGTTGTTTCCAAACCAACGAAATGTAACACCTCGTTACCAACAGATCACTTTGAATGTTGCGGACAGACACAACAAATTAGCTCAGGTTTTATCCCCAAATGCAGATGACGAAGGTGTTTGGATTCATCAGGATGCCTGGTTTAATATGGGTAATTTTGATGCCGGAACTACTACAGAATATAAAATTAAAAAAGAAGGAAACGGAGTTTATGCTTTTATTTTAAAAGGAAACGTAACTATTAATGGTCAGGAATTAAACACTCGTGACGCTCTTGGAATTTCGGATTTTGAAACTTTAAACATCAAGGCAAATACTGATGCAGAGTTTCTGTTAATGGATATTCCGATGAATTATTAATTAAGGAAATAACTAATACCCTTTCAAGAAACGATAAATAAGTTGAAAATCACCTTATTTATCGTTTCTTTTTTTTGCCTAAAATTTTTACAAAACCCAAAAGAAAGACTAAATTTATTAAAAGAAAATTGGTCTGACTTTAAATAAAAATAAACCACTAAATTTCTCAACCATGAATCCAAATAACCTTACCAAAGAATATACAAACGGTGAAGTAACAATTGTATGGGAATCCGGAAAATGTATACATTCAGCCAACTGTGTAAAAAATAATCCGGATGTGTTTCATCCAAAAGAAAAACCCTGGATTAAAGCTGAAGCCTCAACATCAGAAAAAATCATGGAAACAATAAAAAAATGTCCGTCTGGTGCTTTAACTTATTATTTGAACAACAAGAAATAGTCCTTCGACTTCGCTTAGCATGACAACAATATAAATGTGATAATCAAAAAGTTATCACATTTTTTATTTCTTAATCTAGGTTAAGTGACTTTAGAATACTGTCAACGTAACTTTGTCTTATCAAAATGAAATTATAATATTTAAAAAATAAAATTATGGCAACTACAAAATGGTCAATTGATCCAACGCACTCAGAAATTGGTTTTAAAGTAAAACACATGATGTTTACAAATGTTTCAGGAAAATTTGGAGCTTACGATGCAACAATAACTACAGATGGTGATAATTTTGAAAACGCAGCAATTGAATTTTCCGGCGATATCGCTTCTATCGATACTGCAAATACCGACAGGGATAATCACCTAAAAAGCGGCGATTTTTTTGATGCTGAAAATCATCCAAAGTTAACTTTCAAAGCTTCAGCATTCAAAAAGATTAATGATGAAAAGTATGAACTTAAAGGAGATCTGAACATCAGAGGTATTGCAAAAACAGTAACTTTTCCAGTAGAATATAGCGGAATCATGACTGACCCATGGGGAAATACAAAAGTAGGTTTGAGTATTGAAGGAAAAATAAACCGCAAAGACTGGGGTTTAAACTGGAATTCGGCTTTAGAAACCGGTGGAGTTTTAGTTGGTGAAGAAGTTAAATTAAATATTGAACTGCAATTTGCGAAACAGGCGTAATTATTATTTATTTTTAACCTGAGTTCAATAAATCTATTCTTTCACAATCAATTTTACATGAATCGTTCCTACGGAACTCTTTTTATCATTCTTTATTCCCAACGGATTAAAATCCGTCGCTACAATATCTTGCTAGCCTACAGCTCTTTATGTAAAAGTTTCAAAGGAACGATTCGTTTTGTAGCAACGGATTTTAATCCGTTGAAAATATTTGATTATGAATTATAGAGTTCCGTAGGAACGATTCATATAAAATTAATTGAAATTTTGAAACAATAGATTTATAACTAAATCAGGCTTCTATTAAGATACGCGAAATATCTACATACAAAAAACCCTTCTTAAACTATTTGTCTATGAAGGGTTTCTTTATTTTAACTTGTTAACGGGATACTGAGACCGAAAACTGAGACTGAAAACTAATTTTAAGCATTAGCCGTAGTTGCTTCTTTATCAATTTTACCGATTAAACCTGCCAATACCTTTCCAGGACCAACTTCAGTAAATAAAGTAGCACCGTCAGCAATCATTTGCTGTACAGATTGCGTCCATTTTACCGGAGCAGTCAACTGAATAATTAAGTTCTTTTTGATTTCGTTTGCATCCGAAACAGCACTTGCCGTTACGTTTTGATATACCGGACAAATTGGAGTTGAAAAGATAGTCGCTTCAATAGCTGCTGCCAATTCTTCTCTTGCAGGTTCCATCATTGGTGAGTGAAATGCTCCTCCAACAGGTAAAATTAATGCTCTTTTTGCTCCCGCAGCTTTCATTGCCTCACACGCTTTTTCAACTGCTGAAGTTTCTCCTGAAATTACTAATTGTCCGGGACAATTATAATTTGCAGCCACTACAATTCCGTCAATAGAGGCACAAACATCTTCAACCACATTATCTGCTAATCCTAAAACAGCAGCCATTGTTGAAGGTGTTATTTCGCAAGCTTTTTGCATAGCCAAAGCACGTTGCGAAACTAATTTCAAACCGTCTTCAAAAGATAAAGTTCCGTTGGCAACCAAGGCCGAAAATTCTCCTAAAGAATGTCCTGCAACCATTTCCGGTTTAAAATCTTCCCCTAAGGTTTTAGCCAGAATAACTGAGTGTAAAAAAACGGCTGGTTGTGTAACTTTAGTTTCTTTTAGTTCTTCGGCAGTTCCTTCAAACATGATATCTGTAATTCTGAAACCTAAAATTTCATTCGCTTTTTCGAATAATTCTTTGGCTAATGCTGATGATTCATATAAGTCTTTGCCCATTCCTGTAAACTGTGCGCCCTGACCCGGAAATACGTATGCTTTCATTTGTCTAATTTAAAGATTGATATTTTTAAATTGAAAATTAGTTTCAATTGAAAGGCAAAAATAACATTTTTTTAGCTTGAATAATTCTTAAACATATAAATCCATAATAATCTTGAAAATCGAAGATTAAAGAAGGAAAATGTAATAATTACCCCGGCTATAATTGGAATAATTCGTAAATCAAATGTTTTTTCGAAGAAAAATTGCGCAACACAATAAGTAGCAATTGCCTGAGCAACTGTCAACCCGTAATTAACATACATTGCCCCAAAAAAGTAACCCGGCTCTTTTTGAAATTTATAATTACAATGACTGCAGTGTTCGTTCATTTTTGGAAAGCCAAAATTCAGGAAAATATTCTTGTCTTTAAAAACTTTTCCTTTATGACAATTTGGACATTCATTTTTCAAAATATGGATTAGTGTATTTGACATGACTTTGTTGTTTTTATTTAAACAAAGGTATATTAGATTCTATTAAAGCCTTTTTTATATCTTCGCCACTTATAGCATAATAAAGACATTTACCATGAAGAAATATCCAATTTATAGTGTCCGGAATTTTAGCTGCAACGATATTCATCGTGATTTTTATGTAAATCCTTTTAAAGAACATTTAAAAAACCACAGTTTTGTCGAAGAACCTCATCGGCATGATTCTTATTTGATGGTTTTTTTTACAAATGGTTCCGGAATCCATGAAATAGATTTTGACCGGTTTGAGATTAAAAAAGGAAGTTTATTTGTTTTACAGCCCGGACAAATGCATCATTGGAGTTTGTCTGACGATGTTGAGGGCTTTGTAATTATATTTTCGCAGGAGCTTTATAATTTATATTTCGGGCAGAAAAAAATCAATGATTATAACTTTTATCATTCGATTCATAATCGGCCGGAAATGGTTTTTGAAGCAACAGAAACACCAAAAATTTTGCCTTATTTCAATCTTCTGATTGAAGAAAATAGCGAACATAATAATTTTCAATTGGATAAAATGCTGAATTTACTGGATTGTATTCATATTGAAATTGCCCGAAAATATAGTGAAACCTATTCACATCAGACACATTCGTATAATATCAAAATCAACACTTTTGAAAAGCTTTTGGAACAGCATTTTAAAGAAAACAAATCACCATCATTTTATGCCGATAAACTAAATATCACGCTAAAACATCTGAACCGAATTTGTAATGAAATTTTACAAAAAACGGCTACCGAAGTCATTATGGATCGGGTAATTCTTGAAATCAAACGTATGTTAACTGACAAGCAACTGGCTGTAAATGAAGTCGCGTCTGCCGTGGGCTACGATGATTATTCCTATTTTTCAAGAGTGTTTAAAAAGCAAACCGGATTTTCCCCAACAGGATTTCGGAATTTAAAAAGTAAAAATTAAACCATATAAGTGATATAAGTTCATTGAAGCGTTGAGTTATATACTGTAGTCACAAGCATCTCGACTTCGCTCAATGTGACAATAACAAAAACTTAAATTTTCTTACATCACTTATATGGTTGAAATTTATTTGTTTCGATAAAAAACTGCAAAGCATTAAAAATTTAAGTAGTAACCGATTCTAAAATCTTAAAATTACTTTTTGGGGCTTCGCATAATGAACAACAGTATGTTTCGGATAAATCTGTAAATAAAATACCTTTTGGAATGTTCTGGCTTTCATCTCCGTATTCCGGATTATAAAGAGAAAGACATTCCTGACACTGGTAAATATCTAATTGTGGTTTTTCTTTTTTCTGATTATTTTCGACTGTTTCAGGAATTAAATTTCCTAATCCTTCAAAATATTTCCTGCTCAATTCGATTAGAACAGTAGGCAGTTCCAATTTATCGATATCCTGCGAATGCACAATATATTCGCGTGTATTTGGGTCAAAATTCTTTGCAAATAAAACATTATAGGTATCACGAATTTTAATAGACTCCAAATCTTTAGGCAAATCATTTTTTTCGATTACAATCGAAGTAAAATAATGTCCGTCACGATTGTATTCCGACAAACCAAAATTTAATCCATATGTACTGATGTCAAATTGATCAAGTGTACGAACCAAAAAAGTTTTAAGGTTCAAAGCCCATTCCATAGCTACCGGTAAATGCCAGTTAAGTTCTAAAAGTGAATGACGGACATTGATTCCTTTTTTACCTAAAAATTTCTCCCATTCCAGTTTTCGATCTTTCGGGATTCCTTTTACAATAAATGATTTCCAGGGTGTAATACATATTTTTCCGATTTTACAATCGAAACATAAATCACACATTTCTTTTAGGAAGTCTAAATCATACAGATTATTTCTCCAATACAAACCGAGCCAATATTGGTCGATTCCCATTCTGTTCATACCTTCATAGTATGGAAAAGGGTAAAACGGAACATTCAAAGGTTTATCAATGGTTCTGTTATTGGTATCTAAAGCTTCACTTACCAAACTAAAAATCATATCTATTCCGCAAAATTCTTCAGTCGCAACAATACGTTCAATTTCATAATAAAATTGCGCTATATCCCAACTGTAAATCAACACAGGATATACTTCCATACGCTGCCATTTAGGTAAACGAATATACAGATACCAATAATCCTCATGCTCAGAAGCAATAAAATTAAGATGACCTGTAAACAATGGAACTAATTGCTGTTTAGGATCATTGATATTTACTTTAAGCTTCGGCTGGTCTTTAAACAGCTCTAAAATATATAAAAACTTATTTCCTGTAAGCCAATTGGTATTTCTAAAAATATCTGTAGAGACATAAGAGGAAACGATATTATTACCACTTTTTTCATCCGGAAAAACAAAATGATGTTTACCCATTCTTTCCTTATCCAAAGCAGCAAAGCCTTTTGGAAAAATAATATCTTGTCTTGAACCAAATGAAATTGAATCTAAACCCTGATCCATCGCCATATTAACAACTTCTCTAAGTTCACCCGGCGAAATAACGCCTCCTTTTACTATTAATCTCGTTAATTCCATGTTTCTTTAGTTTACAGTTTTCAGTCTCAATTTTCAGTTTTCAGTCTCAGTATAAAACTGATTACTGCGACTGAAAACTAATCTATACCTTACATTTAGCTAAAATTTCTTTGACTTCGGTTTTGCAGCTTCCACAACCTAATCCGGCTCCTGTATTTTTACATAAATCAGTAAAATTACTCACACCGCTTTTAATAGTTTCTTCGATATTTCCGGCTCCAACCTGACTGCAGGAACATACTAATTTTCCCAGAACCGGTTTAGCATTTGAACTTCCTCTAAGCAATGTGTTTCGTTTATCCGACAATTCGATTTTGCTTTCAATCATCGTTTTAAATTCGGCAAACTCATTTTTATCTCCCATTAAAATCGCACCTACCAACAAGTCGTTTTTAACGATGCATTTTTTGTAATAACGTTGTTTTAGATCGGCAAAAACAATTTCTTCATAAGAATCATCGTTTTCAGGAATTTCAATATCACCGATACTGCACAAATTAATATCTTCCAGTTTCAGTATATTCATTAAAACAGAACCTTTATAGTAACTGCTTATATCACCTGCCAAAAAGTTCGCCAGGATATCGGCTTGTTCTTCTGCAGCTGATGTAATTCCGAATAATTTATTATCGAATTCCGCAATTTCTCCAATAGCATAAATATCAGGATTTGATGATTGCAGATACTGATTAACTTTTACACCACGACCGCAGGCAAGTCCTGTTTCACGTGCAATTTCTATATTCGGAACTGTTCCGATAGTATACACAATTGCATTTGCCGTAATAATTCTTCCACTTTTCAGGGCGATTTCTATTTCATTAGGATTATCCGTTTCAAAAACGGTACTGACTTCATTATCAAAATAAATCTGAATATCACGAAGCTGTACTTCTTCTGCCAATAATTTACTTGAAACCAAGTCCAACTGACGTTCCATTAATCTGGAAGCTCTTTGAACTATGGTTGTTTTTATTTTTTTATGTTTTAAGGCCGCAGCTAATTCTAATCCTAATAAACCTCCACCAATAATTACTACGTGCTGTTCTTCGGGAGGCAAATTGGTATTGTCCAGATGCTTTTTCAAACGATCGGCATCTTCTTTTCGTCTGACTGTGAAGCGTCCGGGTAAATGTAATTGTGCATTTTCCGGAACGAAAGGACGGCTTCCGGTTGCTAAAATCAAGGAATCAAAAGTATGGACATCGCCTAAGCTGTCTATTATTGTTTTTTCTTTAGCATTTATTTTTCCAATAGCTACCCCGGCATTCATCGTAATTTTTAACTTACTTAATCCTTCTCCGTCTTTTACTTTTAGTAATTGCTCCCATGTAAATTCGCCTGTCATATATTCAGGAAGCAATACACGATTATAAAATGGATTTATTTCGTTTGAAAATACTACAATCTCATCCGTAGAATTAAATTCGCGATAGTTTTGAATGAAACGAAATGCTGCAGCACCTGCTCCTACAATAGCAATCTTTTGAAAGGGTTTTACGTATTTGGTAATCGCAACCGTTGTATATTTGAAATCAGGCTCTTTTGAAACCGGATCAACAATGGTATTGGTTAAATTATTGGTTCTGTTTAAATCATTTTCAAGTTGTTTTCCCCAATGCATTGGTAAAAAAACCACTTTTTCTTTAATAGAATCTGTAACTTTTGCCTTAACGCGAACCTCTCCGTTTTTACTTGTTACAATAACAATATCCCCATCCTTAATATCTGATTTAAAGGCATCAATTGGATTTATCTCTAATACCGGACTTGGTGTATGTGTCATCAATCTTGACACCTTTCCGGTTTTTGTCATGGTATGCCATTGATCACGAACTCTTCCTGTGGTAAGGATAAATGGAAATTGCGGACTTGGCGGCTCTGAAGTGTTTTCAATTGCTGTCGGTAAATTGAAAATCGCTTTTTGTGATGGTGTATAGAATTTTTTATCCGTAAAAAGACGAGGTGTACCGGGATGTCCGTAATCCGGAACCGGCCATTGAAAAGTACCTTCGGTTTTTAATCGATTATAATTTAGGTATGAAATATCAATATTTGTGTTTTTGGTCAGTGCACAGTGCTCTTTATAAATTTCCTCGGCACTATTGAAATTAAAACCGTTAAAATTCATTTTTTTAGCGAACCTGATCAGGATTTCGATATCCGAAAGCGCTTCTCCCGGAGCATTTATCCCTTTTGGTAAATAAGATATACGACGTTCGGAGTTGGTCATCGTACCTTCTTTCTCCAACCATCCTGCAGCAGGCAATAATAAATCGGCATATTTAGCTGTATCAGCATTATGTGAAATATCCTGAACTACAACAAATTTAGCATTTTGCAATGCCTTTTCAATACGACGGGAATCAGGTAAACTTACTAACGGATTGGTGCAGATTATCCAAACAGCTTTCATTTTACCTGATTCCAGTGCCTCAAACATTTCGGTTGCCGTTAAACCAGGTTTGTCTGATATCGAATCAACTCCCCAAAAATCAGCCACTTCTTTTCGATGTTCAGGGTTAGCAATGTCTTTATGAGCGGCAAGCAAAGTTGCCATTCCTCCCACTTCTCGCCCACCCATGGCATTTGGCTGACCTGTTAATGAAAACGGTCCTGAACCCGGCTTTCCTACTTGTCCTGTCAATAAGGACAAATTCAATAAAGCTGTATTTTTATCTACTCCAACCGCGCTTTGATTAAGTCCCATTGCCCAAAGCGAAATAAATCCTTTGGCTTTCCCAATAGTATCTGCGGCCAGTTTAATATCATTTACAGAAACACCACATAGCTTTGAAGCTTTTTCAAGCGAAGTTCCTAAAACTAAATCTTTATATTCTTTAAAATTTTCGGCATGATTTTTTACAAAATCGTGATCTACATATCCTTTTTCGATAATGCGTTTTGCCATCGCATGATATAAAATAATATCTGAACCCGGAATAATCTGCAGGTGTAAATCAGCAAAAGCCGCCGTATCCGTTCTTCTTGGATCAATAACGATAATTTTTACTTTTGGATTATTCTCTTTGTGTTTCTCTATTCTTCTAAATAAAATCGGGTGACACCATGCAGGGTTTGCCCCAGTAATTAAAAAAGTATCAGCCAATTCAATATCATCATATGCAATTGGCACAGAATCCTCACCAAATGTCTTTTTATATCCAACCACCGCCGAACTCATACAAAGTCTGGAGTTGGTATCAATATTATTAGTCTTTAAAAAACCTTTTACTAATTTATTTACCAAATAATACTCTTCGGTTAAACACTGACCCGAAATATAAAAACCTACACTATCCGGTCCGTGTTTTTTTATTATAGAAGAAAAAACTGCTGCAGCACGGTCAATTGCAGTATCCCAGGTTACACGCTCCAAAGGATACGATTTACTTCCGCGCATTTGCGGATAAAGAATCCTGTCTGAAGTATCGTTGACTACATAATGCAAATTCATTCCTTTAGAGCACAACATCCCTTTATTTACAGGATGGTCTTTGTCCCCCTCAACCATTACACCATTCTTCGCATCATTTGTAACGATAATTCCGCAGCCAACGCCACAATATGAACAGGTAGTTTTGATTTTTGTACTTTGCATTCTAGTTATCTTTTAAATACTACAATTATAATCTTTTGATAAGAATCCGGAAAGGCGCTTATGTAAAGCAATACAAAAATAAGTATTTTTACGTATAAATACTTATTTTCTCAATTTATTTTTATATTTTTGTTTTAAAATAAACAAGGAACGATAAATTCGTTTGTAAATCAAATAAAAAATTGTCCTAATGAAAGAAGAATTGGCCATTTGTTATACCTGCACAAACGAAAATTGTTTCATAAAAAAACACTTACATTTAGAGCAAATGAAACAATATGTGTCAAAAAAACACAGTTTTATCTGCAAAAAATCTCATCAGTTTATTATTGAAGGTGCTCCTATTCAGGGACTTTATTTTATTTGTAAAGGGAAAGCAAAAACTGTAAAAACGGGCATCAATGGTCGTGAACAGATTGTTCGACTTACCAAAAACGGAGACACAATCGGGTTTAGGGGTTTTGGAACCAGTAAGCGATATTTAATCGGTGCATATGCCCTGGAAGATACTCTCTTATGCAATTTCAGTAATGATACAATGATGGAAATCCTTAAAAACGTTCCGGAATTTACGTATGATTTAATGTTGTTTTATGCTGATGAACTTAATAAAAGTGAAAACAATATTCGAAAAATTGCGCACATGAATGTTCGTGAACGTGTAATTGATGTACTCCTATATATTCATCGCAAATTTGGACAAAGCAATGGTTTAATTGAAATTGAACTTTCCCGAAAAGAAATAGCTGATTTTGCAGGAACAACTGAGGAACAGGTAATTCGTGTACTTTCAAGCCTTAAAAAAGAAGCACTTATAAAAACCGTCGGCAAAAGAATTGGCTTATTGGTTCTTCCTAAATTACAGTCTGAAATTATGGAACATAAGTATTTCTAAAAAATTTCAGCCTTCCCAATACCTTTATATAATCTTCTTTTCATTTAAGGATCTTTCCTGCTTCAAACAGACACTTAGATACATTTCTACGTATATTTTAAATTATTTTGATCTTTTTCTTCTAAAAACCACTTAAAAAGGTCTATTTTCTTTTTACAAAAATTTTATTTTCTTTTCGAATGTTAGTCTACGTATAAAAAGACAACATTCACCAACCCCTTATTTTACTGCATAAATTTTGAAATTCATGCGATAACGCAGTTTTAAAATTGATTTTAAAACGTTTTTTTCAGGTAAAAAAAAATGTTTGAACATGGCATAAACATAATACTTAAGTATTAATACGTATGTAAGTTTGCTTCATACTAATCCAAAAACAAATATCATGTCGAAATTAACCAATTTTACACTAAAGAATCAAAACTTAAAAAAAGGAGGTGTTTTTAATTTGAAACTTTCAAAATCAATTTTATTAGGATTTGCCATCACATGCCTGACACAATATGAAGCCAAAGCACAATTTACGGCTACAGGTCAAATAAGAAACCGTGTTGAAGTGCGTGCCGGACAAGGAACCTTACAACAAAAAGGGGATAAAGCGGCCTTATTTTCAAGTCAAAGAACAAGATTAAATTTAGGATACACTGGATATAGATTCAAAATTTTTACAGCCTTGCAGGATGTTCGTGTTTGGGGACAGGATGCTTCTTCTATCAACAGAACAACAACAGAAGCTAATAATGGTCTTTTACTGCATGAAGCATGGGCAGAAGTTTCATTAATAGATACACTAAGTACTATTCAGAATTTATCCATAAAAGCCGGACGTCAGGAAATTGCTTATGATGACCAGAAAGTTTTAGGAAGCTTAGATTGGTTACAACAAGGAAGACGTCATGATGCAGTCGTTTTTAAATTTGCAAATAAAGGCTGGACTGTAGATGTTGGAGCTGCTTTTAATCAAAACAAAGAGAATAATACCGGAACAATTTATAATGGTGTTAATCCTGCATATGGCGCAGGGACAAACGGAATTGGAACAATGTACAAATCATTTCAATATGCTTATGTAGGTAGAAAATTCTTCTTTGGTGATTTATCTTTTTTGTTCTTTAAAGATGATTTTAACAAATATACCATGGTAACTTCAGGAACACCTGCCGTAACAACTAAAGTAAACGGACAAGGAACATGGAACAGAAACACTACCGGAATCTATTTTAATACTAACGTAACCAGAAAATTAAATTTCACAGGAAGCGTTTATCATCAAAACAGCCATGATAAAGACGGAAAAGCTTTAAATGCTAACATGGCTTCAATCACTTCAACTTTACAAGTTGGAAGAAAATTATTTGTAGGTCCGGGAGTTGATTACCTGTCTGGTGATGACGGAACTAAAACGGCTAATTCTGAAAATAATCGTTTTGATCCTTTATACGGAACACCTCACAAATTCTGGGGAAGTATGGATTATTTTTATGCAGCCAACGGTTTTGGAAAACAAGGATTGCTAAATTATTTCTTCAAAATGAAATACAATGCCAAAGACAATCTAAGTTTATTTTTAGACATCCACGGTTTCGAAGCTGCCAATAAATTATCTAATGGGGCTGGTGGAGAACTAAGCTCTTATTTAGGGACTGAAATTGATTTCCAGGTAAAATACAATCTAACAAAAATCATCAATATCGAAGCTGGTTATTCAATCATGAAAGCAACTAATTCTATGGCTTCTGCAGCTGTTAAAAATGTTGCGAATGCAGATTTAACTCCACAATTCGGTTATATAATGCTAAATATCAAACCAAATTTCCTGGCTAAGAAATAATTAAAAAAATAAACTTTTAAAACTATCTAAAATGAAAAAATCACTTTTACATTCAACTAAGATTTTCAAAACATCTTTATTGACTTTGTTGCTGGTTCTGGTTGCTTCTTTTTCAGAAATAACAGCTCAGAATGACCCTGTAAGACTTGGATTCATTCCACTTACAGACTGCTCGCCAATCGTAATGGCAAAAGAGCTGGGATTATTTAAAAAATATGGTGTTGAAGTAGTCGTTACCAAAGAATCTTCATGGGCAAATGTTCGTGATAAAATTTTAACCGGAGAATTAGACGGAGCGCACTGTCTGTATTCTATGCCATTTTCGGTTTACACAGGGGTAGGAGGAAAAGCAGGTTCTGAAATGAAGATAGCCATGATGCTAAACGTTAATGGTCAGGCAATCACACTTTCAAAAGATTTTTGTGGAAAAGTTGGTTTCAAGCAAATGAATAAAGTTGCACCTGTTGTAGCAGCAAAATTAAAAGCCGAAAAAGAAGTAACTTTTGCAATGACTTTTCCTGGAGGGACACACGATTTATGGTTGCGTAACTGGATGGCAATTGCTGGTGTGAATCAAAAAACATCTAAAATTATTACGATTCCGCCTCCGCAAATGGTAGCCAACATGAAAGTTGGTAACATGGATGGTTATTGTGTTGGAGAACCTTGGGGTGGTGTTGCAGTAAAACAGGGAATTGGATTTACTCAGGTTGCTTCACAAGATATCTGGAAAGACCATCCTGAAAAAGCATTGGTTGTTAATAAAGAGTTTAGCGAAAAACGCAGAACTGATCTTGTAAAAGTAATGAAAGCAGTTTTAGAAGCATGTATCTGGTTAGACAATCCTGCAAACCGTAAAAAAGCGGCTGCAATTATCGGAAAAGCACCTTATGTAAATGCTCCGGCAGATGTTATCGAAAACAGATTGATGGGGAATTATGACTTAGGCTGTAATCAGGGAACTGAAATTTACGACAAGGATTATATGCTTTTTTACAAAGGCGGAACGGTAAATTATCCTCGTAAATCGTATGCAATCTGGGCAATGGCACAATATGTTAGATTCGGCCTGTTAAAAGAAGCACCTGATTATAAAGCAATTGCAGATAAATTGATTTTACAGGATTTATACGAAGACGTAGCCAAAAGCTTAAAAGTAAAAATTCCAAATGATGATATGAAACCATTTTCATTAACTATGGACAAAACGGTTTTTGATCCTTCAAACCCTGCAGCATACTTAAAAGTAGTAAAAAAATAAAACGCTTTACTTTGCTCGTACACTAAGTTTACATTGCCACAGATTTAATGATTCTTAAGGATTATTCTTTAACCTACTTAAGCCCCTTTTCAATCTGCGAGAATCTTTTTAATCTGTGGTAAAATTAACTTCTTATTTGTACATGCATTTATAAATATAATTTCAAATTTAAATCACAATACCATGTCTGATAAAGATACATTAACACTAAGTGCTATTACCAGTCAAGCTGAAGTTTTGACTCCGGGCACTACTAACGACTCCGTAAAAAGTGACAAGTTCAAATTAATAATCAGCGCATTTGCAGCAAAACTAAAATCGACTGTATTAGCAGGAATTGGAGTCTTAATATTCATAGGTTTTTGGAGTTTACTCAGCCTTTATACCAAAGATGCACTTCCGGGACCTTTAGCCACCTTTAAGGTTCTGAAAGAAATGTTAAGTGATCCTTTTTATGACTATGGCCCGAATGACAAAGGAATTGGATTGCAATTATTTAATTCGATTAAAACTGTTTTATCCGGATTTTTATTAGGATCCTTAGTCGCTATCCCAATTGGTATTTTGATGGGAGCCAGTACTTTTTGTAAACAAATTTTCTATCCGATTGTACAGCTTTTAAAACCGGTTTCGCCTTTGGCATGGTTCCCAATTGGGTTGGTTGTTTTTAAAGATACAGGCATGGCGACTATTTTTATTGTATTTATCACATCGCTCTGGTCCACTTTAATTAATACTTCTTTTGGAGTTGCTTCAATTCCGCAAGATCATAAGAATGTAGCAAAAGCTTTCGGCTTTTCTAAAATGCGTTATCTGACCAAAATTTTAATACCGTATAGTTTACCACATATAATTACAGGATTACGTTTAAGTATTAGTGTTGCCTGGCTAGTTATTGTTGCCGGGGAAATGCTTTCCGGAGGAGCAGGAATTGGATTTTTTGTTTGGGACAGTTGGAATGCCCTTAGTTTGGAAAAAGTAATTTCGGCAATTATTATTATCGGAATTGTTGGATTGCTATTTGACAAATTCTTCACTTTTATTGAGAACAAAGTAGCTTATAAAGCGTAAAAGAAAAGGTACTGAGGTTCAGAGTTGCTAAGGTACCAAGTCTCTAAAAAACTTGAAATCCGAAACTTGGAGTTTTCCAAAATCTAAAATCAGTCTAAAATCTAAAATTAAACATCATGAGTTATTTAGAAATAAAAAATTTAGAAATATCATTCCCAACACCAAAAGGAAAATATATAGCAGTTCAGGACATTAATTTGTCAATTCAAAAAGGAGAAATTATCTCCATTATCGGACATTCAGGTTGTGGAAAATCAACTATTATGAATGCTATTGGCGGAATGTTAACTCCAACGGGAGGAACAGTTGAATTGGCCAATGAAAAAATAAAAGGTCCGGGACCTGACCGTGGAATCGTTTTTCAAAATTATTCCCTTTTGCCTTGGCTGACTGTTGAAGAGAATATTTTCCAGGCTGTTGATTCGGTAATGAATTGTTCTAAAAAAGAAAAGCATGAAATTGTGATTGAGAACCTTAAAATGGTTAATTTATTTGAACATAAAGACAAATTACCGGGGCAACTTTCAGGCGGAATGAAACAGCGTGTTGCTATTGCAAGGGCTTTCGCAATAAATCCGGGTGTATTGCTTTTGGATGAACCGTTTGGTGCTTTGGACGCTTTAACAAAAGGTTCCATGCAATTAGAGGTTTTAAAATTATGGAACTTAAACAACAGAGAAAAAACTATTGTTATGATTACGCATGATATCGAAGAAGCGTTATTTTTATCTGACAGAGTTGTGGTTTTGAATAATGGTCCTGCCTCAACAATCAAAGAAATTGTAGAAGTGCATCTGCCAAGACCAAGAAATAAAATTGAAATCGTAAAAATGCCCGAATATATTGCCCTAAGAGATAAATTATTGCATTTATTGACAGATAAATTCTCCATTGAAGATATGGGAATGGTCTATAAAAGCTAGTTTCCAAATATTTTTTAATAATATATCCTTGTAATAAAATGACATTACAAGGATACTTTGCTTAAAAATGAAAACAAAAAATCAATAATTAAATCCGGAAACTATGACAAATACAATTTTTGATTTCATTGGAGACAATTATGGCGAATGGGAAGTTACGTCAATGGCTGCTCTTAAAGGCAATCCTATAGAATCGGTTTCCCATTTGACTAAAGTTCCTCAAAGCGATTTGATTCAATCTGAAACAGGGATTTGGTCTTTTAAAGGAGTCATCAGCAATTTGCGTTACACCGAAAAAGAAGAGAAGGACAAATTAATTGCCGTTCAAGAAGACCTTGGCAGAAAAAATTCTACTCTTGCAGCCTTTATTCCGATTCAAAAATCAGAAGTCTGGTGGAATCTGGCGCAGGATGAACGCAGAAAAATAATGGAAAGCAAATCGCAGCATACACAAACCGGAATGAAATACCTGCCTGCTATTGCCCGAAAATTATTTCATTCCAGGGATATTGGTGGCGAATTTGATTTCTTGACATGGTTTGAATATGCTCCTGCCTATACTGATGCCTTCGAAGAACTTCTGGATTCGCTACGAAAAACAGAAGAATGGACCTATGTCAATAGGGAAATTGATATTCGTTTAAAAAAGGTACAGTTATAATTGAAATTGTTTTTGATTAAATTTCAATAACTGAAAATCATACTGCATAATAGACATATTTTTTTCTAAAGATATTAGAAATGGTCTACAAAAATTAATTTAGTTATTTAGTTTTAGTACGGTAGAGACGCACAGTTGTGCGTCTCTACTTGTTTATAGCGGGTTTTATTTTTTTCTTCCAACAAATCGAATTACAGAACCTGTTCCGTTATGGAATATTCCTTCATTCAGTTCAATTTCTTTTTCTGCTAATTCGATAATTTCATAATTAGGAAAGTCAGATTGTATTTCTTCAATAGAGAATAACGATTCAATGTCTTTTGGCCCGCCAACTTTATCATTTTTAGCAAGATACTCCAGATGTTTTTTACTGAAAGCTTCAAAAATGATGATTCCGCCTTTACGTAAATATTGATCAAGCGTTTTATGAATAGCTGATTTAATTGCTGCCGGAAAATGAGCATAAATTAAGGCAATTGCATCAAATTGTTCCGATTGATAGTTTAAAGATTCCAATTCGCCAACCTGATAATCAATGGTTACGTTATTGGCTTCTGCAAAACGGATTGCTTTATTTTTGCCTTCATCGCTAATGTCAAATGCTGAGACTGTCCAACCTAATCTGGCTGCAAAAACAGCATTTCGACCCTCTCCTTCTGCAGGAAACAAGATTTTACCAGCGCTTAATTTCTCTATTTGTTCTTTTAAATAATTGTTTGGGACTTCACCATAAGCAAACTCTTCATTGCTGTAACGGTCGTTCCATCTTTCAGTCCAGGTTTCATTCATGTTTTTAATTTGTTTTAATATTAATTTTTCATCAAACGAATATAACATTAAAACACAAAAAAGAGCTTCCGAAATCAATCAAAAGCTCTTTTTGTCCCAAAGGGAAAAATAAAAATATAACTATATGTAACTAATCTTTAATTCCAATTTTAAACCCTTTGATGTATTCTACGGGTTTTTTTCCATCATAAAGCATATTATCAATAAACTCGGTAGTAGCCGGTTTATAACCATCTGTTACCGGAATTTCCGTTTTCGCCAAAAATCCTTCTTCGAGTAATAATTTTGCTGCAGCCATCCAAATTTCAGGTTTATAAATCTCTTTGATTTTAGTATGATACCACTCATTCGTTTTAGGTTCTGCTATTTGTCCCCAGCGTTTCATTTGCGTCAAAAACCAAATCCCATCAGAATAATAAGGATAGGTTGCATTGTATCTAAAAAACACATTAAAGTCCGGAATAGATCTTATATCTCCTTTTTCAAATTCGAATGTTCCCAGCATCGAATTATCTATCACTCTTTTTTCTCCATCAACATAAGCTGATTTTGATAAAATACGGGTCGCTTCTTTTCTATTAAGAGGATCGTCCAGCCATTTTCCCGCTTTAATCAGGGCTTTTGTAATAGCGATAGCTGTATTTGGATATTTTTCGACAAATGCCTTAGTCATAACAAATACTTTTTCCGGGTGATTTTTCCAAATTTCCCTGCTTGTTACAATAGGTATTCCAATGCCCTGATCAACTGCCTGCTGATTCCATGGTTCACCTACACAATAGGCATTTATGGTTCCTGCCTGCAATGTTTCCGGCATTTGAGGCGGTGCCGTTATGTTTAACAATACATCTCCGCCAATAGTCCCTTTACTTCCCTGAATATTGTTATTACTATAAAAACCCGGGTTAATTCCGCCAGCAGCAAGCCAGTAGCGCAGCTGGTAGTTATGATTAGAATAAGGTGAAACAACTCCTATTACAAAAGGTTTATTCAATTTTTTGTAAATATGCAACGCTGGCATCAAAGCATTTGCAGGTATCGGATGCACCGGCCTTCCGTATTCCTGTGGAATACTATCAACAATTTTTGACCAGACATCTTTCGATACTGTAATGGCATTACCATTCAAATCCATAGAAAAAGGAGTAACCAAAGCAGCCTGACGACCACAGCCAATAGCTGCAGCAATTGGCTGTCCTGCCAGCATCTGTGCACCATCTATCTGTTCATCTATTACTTTATCCAAAATATCCCTCCAATTCGCCTGTACTTCCAGTTTTACGTTCAACCCTTCATCTTCAAAAAAACCAAGATGTTTTGCAATTGCCAAAGGAGCCATATCAGTAAGTTTAATAAATCCCAGTGTTATATTGGGTTTTTCTAAAGCCAATTTTGTTGTTGTCAGGGAATCTGTTATTTTAGTTTTAAAAAAAGTTTTCTTTACATTTTCCCCTTTAAAACTAAAAACAATAAAGGATATCATAATAAGCAAAGAGAGTCTGAGTAATATTGATTTCATACTGGCTGATATTTATGGTTAATATAATTTAAATTGGATTTTTTCACTTACAATAAAAAGTGAAGAATTGTAAACTATTCCTTGTATGAAAAAAATAATCGCATTCATATAAACAACTACAATAATCATTAAGCAAATAATTTTTTACAAAAAAGAGTTTATGAAATTAATCAAAAACTCTTTTTTGAATTCCTTTTAATTACTATCAAAAGGGAAAAAAATTAGAAACATTTTGGCTTTAGCCTAATTCAAATAACTAAAATTAAAAATATAAAAATTTATTGTCTGTCAATTACTTTAGATAAAACGGGTTGTTTTTCGTTCATGATTTTGGTGATGGTGTAGTGCATCCAAATCAGACAAATAACTGAGAATATCAAAATGAATATCCACGAACTTGACCAGATTCCGGTTGCAGTTAATAAGTAACCAAAAATAATTGGTCCAAAGAAACCGCCTAAACCACCAATCATACCTACCATTCCGCCTACAACACCAACTTCTGTCGGGAAATATTCAGGAATATGTTTGTAAACTGCCGCTTTTCCTATTCCCCATGAAATTCCAATTAGAATCACCAATACTAAGAAAACCCACATATTAGCATCAAACTTAATTACTGTAATTCCTTTCGCAAGCAATTCTTTTTTCTTTACAGGTTGATTTTGTTCAACTACAACCTGCTGCCATGATGTCCTGGTTGGAAAAATAGTACTTTCGGCATTGCTTTCCTTTTTCTGAGCTACAGCAAAATCAGTGTCCCCGATTTTAACATTCTCATTTGAAACCGAAGTCACGATTCCTTTTTTAGTAGCCAGAACGCCAGGGCCGGTAGTGGTAATTTCCATTTTTGGCACCATCAATAAAGCACTCAAAACTACTGATGAACTCAATACCCAGTACATTACTTTTCTGGCACCAAATTTATCTGACAAATACCCACCGAAAGCCCTGATTACACCGGATGGCAAACTAAACATGGTAGCAAATAACCCACCCATTACCAAACTTGTTTGATAAACATTCATAAAATTTGGCAAAAGCCATTGTGAATAAGCCACAAAACATCCGAAAACTAAAAAGTAGTAAGCACCAAAACGCCAAACTCTGGCAGATTTTAAAGATTGAAGCATCTGTGAAACAGATTTTGTATTATTTTCTATTTTTTTATTTTTTGCAAATATTAAAAAGGCAAGTCCAATAACAACCAATGCTACAGCATAAATAACAGGAAGTATTTTCCATCCATTTTGCGGATCTTCTATAGAAAAATGATTTAATAATGAAGGAGCTAAAAAAGTAGTAATTGCAGCACCGGCATTACCCATTCCAAAAATTCCTAAAGCACGCCCCTGCCATTCTTTCGGATACCAGATCGAAGTATATCCAATTCCAACAGCAAAACTGGTTCCTACCATACCAAACAAAAAACTTAATAAGGCGAACATTCCGAAGCTATCTGCAAAAGGCAATAAAAATAATGGAATTGAGCAAAGTAACAGTAATAATGAAAAGACATATTTTCCACCAAATTTATCAGTAAGCATACCTATTGGCAACCGCATTATTGAACCTGTAAGAATCGGAATTCCAAGTAACCAGCCAACCTGAACAACGCTCCAGTGAAAGATACCGTTATCTACTAAAAAGGTTACTAAAACTCCATTTAAAGTCCAACATGCAAAACACACTGTAAAAGCCAGTGTATTTAAAAATAAAATCTTGTGTGATTGAGATAATGAATTTGAATTTTTCATGATACTTATATTTTTTTTGGTAAAAATAAGTACTATGACGTAGTTAAAAACTGCCAAAACGCAGTTTTTTAAAAATAATTACGTAATTATACGTAGAATTCTTTATAATAAGGAAAATTCAGCTGCTTTATTGGAAAGTTCCATCAAATTTTTGACTTTCAGCTTTTTCATTAAGTTAAAACGGTGTACTTCAGCAGTACGTTTACTAATCTCTAAAGCCTCAGCAATTTCTTTATTTCCTTTTCCGGATAATAAAAGCGTCAAGATTTCTTTTTCTCTTTTTGTGATCATCATTTCTTCACCAAAATTTTGTTTTGGCTCTGCTGAAAGTGATGTATTGGTTAACTGACCTATTAATATTGAAGAAATATCGCCACTAAAATATTTCCCACCATTAGCAATGGTATGCAAAGCTTTCAAGAATTCATCTTTACTGGAACCCTTTAATAGGTAACCGTCAGCACCAGCTTTTATAGATTTCAACACATATTCTTCTGACTCATGCATTGAAAGCATAATAATTTTCACATTGTTATTATCAGCTCTAAGTCTTTCTACTACTTCGATACCTGTTAAGTTAGGCATACGAATATCTACTATAAGTAAATCGGGTTTATTGGCGGCAACAACTTCTAGTGCATCCGCACCATCAATCGCTTCCCCAACAACCTCAATGTTTGCTTCATTTTCAAGTAAAGATTTGATCCCGTCTCTTACAAAAACATGGTCATCTGCCAATACAACACGAATAATATCACTCATATATTACTTAATTTTGATTCTGAACTTTTACGTATATTCATCTATAAGGAACCGCTAAGATACGTAATTTTTAAATTCAATTTCAATAGCAAAATTCAATTTCAATAACAAACAAAAAAAGATTTCAATATCAATTTCTAATTTTCATTTAAGTATTTTTAATTGATATTGATTTTTACAATTGTTATTGCCATTGCTAAATCGGAATATTAAAAGTAATCCTCGTTCCTTCACCCGGAATCGAATTGAAAAAAACGCGTCCGTTGATGTACTGAATTCTTTCTTTCATAAACAACAAGCCCATTCCGGATTCACTGTTTCGTTTTTTATCTACACTTGCCATATCAAAACCTTTTCCGTTATCATCAACAATGACACTTAATAAGGTTTCACTATGAGAAAGCTGGACAATAATATGTGATGACTCTGCATATTTTATAGCATTATTGATTGCTTCCTGAGTCAGACGATAAATATTTATTTCAATCAATGAATCTAAACGCTGGCCAAAATCGGTTTTGTTGTAAAACAGAATTTCTTTTCCTGTTAATTTAGAAAGCTCCTGTGTCAGCTTTGCAATTGATGAAACGATTCCGTGATCACTTAATTCGGGCGGCATCAGGTTAAAAGTTGCTGTACGGACGCCTTTTATAATATCAAGCGATAATTTTTTAAGATATTCTATTTTCTGAGCCGATTTTTCCTTGTCATCCAAATTGATGCTTTCCAGACTAAACTTTAGCCCTGTAAGCATCTGGCCTATTCCGTCATGAATTTCTTTGGCAATTCGGTTTTGTTCGTTTTCCTGATTCTCGACAATCTTACTCGAAATAATCTTCTGCTGATTTATTTTTTCGGTACTGTTTTCAATATTCAAACGTTCGACTTCCCGCTGTGCTTTTTTACGCTCGGTAATATTAAAACAAACGATTAAAAGCTCTGATTCTTCTTTTTTGATTGTTACCGGAACCATTGATAAATCCAGCCAAATATTTTGGCCTTCCCTATTTATGATATTAATTTCGCCTTGCCAGCCGCTTCGCTGCTTTTCAAAAATGATACGATCGACATTGAGTTGTTCTTTTTCATCAGTTGTTAAAACCTGAGAGAAAGTTTTATTCGAAGAGAACTTCGTATAATTTAAAAGCTTTGCAAATTTTTCACCAATATGAATAATCGAGCCATCGGGTGCAATACGGCAATAGAGCAACGTATTTTCCATGGCATAATTGAGCGATTTTAATTCTTTTACTGAATTTTCCTTTATTTCGCTTATAATTTCAGTGTCATAAGCCAGTTTTAAGGCTTTTTTCTGAGAGGACAAAAGTTTCGCAATCAGCTTTTCAATCTTTTTATTGGTTGGTTTAAAGATAAAAATGAATTCCAAAAGCAAGACTAACAATGTAAATCCAAAAATAAAATATTCCGTTTTGCGCTGTTCTGTTACCTTTTCATGTGCCTCCTTATCATATTGGCTTACAATTTCATTCATTTTCGAAAGAAAAGAACCTTCGTTTTTCAGAATATTCTGTACCAGATTTTGATTATCAGAATAGCTCTTTTTTTGTTCTAAATTTAAAATAAACAAATTAACCGATTCAACGATAGTATTAAAATTAGGTTTAATTTCCTGATATAATTTAGAGAGTTCTTCACTTTTTTCTTTTGGAAATGCCAGGCTGTCACTGCCGTTTTCTAATGCATTTTGATTGGTTATCCAAAGTGCCAGCACATTTCGAAGATGGGTAATTTCTTTTTTTTGGGAAGTATCAGAAACAAAATTTAAAATTAAAACCTCTTTTGTAATTCTTTGGCTCAACATCCTTTGTTTACCGGAAATGTTGATTATTTTAGAATCACTGAGTTGTTGTTTTAAATTGTACTGAATTAAAAGCTGGCTTAAAATAATCGTTATAGCAATAGTCCAGAGTGCAAAAAAATACCATCGACGTAAATTTCTGAATGTAATTTTCTCTGTAACTTCCTGATTGCTCTTTTTCATATGAAGAAAATATTTGTTTTAATCGGAATATCAAATTGCTCCGTCCGTTTACTAATGTTCGGGTCGCATATCTTCATTCTTATTTTCGACAAATTTAGGCTTATACTCATTTAATAAAAAATCAGGCTACAAACCCAAAGATGCTTTTATCAAATTTAAATTTTCTTCGGAATAGTTGATTTTCAGGGCCTCCTGATGTCCTTTTTCAGACATTTTATCCCAGGTTTTTTTGATGATATTTTTAAGTTTATCCTCATCATGTTTTTCAACAAAAGGCTCAAGATAATAATCCAGGAATACCAGACAAATTACATCTTCAAGTAATTGGGTTTCAGTATCTTTTTTAAGCAGTTTCTTTTCAATTAAAAAAGACACACGATCAATAAAAACTTGCTCGTATCCTGCTTTTTCTAAAATTTCGGCAGTAGTTCTGGCATGGAATTTTTTTAGGTCTTCTCTCCATTTTAAATAACCTACGCGATCCATTGGGTAAGATTCGCGTGCTACTTTCCATCGGCAAATATGCTGTGCTTTTGAAGCAATCTGAACTTCTTCTGAAGCTTCAGGATAAAATTGCATCAGTTTTTCGTACATCCTGTTCGAGTACAAAAGCTCTTTTGGATATTCCGTATTCTGATCTGTTTCTATATTTGGATCCTGAGCATTTTCAGCATCAATCCACTCGCTTGCTTTTTGAAAAGGTGTATTCATTTTTTTTGAAAATATATTTTCAAATATACACAATTAATCTAAAAAGCCAACGAACACTTCGTCTTCAACTATCTTAATCGGATATGTTGCAATTTTTAAATCGTCATCACCATTCAGGTTAGAACCATCAACTAATGAAAACGTTTTTTTATGCATAGGACATGCTATTTTAGGAGTATCTTCAGCAGATCCAATCATTCCTCTTGACAATACCATTTCCATTTTATGAGGACATGCATTTTGACAAGCATACCATTCGTTGCGGCGTGTAAAATTAAAAATGGCAATTTGTTTGTTTTTGTATTTGATGCAACCACCACGATTTGTTGGAAAATCACTTACATTACCAGCTTTGAACCATATTTTAGCATCACTTGGATGAACTGTTTCGTATTGATTTAAAATTTCTTCCATTGGATTGTATTTTTAATTTGTGTTCTTATCCCTCCCTTTACAATCAAGAGAGTTTGATGGCGCAGTAAAAAAGAGGGTAAGAGGACAGCAAACGTTAATGTTTTATTTTTAATTGGATTGGTTACGACCAGGCTTTTGGCATTTTTTGATCTCTTAACGGAACAAAAGCGATATTATCATCTTTTTCGTCAGAGTTTATAAAGTGACTGAAACGTTTTAACAATCTTGGATTTTCCAGCGCTTGTTTCCATTCACACTCAAAAGTATTAACCAAAGTCTGCATTTCAGCTTCTAATGTTTCACATAGCCCTAAACTATCTTCGATGATTACTTCTTTTAAATAATCCAAACCACCATCTAATTTCTCTAACCATGTAGAAGTTCTTACCAGCGGACCCGCTGTACGGATATAATACATTAAAAAGCGATCCATATATTTGATAACCGTTTCCTTATCAATTTGTTCTGCCAATAAAACAGCATGTTTAGGGTTTGCACCACCATTCCCGCAGATGTATAAATTCCAACCGCCTTCTACAGCAATCAAACCAAAATCTTTTCCTCTTGCTTCGGCGCATTCGCGAATACAAGCCGAAACTCCTCCTTTTAATTTATGTGGAGAACGAATACCTTTATATCTGTTTTCTAATTCAATCGCAAAACCGGCACTGTCATCCATTCCGTAACGACACCAGGCGTTTCCAACACAGCTTTTTACAGCACGTAACGATTTTCCGTAAGCATGACCGCTTTCAAAACCATTGTCAATTAGTACTTTCCAGATTTTTGGTAAATCATCTAAATGTGCTCCAAATAAGTCAACACGCTGTGCCCCTGTGATTTTAGTATATAAATCAAATTGTTTTGCTACTTCACCGATGACAATTAATTTTTCGGCAGTAATTTCTCCACCGGCAACTCTTGGTACTACAGAATAAGTTCCGTTACGTTGAATATTCGCTAAGAATCTATCGTTAGTGTCTTGTGTAGTTAAGTGCTTATTGGCTGTATCATTATAAATACTTGAAAAAATAGAAGCCATTACAGGTTTACAAACCTCACAACCATCACCTTTTCCATGATGATCGATTACATCATAAAAATTCTCATATTTATTAATTTTCACTAAATCAAATAATTCCTGACGAGTATAGCTAAAGTGTTCACAAATAACATCTTTTACTTCCTTACCCATAGATTTCTGAGCAGCTTTAACCAGGTCTGAAACCATTGGCTTACAACCGCCACAACCCGAAGTTGCTTTGGTAAGTTTTACAACATCAGAAAAACTGGAACAGCTTTCATCTAAAATAGAACAGCAGATTGCCCCTTTTGTTACATTTTCACAAGAACAGATTACGGCACTATCCGGCAAATCCATTGCACCCATAGCTGAACCTTCTGAACCATCTCTTGAACCTAAAATCAAATCTTCAGGATTTTTTGGCAATGCCATAGCATTACTGTAAATCTGAAAAAGCGAATTATAATCACTTGAATCCCCTACTAAAATTCCACCTAATAAGGTTTTGGAATCTTTAGTAACATTAATTCTTTTATAAATTCCGGATAATTTATTTTCATAAATAATAGCGGTTACATCATCATTTTCGATAAAAGGATCACCAAAACTCGCCACTTCAACTCCAATTAATTTTAATTGTGTCGACATATCAATGGTTTCTCTCATCGTTTTAGAACCATTTAAGATTTGCTCAGCAGCTACATCAGCCATTTCGTAACCTGGCGCCACGAGACCATAAATATTTTGATTATATAAAGCTACTTCTCCAATAGCATAAATAGAAGGATCCGATGTTTGCATTTGATTGTTCACTACAACTCCACCACGTAATCCAACTTCAAGTCCTGAAACCCTGGCCAGTTCATCACGCGGTTTAATTCCAGCAGATATAACCAACATTTCTACTTTTAACAATTCCTCATCTGCAAACATCATTCCCGTTATGCATTCTTTTCCGTCAATGTATTGCGTTGACTTATTAAGGTGAATACCAATATTCAGCTCTTCAATTTTGGACTGCAACATATCGCTGCCCCCTTTGTCAAGTTGTCTTGGCATTAAGCGAGGTGCAAATTCCACTACATGTGGATTCAATCCTAAATCACGAACTGCTTTTGCAGCTTCAAGACCCAATAAACCTCCGCCCAAAACAGCTGCTTCCGTAGCACCTTTTTGTTTGATTTTTTTTGCATACGCCATAATAGCATCCAGATCCTCAATGGTACGATATACAAAAACACCTTCTTTTTCTACTCCGTCAATTGGAGGAACAAAAGCAGATGATCCGGTCGCAAGTACTAAGTAATCATACTTATGCGTTTTTTCTAAATGCGTATGAATAGTTTTTTCTTCTCTGTTAATATCCGTAATTAATTCAGAAGTATTCAAAGTAATATTATTTTCTACGTACCAATCACTTGTCGACAATGACAAATCATCTGCCGTTTTTCCTCCAAAGTATTCACTTAGGTGAACACGGTCATAAGCACGTCTTGGCTCTTCCCCAAATACGGTAATTTGACAATTTTCCTGTCCCGATTTTGCTATAAATTTTTCGCAGAATTTATAACCAACCATCCCGTTTCCAACTACTATTACTTTAATCATGACTTCTTTAATTAAGTATTACTACGCAAATATAAGTATTTATACTTATACAAAATACTTATTTATTTATTTTTTTTCATTAATTAGAATTTTTCTAAATACGTATTTTATCGTAACACTAATAAGTACTTCACTTTTTTATATTTTTCAATTTTCAAACCCTCATTATTAATGTATTATTTTTCTTAAATTTGAGTAGTTAAATTTCAATAAGTATCTCATCAAATGAAGTTTTAATATCTGTAAAAACTTTTCTGCAACTAAAATATACCTGTCATGAAAAAGTATTTAATTTTAATGATAATACTCTCTTTAATATGTGGTTGCAAATCAAAAACCACAAAAAGCTCTCTAACAAAAACAGAAATCTCTTCTGAAAATAAATCAGACGATGCCTATGGAACAATTTATTTTAAAGCAACAGGAAACGAACCTTTCTGGGAATTAAAAATAGGGAATGATGAAATTGTTTTTACCTCTCTGATAAAAGGAAAAGAAAATCTTGTTTTTTCGCCGGTTAAACCGACAAGAGCAATGGATGCCAATATAAAAATGTACAAAGTAAAGAACGCAGCTTCAAAAGCTGTAATTTCTATTCAGCAAATTGATTGCCAGAATTCTATGTCCGGAGTGATTTCACCTTACAAAGTTTCCATTGAAATTAAAAATGGCTCAGATGCTGATTTTAAGAAAATTGACGGCTGCGGAAAATATATTACAGATTACCGACTGCATGACATCTGGGTTCTGGAAGAATTAAACGGATATAAAGTTTTCGTTACCGACTATCAAAAAGAATTACCAAGAATTGAGATTCATGCTGAAGAAAACAGATTTATGGGCTTTGGAGGCTGTAATTCGATTAGCGGAAATTTATTTTTTGAAAAAGATTTACTTCGATTCAACAATATAACTTCTACTTTAATGGCCTGCACTACAAACAATAAGGAAGATGAATTTGTAAGAGCACTTAAAAACACCACCGCTTATTCAATTAAAGACAATCGGTTGACACTTTCGAATTCATCCGGAAAACTTTTAATTTTCAAAAAAGTAGATTAAAAATAAAAACCCAAATCATCAAAACTGATAATTTGGGTTTTAATATTATTATAACCCGTTGGGTGTAATTATTTTCAACACACTTCGACTCCGCTCAGTGCAGGCTAGAAACATAGATTTTGTAACTTAAAAAAGGCGTTTTACTTGTATTAATAAACATAGCTATGTTGAAAATCAAGATTTTTTAAAATTATCTTTTATAAACATTTAAAATCTATGCTTCTATGTGTTAAATTAATTTTTTTGCTAATTACACCCAACGGGTTATTAAATTAATTTCAAATGAGTTTAACGTCTCAAATTATATGGTTATTTATCCTGGCTATTCCTATTGCATGTATAAGCTGGACAGTAACTCAGGAAGAAATATTTCGGGAACCAAGACAATGGTGTGTAAACCGTTCTCAAAATGATAATAAGATTTTAATCCGAAAGTTTTTTTACCTTTTTACCTGTGAGTATTGTTTTAGTCATTATGTCACCCTTTTTTTTATTTTTATTTGTGATTTTAAACTTCTGATACCTGACTGGCGGGGATATATTATTGCAGGATTTTCACTGGTTTTTTTAGCTAATGCCTACATGAGCCTTTTTGCTTTGCTAAGACAGGCAATTAAAAAAGAAAAAGTCGAAATTAAAAAAATTGAAACTACTACAGATACATAAAATTTTATAATGCATTTTTACATTCTTTCTTAGAACTATTATACTTTTTTCGAAAATAGTAATTGCATATTTCTTTATAAAAAAAAGCTGCATTTCATTATTTTGAAATGCAGCTTTCTCAAAAACATGATTATCATGTCTATATTTAAAAAAAACTAATTTTTTAAAGAAGCCATGTCAATTACAAAACGATACTTGATATCCCCTTTTAATAATCTTTCGTAGGCATCATTTACATCATTTACACCAATCAATTCAATATCGGCGGTAATGTTGTGTTCTGCACAAAAGTCAAGCATTTCCTGAGTTTCTGCGATACCTCCAATGGCAGAACCGGCAAAACTTCTTCTTCCTAATAAAAGACTAAATGAAGTTACAGGAAGCGGTTCCATTGGAGCACCAACCAAAGTAAGTGTTCCATCTACTTTAAGCAAGTTCAAATACGCATCTATATCATGTGCTGCTGATACGCAATCTAAAATAAAGTTCAGGCTCTTGCTAAATTTTGCCATTTGCTCCAGATCTGTAGATAATACAACTTCGTCTGCACCCAGGCGTTTTGCGTCTTCGCTTTTAGACAATGAAGTTGTAAAAACCACTACATGAGCCCCCATAGCTTTGGCTAATTTGATTCCCATATGTCCTAAACCTCCAATACCTACAACACCCACTTTTTGTCCCGGACCAACATTCCAGTGCTTTAACGGAGAATAAGTTGTAATTCCGGCACAAAGCAAAGGAGCAACTCCGGCAAGATCTAATTTATCTGAAATATGCAAAACATAATTTTCATCAACAACAATGCTTTCAGAATAACCTCCAAAAGTTTGTCCGCCTAAATGAGCGTCAGGAGAGTTAAATGTTAATATCATTCCTGAATCACAATACTGCTCTAAATCTTTTTTGCAATTCTCGCATTCCCTACAAGAATCGACCATACAGCCTACTCCTGCCAAATCGCCTACTTTGAAATTCTTTACGTGATCTCCCACTTTTGTTACTCTACCAACGATTTCATGTCCGGGAACGATTGGATAAATAGTTCCATACCATTCGTTTCTGACTGAATGAAGATCAGAATGGCAAATACCACAGTATAAAATTTCTATTTCTACGTCATGTGCCAATACGCCTCTGCGTTTTATATCTAATGTTTTTAATGGTGCTTCGGCAGATTCTGTACCAAAGGCTTTTACATTTTTTGTTTCCATCTTTTTGTTTATTGTTTCAGGTTTTAAGTTTTCTTTGTTTCAGGTTTCAAGTTGTAGTATTTTGTGATTTCTCGTTCCTCGAAATGACAAGATTGTAGTAAATAAAAAAATAGAGTTTTTAAATTTTCTAATTCTTTTTATTTCCCAAAACTATTGTATTCTTCATCAGTTACGCTTTTCAGCCAGATTCCTGCCCCTTTATCTATTTCTGTAATAATGGCAATTTGCGAAAATTGACTATATGGTGCAGCGCCATACCAATGTTCTGCTCCTGGCATAATGGTAACAACTTCATCCTTCTGCAGTAATCGTATTGCACTGCCTCTTTCCTGAAAATATCCAATCCCATCAGTTGCAATTAACAATTGTAAAGTTGGATTAATGTGCCAATTGCTTCTTGAGCCGGGTTCAAAAGCCATTTCTTTTATAACAGTGTTATCGGGATGAATATTGCTTGTTTGTTTTTTATAAGAAACTTCGCCTGTCATGTATGTGTTAGGAATTACTCCTTCTTCAATTACGGTGGTATAAGGTGTTGACATAAAATAATTGTTTTTTGAGTTTAGTTTTCTATTTAAAAAATTATCAGTAATATGTTTGCCTTAAATAATTTAAAGCTTTTGTTTATAAGGACTGAGACTAAATGAAGCAAAGAATGTGCTTTTGGAAGTTGTATTTAGTCAGTAAAAAATCTGATAAATGATTCATTATCTGAATGCAAATTTAAGTAAGTAAATTCGATCAGAAATAATAAAATTCAAACAAAAAATTAAGAATATCAAACAATTTTACATTCTTAACGATTTAGGAATTGTTCCGGTAAGTCTTTTAAAGTAATTATTAAAATAGCTTGGATATTCAAACCCAAGTGAATAGCCAATATCTGCAATGCTCCAATCTGTATGCTGCAATAAAGCTTTTGCTTCGCTGATAATTCTTTCGGTAATATGTGCTGTAGTAGATTTTCCTGTAATTTCTTTTACAGAACGATTTAAATGATTGACATGCACAGCAAGGCTTTGTGCATAATCCTGTGGCGTTTTAAAAGTAAGCGGCTGATCTTTACTTTCTATTGGAAATTGTCTTTCTAAAAGTTCAATAAATAATGATGTAATTCTTGAAGAAGCATTTTTATGTTTAAAGAAGTTCTCCGAAGGCTGAATTTTCATCGATTCATGAATAATCAGATTGATATAATTGCGAAGCAAATCATCTTTAAAAACATAATCAGTATCCTGTTCTTCAATCATTTTCTGAAACAAAGAATCTATAAATACCTTTTGTTCAGCTGATAAATAAAAGATTGGGGTTCCGCCAATTTTAAACAAAGGGCATTCATGAAGGCTTTCTGAACGGTCATTTACCTTTAAAAATTCTTCGGTAAAAACACAGGCATATCCATGATAAGATGACGAAAGCAACTCCCATGAATAAGGAATATGCGGATTTCCAAAAAACAATATTGTTCCGTCAGTTTCAATACCACGATCTGCATAATGAATAAGACTTTTACTGGTGTTAATACATATTTTGTAAAAATCCCTGCGATTGTAAGTCGGAATTGCACTAACATCATTATTTACTTCATAAACTTTAAAACCTTTAAGCTTTAAATCAGAAGTATTAAAATCAGCTGGCTGAGAAATTGTTTGATCTTTCATACGACAAAGTTATGAAATTCAAATAAACAAAATATTGTTTCAGGTTCTCATTGTTGTCATTTCGAGGAACGAGAAATCACACAAGAAACTCCGCAAAGTATATTTCCAAGCTTTGGCGATTAACTTGTGTGATTTCTCGTTCCTCGAAATGACAAAACTGTGTAAACTTTAGTTCATAGACAAGTTTGGAAAACTTGAAACCTGAAACCTCAAACTATTTTTTCAATACTAAACTTCCTGCATTTAAACCTTTGGCAGTTGCCGATAAAACAATCTCTTTTCCACTATCGTCTTTCTGAACAATTACCTGGGCATATCCGTTAAAAAGTTTTCGCTTCCAGGGTTCAGCTGGCGTAATTACCTGTATAATTCCCGGATCTGTATTCATAACATCCCAGTCTCTTATTCTTTGTAATGGTGTTGCTACAATCTGAATTGTATTTTTACCTTCTTTTAATATGGCTGCATTTAAAATGTACTTTTGAGAATCTTCGGCACTTGCTGCCAACTTATTTCCGTTAATAAAAATGACTACATCTGTTCCTATTTTTTTATAATAGAAGCTAACGATATTTGTATTTGTAATATTCTTCAAATCAAATTGTCCTCTATAAATATAAGATGGAGCCTGATTTTTATAATCCCTGTCTTTAAAAGCTGCTGTCCAGTTATTCTCTGAATCAGAAGGTAATTGATTTGGAAGATCGGCTGTGGTAAGTTTCTGTTCCTCCAGATTAGTTATAGAAACCAATGCAACATCATCAATAAATTGTTCTTTTTCTAATGATGTCGGATTACCATTTCCTGTACCAATTATTTTCCCTCCTGTTATTGAAAAGTTTATTTCGTCATTCGCTGTCGGTACATGCTGTCCTTTTTTATCAGTAACTTCAACCGTTACTACACTAACATCCGAATTCAAAGCATTTTCTTTATCGACCGAAAGCTTGATATTTTCAGCAATTCCGGTTGTTTTTTGAGTTTCCGTAAGAATCTTTTTCCCGTTTTTATAACCAATTGCTTCAAGAGTTCCCGGAGCGTATTTTACTTTCCATTCTAAATGCCCTAATTGCTCCATTTTCTTTTTGCCTAAACTCTTTTTGTTTAAAAAAAGTTCTACTTCATCACAATTCGAATATGCCCAAACATCAATTTCCTTGTCTTCCATTCCGTTCCAATTCCAATGTGGTAATAGGTGCAAAACAGGTTCTTTTCCCCACCATGATTTCAAATAAAACACATTGTCTTTCGGGAAACCGCAAACATCCATCATTCCAAAATAAGACGTAACCGATGGCCAGCCATAAGGTGTAGGTTCTCCACGATAATCAAAACCGGTCCAGATAAACATTCCCGCCATATGCGGACGTGTTGCATAAAACTTCCAGCCTTCTTCAATACTATAAAAAGATGGACGTGGTTTTTTATCATAGGCACTTTGATAGTGTTGGGCATCATCTGTAAAATAAACTCCGCGTGTTGCAAAAGTAGAACCTTCCTCCGTTCCCATTCCGGGTTGCTGTTTAAATTCATTTCGATGCGCATCAATATCTCCGTTTCCAAGATAATTGTAACCCATAATTTCAACTACTGATGAGATACCACTTCTAAAACCACTGCTTACCGCTACTGTCACAGGTCGTGTTGGGTCAATACTTTTTGCAAATCCCTGCATAACATTCGTGATACGTTCTCCAACGATACCACCTTCAATATTCCATTCTTCATTTCCTACTGACCAGCAAAAAATACTCGGATGATTGCGATCGCGTTCAATCACTCGCTTTAAATTATTTAGATGATAATCGTTAATTCCCATCAATCGGGTTTCATCAATAACCAACATTCCTAATTTATCACAAGCTTCAAGCAGCTCAGGTGTAGGCGGATGATGTGAGCAGCGATAAGCATTTGAACCCATCTCCTTCAATTTTTTGATTCGGAAATATTGTAATTCGTCCGGCAAAGCCGTTCCAATTCCCGCATGATCCTGATGATTGTTTGTTCCTTTTAGTTTTACCGATTTTCCGTTAAGGAAAAAACCTTTCTCTGCATCAAACTTAATTGTTCTTATTCCGAAAGAAGTTTCATAATGATCAATAATTTTTCCGTCTTGTTTAATCTCAGTAACTAAACGATATAAATTAGGATTTTCAATATCCCATAATAACGGATTATTAACTTGTAATTTTGAAGTATAGTCTGTTGTTTTATAAAAATCAGGAGCTGGCACATTTTCAGAAACAGTTGCAATTTGTTTACCTGAAGCATCCAAAATGCTTTGTGCAATTTCAATTGAACCTTTATAGTTTCCTTTATTTTCTATAGTAACCCGGGCTGTAACTTCTGCATTATCATTTTTAATTTCCGAAGTAACATAAGTTCCGTTTGCAGTAACATGAATCAGATTTGTCTTTTGCAGATAAACATGTCTGTAAATTCCGGCACCTTCATAAAACCATCCTTCTTCCATTGAAGCATCAGCACGAACGACAATCGTATTCTCTCCTCCATAATTTACATACGATGTAACATCATACTCAAAACCGTTGTAACCGCTTTCTTCTGTTCCGAGGTAATAACCATTAAAAAACACTTTTGAATTTCTAAAAACACCATCGAATTTTATTGAAATGATTCGGCCTTTATCAGTCTCCGGAATAGTAATTTTTTTTCGGTACCAGCCAATACTCTTTTCAGGAAAACCTTTTCCGGCTGTTTTAAATCCGTGACTAAAACTTCCCCTTTCACTAAAAGGCTGCTCTACTGCCCAATCATGCGGAAGATCTAATTTTCTCCAGGCACGGTCATCAAAGCCTTGTGCGGCAGGCCCGTCTCCATATCCTGTTTTTGTTAAATAAGAAAAATAACTTGTAGCATGATTAAAATCTTTTTGGGTATCATATAGATGGCCGAGAGAAAAACGCCAGTCTTTATCAATTAAAATCAAATCTCTTTCTGATTTTTTTTGGGCAACAGCACAAAAGGATATCAACAAAATAAAATAGAGAAAGATTCCTTTTAAAGAAGTAGTTTTCATAAATGTGGTTTATTTTAATAATTAGCAAAGGCTGTAAAGATAGCCTGTTTAATTTGGGAGTATTAATAGTATTTTATCAAAGTTTAATGAATTTTAGTGATTAAAAACTGAATTATTCCATTTCTTCATTTTTAATGGTGATTTTTTAAGAAGCTAATCCCGCTATCCGTTGCTATCTTTTGTGGCTAACCCCGCCACAAAAGGATTTCCACTTCTATCGGGGCTAGGGTAAGCATTTTCACAAGAATATTTATTAGTACAGTTTGTCATTTCTG
>NZ_AKJZ01000006.1 GCF_000282055.1 Flavobacterium sp. CF136
AATTACACCCAACGGGTTAATATTTAAGTATATATTAATTCGTTGGAATTCAAAACAGGTGTCAGGCTGAGCGGAGTCGAAGGCTTCTATATTACAAAAGGCTTCGACTCCGCCAGCCAGACAGCAAGTATTATTCATCCTTTAAAATTCCTTTTGTGACACTTTCATTTATTAAACCTTCAGCGTAATTCCATAGAGTTGTTGAGCCTTCTTTTATAACGCTCTTTTTTTCGTAAACCTTTTTGTAGTTGACACCAAACTCCTTCCAGGTACCTCCTTCGTTGGATGTGTTTTGCAATAATGGTTCTAGCCTGTCCATCGATCTTGCGAATTTCGCTTCGTTGGTTTCACCCGCTTCAAATTCTTCCCAAATTGAAATCATGTTTTCTGCCTGCTTTTTCGGAAGCAAGCCAAAAATACGATTCGCTGCTAATCGTTCTTCATCGGTATTTGAATGACTTTTTGCTGTATCATAAATAAAAACATCTCCTGCGTCGATTTCTACAATATCATGTATTAGAACCATTTTTACTACTTTCAAAATATCAATCGGTTCATCTGAATGTTCTGCAAGGACAATCGCCATCAATGCTAAATGCCAGCTGTGTTCAGCATCATTTTCATTTCGGTCGCTATTAAACAGTTTTGTTTTTCGCTGAATGTATTTTACTTTATCAATCTCTTTAATAAAAGCAATCTGATTCAATAAATCTTCTGTGTTCATATAAGTGTATTAGTCGTAATCCTGTAAAATTACAAAATGCTTTATCGGTAATCAAATTGTGTTTCCTTTGATTTATTATTTTAAACCATTTTATTTTTTAATTGTTTTTTCCAAAAAAGTCAAATTTCTGTAACATTAGTCACTTACATTCCCAAAAAACAAGTTTACCTTTGTGAAACATTATTTTAGATTCCAAATCATGAAAATTGAACAAATTTACACCGGATGTTTAGCCCAGGGTGCCTACTATATTACTTCAAATGGCGAAGCTGCGATTATTGATCCGTTGAGGGAAATTCAGCCTTATTTAGATCGTTTGGAACGCGACGGAGTACAATTGAAATATATTTTTGAAACTCATTTTCACGCTGATTTTGTTTCAGGTCATATCGATCTGAGCAAAGAAACACTAGCCCCAATTGTCTATGGACCTAATGCAGCTCCGGAATTTGATTGTATTGTTGCCAAAGACGGACAAGTGTTTAAAGTTGGGAATATTTCGATAAAAGCTTTGCATACTCCTGGACATACCATGGAAAGCACCACTTATTTATTGATAGACGAAAACGGAAAAGATCATGCTATTTTTTCCGGAGACACTTTGTTTATTGGCGATGTCGGCCGACCGGATTTGGCACAAAAAGCAGCTTCGATGACCCAAGACCAATTAGCAGGGATTTTATTTCATTCGTTAAGAGACAAAATCATGACTTTGGCTGATGATGTAATTGTTTATCCTGCACATGGAGCCGGAAGTGCCTGCGGAAAAAACATGAGCAAAGAAACCGTTTCCACAATTGGGAACCAAAAAGCAACGAATTATGCTTTGCGTGCAAATATGACAGAAGCCGAATTTATCACTGAAGTAACCGACGGATTATTACCTCCCCCAGCCTATTTCAGCATGAATGTAGCCATGAATAAAGGCGGATACGAAAGTTTCGAATCGGTTTTGCATAACGGAATGAAAGCCATAAAAGCGGAAGATTTTGAAGCTGTAGCCGAAGAAACCGGTGCCCTGGTTCTCGATACACGCAATGCTGCTGATTTCAGCAAAGGATTTATTCCGCAGTCAATTAATATCGGAATCAACGGTGATTTTGCACCTTGGGTTGGAACTTTAATTGCAAATGTAAAACAGCCTATTATATTGATTACTGAAATTGGCATGGAAGAAGAAACCGTTACGCGCTTAAGCCGTGTGGGTTTTGATACAATCATAGGTCATCTTGACGGCGGTTTTGAAGCCTGGCAAAAAGCAGGTTTCGAAGTTGATAGTGTTAACCGAATTACTGCTGAACAATTTGCAAATGAATTTAAAATTGCAGAAGATAAAATAATCGATATTCGCAAAGAAACAGAATACGCTGCAGAACATATTGAAGACGCTTACAGCAAACCCCTTGCTTATATTAATGACTGGGTAAAAGATATTAATCCGAATGAGCATTTTTATCTGCATTGCGCAGGAGGATATCGCAGTATGATCGCAGCTTCTATTTTGCAGGCACGTGGTTTTAGAAATTTTACGGAAATTGAAGGCGGTTTTGGAGCTATTTCTAAAACAGATATTCCAAAATCTGATTTTGTTTGCCAGAGTAAGGTTTTAAAATAAAAGAAGTAACAAAGTTACAGAGTTACAAAGCAACAAAGGTTTTAGCCTTTGAATCTTTGATACTTTGCAACTTAGAACCTAAAAAATAAAAATTATGAGTCTACTGGAAATTATAAAAGAACCATGGCCTTGGTACGTTTCAGGCCCTTTAATTGGATTAACTGTTCCTATATTATTAATTATAGGAAATAAATCATTCGGAATCAGTTCGTCTTTGCGACATATTTGTGCCGCCTGCATTCCTGCGAATATTTCTTTCTTTAAATATGACTGGAAAAAAGAAAGCTGGAATTTATTCTTTGTTTTCGGAATTTTCCTTGGCGGAATCATTGCTACTTATTTTTTAGCGAATCCAAATCCGGTAGAAATTACTGCTAAACTTTCAGAGCAATTAGCGACTTACGGAATCACCGATCATTCGGGATTATTACCAAAAGAACTTTTTTCGTGGGAAAGTCTTTTTACACTTCGTGGATTTATCATGATTGTGGTTGGTGGATTTTTAGTTGGTTTCGGAACCCGTTATGCGGGTGGATGTACGAGCGGACATGCCATTATGGGAATTTCAAACTTGCAATGGCCTTCTTTGGTAGCAACAATCTGTTTTATGATTGGCGGTTTTATTATGGCTAATTTGATTTTACCTTATATTCTTTCACTTTAAAATTTCAAAAATGAATAATTTAGAAAATAAAAATACAGACACTGAAGGAATCAACGGAAGTCAATTGAAAGATTCAGGATTTGCAAACTTAAAGTTCCTTATAGTAGGAATCTTTTTTGGAATTGTATTCGTAAAAGCAGAAATCATTAGTTGGTTCCGTATTCAGGAAATGTTTCAATTACAATCCTTCTTTATGTATGGCGTAATCGGAAGCGCGGTTGTTGTTGGCATTATATCAATCTGGCTGATTAAAAAATTCGATATTAAAACCATTCAGGGCGAAAAAATAGAAATTCAGCCAAAGACTTTTAATAAAGGACAAATTTACGGCGGATTATTATTTGGTTTTGGCTGGGCTATTACCGGGGCTTGCCCTGGTCCTCTTTTTGCACAAATTGGTACAGGAGTTACTGTAATTGTGGTAACTTTAATCAGTGCTATATTAGGAACCTGGGTTTATGGGTTCTTTAAAGATAAACTTCCTCATTAATATATATTCCTATATTCCTCTCAAACCTAACAGTTTTTAAAAACCTGTTAGGTTTACTTTTGGTACATTTTTTAAACAATCGTTAAATATCATTAAAACAATATTTTAAATTAAGAAATTATATTTACTTTTATACTAATTACATAGGGTTTGTATAATTTAAAATTTACTTTAATTGAATTAACAAAAAATTAACGATACATTTGTATATACAAATATTAAAAGTTATACATTTGTATATACAAATTATACACTTACGATTATGACAATTGAGGAAGTTATAAAAAGTACTGTTAAGATGGATAATGCAAAAAAAGTTATTCTGAATATCATGTACACGCAAAATGTGATTCAGGATCATTTCAACGAGTTGATAAAACCGTATGATTTATCCGGAGAGCAATATAATGTGCTGCGTATATTGAGAGGACAAAAAGGAAATCCTGCCAATATGTGTGTGATACAGGAGCGTATGCTGGCCAAAACTAGCAACACCACCCGATTAGTTGACAAACTATTGTTGAAAGATTATGTTACCAGAAATGTTTGTCCGGGTAATCGACGAAAAATAGAGGTTTTGATAACCCAAAAAGGATTAGATGTTTTAAAAGAATTAGACCCGAAGGTAGATGAGCATGAGCGTTCATTTGCTGCCAATATAAGCCCTGAAGAATTAGAATTATTAAATGAATTATTAGAAAAATACAGAACCCAACAAAATTAACATTATGAGTACATTATTAGATAATCTAAATTGGAGATATGCAACTAAAAAATATGATGCAGCAAAAAAAGTCTCTACAACAGATTTAAACACTTTAAAAGAAGCAGTTAGACTTAGTGCCTCTTCATACGGATTGCAACCATACAAAATTGTTATTGTTGAAAATCCTGAATTGAGAGAACAATTAAAAGGAGCTGCCTACGGACAAACTCCAATTACAGATGCTTCTCACTTATTTATTTTTGCAAACGATCTTAATCTTGATGCAAAATCTGTTGAGACTTACATCAACAACATCAGCGAAACAAGAGGTGTTCCTGTTGATGCGTTAGGCGGATACAGCGACATGATGAACGGTGTAATTAATAGTTTATCAGGCGATGCTAAAAATAACTGGACTGCAAAACAAACTTATATTGCTTTAGGAAACTTATTAAGTGCTGCTGCCGAACTAAAAATCGATGCAACTCCAATGGAAGGTTTTAATCCTGCTGCATTCAATGAAATTTTAGGTTTCGACAAACTAGGTTTGAATGCTTCGGTAGTTGCAGCTATAGGTTACAGACATAATGAAGATGACACGCAACATTACAAAAAAGTCAGAAAATCTCAGGAAGAATTATTTATCACATTATAATTAATAATAATCAAAATCAATTTTACAACATGAAAAATTTAAAAACAATTGCAATAGCATTATTCGTAGCAGCAGCTGGTATTTCGGTAAACGCACAGACTAAAACAATCGACGTAAAGTCAAGTACTATCAAATGGGTAGGTAAAAAAGTAACCGGAGAACACTCAGGAACTGTAAACTTTAAAGACGGAGCTGTAATTTTCAAAGGGAAAAAATTAGCTGGTGGAAGTTTCACAGTTGATATGACTTCTTTAACTTCAACTGATTTAACGGGAGAATACCAAGGAAAATTGAACGGTCACTTAAAAGCTGATGATTTCTTCGGAACTGATAAATTCCCAACTTCAAAATTAGTTTTCAAAAAAATTGGTACTACTAAAACAGCTAATGTTTATGCAGTAACTGCTGATTTAACTATTAAAGGAATCACTAAACCGGTAACTTTTGACCTTACTGTAAATAAAGGTACAGCTACAACTGCATTCAAAGTTGACAGAACTAAATATGATATTAAATATGGTTCAGGAAATTTCTTTGAAGGTTTAGGAGACAAAACTATCAATGACGAATTTGAATTAGCAGTTGCTTTAAAATTCTAAATTTCACTTACTGATTCAGGAAACCCCAACAATTTAAATTGTTGGGGTTTCTTTTTTTAATGATGCATCAACTAAAGATGCTATAATTCTGATAAAACACAAAATAGTAACATTCTTAAAGTTGTACTAACACTTTCATAATATAACAGAATGTTTTGATTAACATTCGGCTTCTAATTTTGGCTTATTAAAAAACAATAATAATCAAAAACTGGAAATCAAAATTATAGTTATGAAAACAAAAATACGAATTGCAATTATAACAATTCTCAGCGGTTTTTCTCTTCAGGCACAACAAGCAAAAGGCATTATAGGAACATCTAACTGGATGAACAACTGGACAACTTTTAAACCAGCCAGTATCGAATACAACGAAGCTTCGAACATTATTGCCGGAACCATAGATAAAGATACCAAACTATATAAACGTAATACTTATCAACTTGTCGGTGTTGTATATGTAACCAACAATGCAGTATTGACTATCGAACCCGGAACAGTCATTCGAGGTGATGATAAAACCTGTGGTACCCTGGTAATTACAAATGGTGCAAAAATCATGGCCGAAGGTTTAGAAACCGATCCTATAGTTTTTACCTCTGATAAAGGAACTACGGAAAGAAAACCGGGCGATTGGGGCGGAATTATTATTCTTGGAAAAGCTCCTATCAATAAATTAGGGGGTATTTCTACTTTGCCTTTTGACTTAGACCCAACACTAAATCATTATGGCGGTCAAGATGCAGAAGATAATTCAGGGATTCTAAAATATGTAAGAATTGAATATTCAGGCAGAAAATTAAGCGCCCTAAAAGAACTAAACGGACTTTCGCTGGCAGGTGTTGGTCATAAAACAGTTTTAAGCAATATTCAAATCAGTTATTCAAATGACGATTCTTTCGAATGTTATGGTGGTAATTTGAATATGAACAACTTAGTTTCATATCGAACTACAGATGATGATTTTGATTTTACGCAGGGAGCACAAATTAATATTAGCAACAGCATTGCGATTCGCCATCCTTTCTCATCAGACATTTCAGGATCAAGATGTTTTGAAGCAGATTCGTATGATAAAATCGAAAATACGGATATGACCAAGAAAATGACGAAAATAAATGCCAACAATATTACCCTGGTAAATATGGAAGAAAACAATCAGGGATTGGTTCGTGAATCTGTTCATATTAGAGAAAATACTTATTTTAATTTAACCAACAGTATTGTTTCAGGATTCACTCCTTTCATTATTTTGGAAGAAAATATAGGAAATGGCGAAGTTAATTTATCTAAAATTTCATTAAATAATATCATTATTAATAACTGTAATGGCGGAATTTTAAGCGAATCTTCAAGCAATGATACCGTAATTCAAAATTGGTACAGCAAAGCCGAATTTGGATTAGAATTTACAAAAACCAAAAACAGTGAATTGTTTGCAATGCCTAATATAAAAGGAAGTCCAGACTTTAGAATGAAAGTTAACAATACAATTGCAATTGGAAATTAAGGATTTAAAAACACCCTATTTTTTTGAAATTTAACAAATTTATAAATTAAGAAAAGATTTTTTTGAGTTTTTATATCTCGTAATCCAAATTACATTTATATATTTGTGACATCAAAATAAGATATGAAAACAACAATGAACAATACTTGGTGGTGGAAGAATTTACGTCAGACGTCGTGAACAAAGCTTCCTGTAGTATTGTAAAACTATAAATATAAAAGGCTTGTCATCACGACAAGTCTTTTTTTTTGGTCAAAATCGAAAGTGAAAAAATATTAAAAACTATAAATCTAAATACATTGAAACCTTTTATACTCAACACACATTACAAACAAATTCTGGCAGATACAATTACGCCGGTTAGTGTTTATTTTAAAATAAGAGATAAATTCCCTAATAGCCTATTACTGGAAAGTAGTGATTATCATGGAAATGACAATAGTTTCTCTTACATCTGCTGCAATCCGATTGCAACGATTAAAATCGAAAACGAAGTTATCTCAAAAACTTTCCCTGACGGAACATCAGAACAAATCAACATTGATTCTTCAACGAATATTCCGGAAGTAATTCAGGAATTTTCAAGTCAGTTTAAGTCGGAGAAAAATGATTTTAAATTCATTAATAATGGTTTGTTCGGTTACATCTCTTATGATGCAGTCCGCTATTTTGAAAAAGTTTCGATAGCCAAAAAAGATACAGCAACTCTAATTCCTGATGTTTTTTATGCAGTATACCAAAACATCATTGCTATTAATCACTTTAAAAATGAAGCTTATATTTTTTGTCACAGCCTGGACGGAAGAAATAATATATCTGAAATCGAGCAATTACTACAATCCAGAAATATTGCTTCGTACAAATTTACTAAAGAAGGCGAAGGTTTCTCGAACTTAACCGATGAAGAATTCAAACACAATGTAGCTTTGGCCAAAAAGCATTGCTTCCGTGGTGATGTATTCCAGTTAGTTTTATCGCGTCGTTTCACTCAGGGTTTCAAAGGTGATGAATTCAATGTTTATAGAGCTTTAAGAAGTATTAACCCGTCTCCTTATTTATTCTTTTTTGATTATGGGGATTTCAAAATATTTGGGTCTTCGCCTGAAGCGCAAATTATCGTAAAAGACAGAAAAGCCGAAATTCATCCAATCGCCGGAACATTCAAAAGAACCGGAAATGATGAACACGATGCCGTTTTAGCCAAACAGCTTTCAGAAGATAAAAAAGAAAACAGCGAACATGTGATGTTGGTTGATTTGGCCAGAAATGATTTAAGCCGAAACGGTCATAACGTAAACGTAGAGAGATATAGAGAAGTTCAGTTTTTCTCACATGTGATTCACTTGGTTTCAAAAGTTACCGGGCATTTACATGAAAAAGCAACTACAATGCAGGTTGTTGCCGATACTTTCCCAGCCGGAACTTTAAGCGGTGCACCAAAACACAGAGCAATGCAGTTAATTGAAGATTACGAAAAAACGAATCGTAATTTTTATGGCGGCGCAATTGGTTTTATGGATTTCGAAGGCAATTTTAATCATGCGATTATGATTCGAACCTTCCTGAGTAAAAACCATCAATTACATTGTCAGGCCGGAGCAGGAATTGTCGCCAGCTCGGATGAAGAAAGTGAAATGCAGGAAGTATACAATAAACTAAGAGCATTGAATACAGCTTTGGAAATGGCTGAGAAAATATAAATAGTATTCAGTTTTCAGTCACAGTTCTCAGTTGCAGAACCTGAAACCTGAAGCAAAAATAAAACATCATGAAAAAAATATTAGTTATAGACAATTACGATAGTTTCACTTACAACTTAGTACACTATCTGGAAGATTTAAACTGCGAAGTAACCGTATACAGAAACGACGAATTTGATATTGACGAAATCGCTTCTTTCGATAAAATTCTACTTTCGCCAGGGCCTGGAATTCCTGATGAAGCAGGTTTGCTAAAAGACGTAATTCGAAAATATGCCCCAACAAAAAGCATATTAGGCGTTTGTTTAGGACAGCAGGCGATTGGAGAAGTTTTTGGAGGAACACTTTCAAATTTGGATAAAGTATACCACGGTGTAGCTACCTACGTAAAAAAAGCAGTTACTGACGAATCATTATTTGAAGGTCTTGAAGATGAATTTGAAGTAGGACGCTACCATTCATGGGTTGTTGATGCCGATTTACCGGATGTTTTAGAAGCTACTTCGTTTGAAGAACATGGACAGGTAATGTCTTTGCGACATAGAACATATGATGTACGCGGAGTTCAGTTTCATCCCGAAAGTGTACTGACACCAAACGGAAAAAGAATTTTAGAGAACTGGATTAAGGGTTAGTTTACAGTCACAGTGTCAGTTTACAATAAAAGCTTAGAACCTTAGTTTCTCAGCAACTTAGAATCTTTCAACAAATGAAAATAACAATTTTAGAAACTAAAGAAATCAATATTGAAGATATTTTGATTTTATACAAAGCAAATGAATGGAGTTCAGCCAGTAAACCAACTGAGTTGTATAACGGGCTTCTGAATTCTGAAACTCTGATAACAGCCTGGGAAGAGGAAAAATTGGTTGGATTAGGAAATGCAATTTCAGATGGATATTTAACGGTTTATTATCCACATTTATTGGTGCTTCCTGAATATCAGGGAAAAGGAATCGGAAAATTGATTATGGATAAAATGCAAGAGAAATACGGTCACTTTCATATGCAAATGTTAACCGCAGATGGAAGAGCAGTTGATTTTTACAAGAAAAACGGATTTGAACGTGCCGGAAAAACAGAGCCAATGTGGATTTATCAGGGAAATGAACATTAAAGCAGTTTTCAGTCTCAGTCTCAATTTTCAAAAAACTTAGAGCCTCAGTAACTTAGAACCTTAGCAACTTAAAAAAAATGAAAAATATATTAAATAAATTAATCAATCACGAAGTGCTTTCAAAAGAAGAAGCCAAAAATGTATTGATTAATATTTCAAGCGGTGAATACAATCCAAGTCAGATTTCGGCTTTTTTAACCGTGTTTATGATGAGAAGTATCACGATCGAAGAACTTTCAGGTTTCCGTGAAGCTTTATTAGAGTTATGCATTCGTGTAGATTTATCAGCCTACAATACCATCGATTTATGCGGAACGGGCGGTGATGGAAAAGACACGTTCAACATTTCGACTTTAGCATCATTTATTGCAGCCGGAGCCGGAATAAAAGTAGCAAAACACGGTAATTACGGAGTTTCATCTATTTCCGGATCAAGCAATGTAATGGAAAAAATGGGAATCAAATTTAGTAATGATCCAGAGTTTTTAGAAAAATGTATTGATCAGGCCGGAATTTGTGTTTTACATGCACCGTTATTTCACCCTGCGATGAAAAATGTTGGTCCAATCAGAAAAGAACTGGCCGTAAAAACATTCTTCAATATGTTAGGACCAATGGTAAATCCGTCATTTCCTAAAAACCAATTGGTTGGCGTTTTCAATTTAGAATTAGCCAGAATGTATGCTTATTTATATCAAAGTACCGATGTGAATTTTACGATTTTACATTCACTTGACGGTTATGATGAAATATCCTTAACGGGACCAACCAAAATTATTACCAGTCATATGGAAGGAATGCTGAAACCGGAAGATTTTGGTGTTCGCCTTTTATCACAAAGCGAAATCGAAGGCGGAAAAACAATCGAAGAATCGGCAGAAATGTTTACCAATATAATCTCCGGAAAAGGGAATGAAGCACAAAACAATGTGGTTTGTGCAAATTCTGCAATGGCAATTGCAACAGTAACAAAATGTTCTCCGCTGGAAGGATTTGAATTAGCTAAAGAAAGTTTATTTTCCGGAAAAGGATTAGTAGCTTTGAATAAATTGAAAGATTTAAGTAAATAAAAAATAAACACAAATTTCACGAATTAGCACTAATTAATTTTGGGTCTTGTGACTTTGTGACAAAACAATAACCATGAATATTTTAGATAAAATAATCTTAGACAAAAAAAGAGAAGTCATTCTCAAAAAATCAATCATTCCGGTTTCGCAATTGGAAAATTCAGTGTTTTTTGAAAGACAAACGATTTCTTTAAGTCAGAAACTAAAAACAAGTTCAACCGGAATTATAGCGGAACATAAACGCCGTTCGCCTTCAAAATCAGTAATAAATCATAATTTTACGGTTGAAGAAGTCGTTAAAGGTTATGAAAATGCGGGCGCTTGCGGAATTTCCGTTTTAACTGACGGAAAATATTTCGGCGGTTCACTGGACGATTTACTTTTGGCAAGGGCTTCAGTAAATATTCCGCTTTTGCGAAAAGAATTTATTGTCGATGAATACCAGATTTTAGAAGCCAAAGCTTTTGGTGCCGATTTAATTTTACTGATTGCAGCAGTTTTAACACGAGAAGAAATCAAATCATTATCTGAATTTGCCAAAAAATTAGGTTTGGAAGTTTTGCTTGAAGTTCATAATCAGGAAGAATTAGAAAAATCAATTATGCCGACACTTGATATGATTGGCGTAAATAACAGAAACCTGAAAACCTTCGAAGTGAGTTTAGATTTCAGTAAACAACTGGCAGCACAAATTCCGAATGATTTTGTAAAAGTTTCTGAAAGCGGAATCTCATCAATCGAAGCAATTGCAGAATTAAGACCTTATGGCTACAACGGCTTTTTGATTGGAGAAAATTTCATGAAAACCGATGACGCCGGTCAAGCTGCCAAAGAATTTATAAATAAATTAAATATTTAAAAGTTGCCACGAATTTCACAAATTAGCACGAATAAAATTAGGGAAAATTGGTGTAATTCGTGGCGAAAAACCTTTGCGGTTAAAAAACACAAAAAAATGAAAATCAAAATCTGCGGTATGAAATATCCCGATAATATACTCGAAGTGGGATCGCTCCTACCCGATTATATGGGATTTATTTTCTGGGAAAAATCCGCTCGTTATTTTGACGGAACGATTCCGGAATTGATCAAAACAATCAAAAAAACCGGTGTTTTTGTAAATGAAACGGTTGAAAATATTATAGCAAAAATTAATCAATATGATTTACAGGCCGTTCAATTGCACGGAAAGGAATCAGTTGAATTCTGTCAGGAATTAAAAAATAAGATTGATGCTGAAATCGAAATCATAAAAGTGTTTTCTGTCGGAGAAGATTTTAATTTTGATGTCTTAAGACCTTTTGAAAATGTATGTGACTATTTTTTATTCGATACAAAAGGAAAACTGCCAGGCGGAAACGGAACCACTTTCGACTGGAATATATTAGAAAATTACAAATCTGAAAAACCGTTTTTCTTAAGCGGCGGTATCGGAATTGAAGAAATACCAATGATTAAAAATCTCAAATTACCTATTTACGCCATCGACGTAAACAGCCGATTTGAAATTGAACCCGGATTAAAAAATGTACAATTATGCAGAGACGCACTGGTGTGCGTCTCCACGATAGAAAATAAATAAATTATGTCATACAACGTTAACGAAAAAGGATATTACGGAGAATTTGGAGGTGCTTTCATTCCCGAAATGTTATATCCAAATGTGGAAGAATTACGTCAAAATTATTTAAAAATCATTGCTGAACCTGATTTTAAAAAAGAATTTGATCAATTACTAAAAGATTACGTAGGGCGCCCGAGTCCACTTTATTTTGCCAAACGTTTATCTGAAAAATACAATACCAAAATCTACTTAAAAAGAGAAGACTTAAACCATACAGGGGCACATAAAGTCAACAACACTATTGGGCAGATATTGGTTGCAAAGCGTTTAGGCAAAAAACGAATTATTGCCGAAACCGGCGCAGGTCAGCATGGTGTGGCAACAGCAACAGTTTGTGCTTTAATGGGCTTGGAATGCATCGTGTATATGGGCGAAATTGACATAGCGCGCCAAGCTCCAAACGTAGCCCGTATGAAAATGTTAGGCGCCGAAGTTCGTCCGGCACTTTCGGGTTCAAGAACCTTAAAAGATGCTACAAACGAAGCCATTCGTGACTGGATCAATAATCCGGTTGACACCCATTACATCATCGGGTCTGCCATCGGACCTCATCCTTACCCGGATATGGTTACCCGTTTTCAAAGTATTATTTCAGAAGAAATAAAATGGCAGTTAAAAGAAAAAGAAGGCCGCGAAAACCCTGATTATGTTGTGGCTTGTATCGGTGGTGGAAGCAACGCTGCAGGAACATATTATCACTTTTTACATGAGCCTGAAGTAGGCATCATTGCTGTTGAAGCAGCCGGAAAAGGTGTCGACAGCGGTCATAGTGCCGCAACCAGCAAATTAGGAAAAGTAGGTGTTATTCACGGCTGCAAAACACTTTTGATGCAAACCCCGGACGGACAAATTACAGAGCCATATTCTATTTCTGCCGGTTTGGATTACCCTGGAGTTGGTCCTATGCATGCTCATTTGGCGCAAACCGGACGCGGCGAATTCTTTTCAGTTACAGATGATGATGCGATGAACGCAGGTTTACAGCTTACTAAATTAGAAGGAATTATTCCGGCGATCGAAAGTGCGCATGCCTTTGCGGTTTTAGACCAGAAAAAATTCAAACCAACCGATGTTGTGGTAATCAGCCTTTCGGGCCGTGGCGACAAAGATTTGGACAATTATATTGAATATTTTAAATTATAACAGAAGTATAATTTGGGCGTTACCCAAGGGTCGGGCTGTTCGCTAAATTCCCGATTAACAAAAACTACGGCTAAAAAGCCTTGTTTTTCTAAATCGGGAGATACCGCTTCCATCCCTAACGCAGACAGATAACGAGAAAAACAACATTTATGGAACAGATATTCTCTTACGGCACATTACAGTCAAAAGAAATTCAGATGCAGGTTTTTAATAAGCTATTAACCGGGACACCAGACCAGCTCCCGGGCTACAAGCTAAAAGATCTGAAAATAGAAGAAGAATTTGGAATGGCAGATTATTTTGTAGCAACACCAAGCGAAAATCCTTCGGATGAAGTAAATGGTATCCTTTTTACTATTTCCGACGAAGACCTGACCAAAGCAGATCAATTCGAATCTAATGCGTATAAAAGAATTCAGATAACACTGAAATCCGGAACAACTGCATGGATTTATATTGAAAGCTAATAACCGGATAAAATCAAATAGCTGAAGAATTTTGAAAACTTTTTACGATAAAAAACAAAAAAAATGAGCGGAATAATTAATTATGAAACTTTTATTTTAACTGGGCTTTTGCTAAATATAACTCCTGGTAATGATACTATTTTTATACTGAGCAGAAGTATGGCACAAGGAAAAAAAGCTGGAATTATGTCTGTATTAGGTATTGCAACTGGAACTTTAATTCATACAACTTTAGCTGCTTTTGGCCTTTCCATTATTATTGCCAAATCAATATTGGCTTTCAATATTATAAAATATGCTGGTGCAGTTTATTTACTATATATTGGATACAAAATGTTAACAGACAAAACCCGACTTAATACTGACACATCACTTTCAGAAAATTTGATTAATCTAAGGAAAATATACTTAGATGGAGTCATAACAAATGTTCTGAATCCGAAAGTTGCTTTGTTTTTTATTTCTTTTCTTCCACAATTTATTGATCCACACACAACAAATACAATCATACCATTCATTAAACTTGGTGTAACATTCACAATTACCGGGACAATATGGTGCCTAATTTTGGCAAACTTTGCTTCAATAATTTTTTCAAAATTAAAACACAATAAAAAGCTTTCAAATTACGTCAACAAAACTTGTGGCGGGGTTTTAATTGCTTTAGGAATAAAGATAGCATTGACAAGTAATAAGTAAAAATAGAATTAAATGATTTTAGCAGCAGCGCAAACTAAACCAGTTCGAGGAAATATTGAAGCTAATTTATTAGATCACTATCGCCTTATAGAAATAGCTGTGCAAAATGGAGTACAACTAATTGCATTTCCTGAGTTATCGATTACAGGTTACGAAAGAGAAAATGCGCAAAAATTGGCTTTTAAAAAAGACGATTCGAGATTGGATCAGTTGCAACAACTATCCGTTGAGAATAATATTATCATTATTGCCGGTGCTCCAATTCAAACCGAATCAGAATTGTTTATTGGTGAGTTTATTATTTTTCCTGATAATTCGGTTTCTATTTATACCAAGCAATTTTTACATGAAGGCGAAGATGAGTTTTATCAATCTTCATTTGATTATAATCCGATGATTACAATCGAAAATCAGAAAATTTCGTTTGCCATTTGCGCTGATATCGACAATCCTTTGCATCCTGAAAATGCTTCTAAAAAAGAAACTTCGATTTATATTGCCAGTATTTTCTTTTCTCCAAATGGAATTCCAAATGCATACAGGGATTTACAAAATTACGCTCAGAAGCATAAAATGAATGTCTTAATGTCAAATTTCAGCGGTGAATCCTGGGGATATCCTTCGGGAGGAAAAAGTGCTTTCTGGAATAACAAAGGAGAACTTGTAGCACAAATGAATGATTCAGATTCAGGGCTTTTATTAATCGAAAATCAAAATGATAATTGGACAAGTCAGATTATCATTAATTAAATATAAATCAAACATAAACATCTGCAGGTTTTTGGAAACCTCGCGGGAATAAATAAAAAGACATTAAAATGAACAGAATAACCCAAAAATTACAAGAAGATAAAAAGATACTTTCTATTTATTTTTCGGCTGGATATCCTAATTTAAATGATACCGTACAGATTATTCAGGATTTAGAAAAAAATGGTGTTGACCTAATCGAAATTGGTTTGCCTTTCAGCGATCCTTTGGCCGATGGACCAACAATTCAGGCAAGTTCAACAAAGGCTTTGCATAACGGAATGACAACACAGATTCTTTTTGATCAGCTGAAAAACATCCGCGAAAGCGTAAAAATTCCGTTGATTATCATGGGATATTTCAATCCGATGCTGCAATACGGGGTTGAAGAATTCTGTAAAAAATGTGCTGAAATTGGTATCGACGGATTAATCATTCCGGATCTTCCTGTTGATGTTTATGCTGAGCAATACAAAGCTATTTTCGAAAAATATGGCTTAATCAATGTATTTTTAATTACACCACAAACTTCAGACGAACGCATTCGTTTTATTGACAGCGTTTCAAATGGATTTATTTATATGGTAAGCTCGGCAAGTGTTACAGGTTCTCAGGCAGGATTCGGAAACATTCAGGAAGATTATTTCGAAAGAATTTCAAACATGAATCTTAAAAACCCTCAAATTATAGGTTTCGGAATTTCAAATAGGGAAACTTTCAGCCAGGCAACCAAATTTGCAAAAGGAGCTATTATCGGAAGCGCTTTTATCAAACATTTATCTGAAAGCGGAAGCGGAAAAATAAAGGAATTTGTTGGAGGAATTCGATAAATACTTCTTTAGTATAAAATCAAACGGCATTTAAAATTTTAGATGCCGTTTTTTTATGTTTATTTCAAATAAAAATTCATTCTTTCAATACTAATGAAATTTTGTATATTTTTAATATTTGTTGGAATATTTTACTTTGTAAATGATCGAATAAAAAGTTTAAAATTTCGCAAAGAATAAAAACCAAAATAATTAAGTAATATTTTAAATAATGACACGAATAAATTATTTGTTTGCTACAATACTTTTAATTAGTCTCTTTACAACTTCGTTCTCGAAAGCATCCGGAATAGAGATTATTAATCTTCGATCAGAGTACACTGAAACTCCTCTGGGAATAGATGTTACAAACCCACGCTTTAGCTGGCAGATGACTTCTGAAAAAGCCGGTTGTTACCAAACAGCCTATCAGATTATTGTAGTTGATGAAAACCGCCAGAAAGTATGGGACAGTGGCAAAAAACAAAGTGACATTTCACTTAATATAAAATATGCCGGGACTCCGTTAAAACCTTCTTTGCGTTACAACTGGCAAGTTTTCGTCTGGGATCAGGATCACAAAAAGCACGAGGCACAATCATTTTTTGAAACAGGCTTAATGAATTCCGACCCTGCATTATCAGCTTGGGATGGAGCCAAATGGATTGGTACTGAAGATAATGACATGATACTTTATTCTGACTATCTGCCTGTATTTAAAATAAACTATACGCTACGGTTAGATAAAACTTCGGGCAGTACAAAAGCTGGTTTTATATTCGGAGCAAACGATAACCGTTTAATGGATAAAAATAAAAACCTTTTTAAGCTCAATAATCCCAAGGACAGTTCCTATATTTTAATTGAATTGGATATTGCTCCGCTTGCTACAGATAAAACAGCTAAACTGAATGTTTACCGAAGTGGTTATGCACCAGAAGATAAAAGAAATATTGCTTTTAAAAGTTTCACTGTTCCCAACTCCATAATAAATAAACAAAACCAATACGAAAATCATAAGTTTTATATCTCAACTGTATTAGGAGATACCAAAATTTATATAGATGGCGAAGGAAAAGATAATTTTATTGGAGATCTGAATCTTAATCCATTAGGTAAGGGAGGTGACCACATTGCATATCCGGTCGTTGCAAGTATTGGTTTTAGTGTGGATAAGAAACAAATTGCCTATTTCTCAGATGTCCAGATTCGAAATTTCCGTAATCCTTCAAATGTACTATATTCAGAATATGCAAATCCATATAAGATAGAAGGAAAAGAATCTGGTTTGCAGGTTTTAACAAACCCAACCAGAAACTCGATGCCAATGCTGCGTTCTGCTTTCTCAACAAAAGGTTCTAAAATTGCCAAAGCCCGCCTGTATGTAACGTCACGAGGAATATATGAGATGTACATAAACGGGCAACGTGTTGGCAACGATTATTTTAATCCGGGTTCAACGCAGTACAACAAAACACTACTATATCAGACATATGATGTTTCAGACTATTTAACCAATGGAAATAATGTAATTGGCGCCCTATTAGGTGAAGGCTGGTGGAGCGGCGGGAGTACATTTATGGGGGATTACTGGAACTTTTTTGGCGACAAACAATCTATTCTTGCTAAACTGGTAATCACATATACAAATGGTGAAAAAGAAATAATCTCTACCAATCCTTCAACATGGAAATATTTTAATGATGGTCCATTGGTTTACAGTAGTTTTTTTCAGGGAGAAGTATATAATGCTGCTAAAGATACACTTATAAAAAACTGGAACACTGCCTCTTATAATGATACTACATGGAAAGAATGCAAAGAAATTCCACTTGAAGGACATATAAACACTGACAAGCCATCGGACAAAATACTCGATGTAAGCGATTTTAGCAGCATGCAGCTCATTGGACAATTCGGTACGACAGTAAAGAAGATAAAAGAACTAAAAGCACTTTCCGTTGAAGAAATTCGTCCGGGAGTATTTGTTTATGACATGGGACAAAACATGGCCGGTGTTCCAAAAATCAGCCTGAAAGATATGGAATCCGGCAAAAGGATAATCCTTCGGTTTGCCGAAGTAAAATACTCCGATTTACCCGAATATAAAGACAATACCGGCATGATTATGCTCGAAAATATCCGTGCAGCCATGGCTCAGGATATTTATATTACCAAAGGCGGAGACGAAATAATAAATCCACGGTTTACCTATCATGGCTTCAGATATGTTGAAATAACCGGAATAGAAAAACCTTTGCCTTTGGATGCGGTTAAAGGCGATGTTTTAAGTTCAATTCACGATCTCTCATCAAAATATGAAACATCAAACCCTAAAGTAAATAAATTGTGGGAAAATATAGTGTGGTCATCCTACGCTAATTTTATGTCTATTCCTACCGATTGTCCACAACGAAACGAGCGCTTAGGCTGGAGCGGAGATATCTCCGTTTTTTCCCGGACGGCAACTTATTTAGCAAATCTGCCTCAGTTTTTAAGAAGACACATGCGTGCGATGAGGGATGTTCAGCGTGAAGACGGACGTTTTCCGGACGTAGCTCCGCTGGGAGTCGGTTTTGGTGAAACCATGTGGGGCAGCGCCGGTATAACAGTTGCATGGGAAAGCTATCAACAATATAATGATACAGATTTACTGTCTGAACATTATGATGCTATGAAAAACTATATGGAGTATCTCATTCGTGATATTGATACCAAAACAGGTGTCTTTAAAGAAAAAGAAAGGGATATGTGGTCCAGCCTTGGCGATTGGTTAAGCCTCGAAGATTCCAAAAATGAAAAGTCACTGTTTTGGGAATCCTATTTTATTTTCGATTTAGATATTATGACTAAAATAGCATTAGTTCTCGATAAAAAAGATGATGCCAAACAATTTTCAGAGTTAAGTAAGAAAAGAAAAGAATTCTTTAACAAAACATACATCGACAGCCAAACAGGGAAAACAGTATTCCGCGGAAAAATTATTGACACTCAAACATCCTATGTATTGCCATTGGCATTCAATATGTTTAATGAAACAAACAAAACCATTGCACTGAAAAATTTTGCAAATACCATTACACGCAGTAATATAACCGACCAGAAAGTGGAATGTCCGCCATATTCACTCATGACCGGTTTCATTGGCACAGCATGGATCAGCAAAGCATTGTCTGACAATGGATATTCTGATCTGTCCTATAACTTACTTCAACAAACCTCTTATCCATCATGGTTGTATCCTATTGATCAGGGTGCAACTACAATTTGGGAGCGCTTAAATTCATTTACCCACATTGCCGGATTTGGAAGCAATAACAATATGAACTCTTTCAATCATTATTCATTTGGGGCAATTGGAGCATGGATGTATACGCATTCGCTTGGAATAGCCCGGGATGAGAACTCTCCGGGTTTTAAGCATTTTATTTTACAGCCTGAACCCGACCCAACTGATAAAATGACCTTCGCAAAAGGATATTATGATTCAATGTACGGACGTATTGAAAGTAGTTGGAAAACAGAGGATAACAAATATGTATATCATTTTGCAATTCCGGCAAATACAACTGTGACACTTATGCTGAATGCCCCGTCTGTTACTTATATACAAACCAAAGAAAAAGCATTATCTTCAATATCTGGAGTTAAATATACGGGTACAGAGAACAAAAAATATATTTTTGAATTACAGTCCGGAATCTATGAAATTACTGTTAAAAAATAACTCATACAATCTGCATTTTGTCCTAAACCTTCACATACTTCTATAAATTAATGGGGGTTACAATATTTCTGTTACTATTACTGTTATTATTAGTGCTGATGTAACTACTTTGACTGACATATACGATAACACGTCATAAAACAGATGCAAAAAAATTTAAGTCATTTTATCACATCTATTTTATGTTAATATTACGTTAAAATAAAATTAAACAAGCGTTTAAATTAAACACTTGTTTAATTTTGCCTTCGATAAGTAAATATTATTATGTCAAAAAACGTTGAATTAAACGATAAAAAAATTCAGATTTTGGAAGTAGCTGAAAAGCTTTTTTCAGAAAAAGGGTTTGAAGGCACATCAATACGGGATATCTCAAAAGAGGCAAAAATTAATATTGCCATGGTTTCGTATTATTTTGGGTCGAAAGAAAGATTGCTTGAGTCTTTAATTCTCTACAAAACTTCTGACTTAAAAGTACTGCTCGAAAATTTATCAGCGGAAAACCTTGAGCCTCTTGATAAAGTCAATAAATTAATCGAAATTTACATTCACAGAATTAATTGCAACAGAGGCATTTATAGGGTTTTACACTTTGAACTTACTTCAAAAAAGAGAGAACAGAGCCTGGAGGCTTTCACAGAACTAAAAAAAGGAAACTTAAAATTGCTTGAAACTATTATTCAGGAAGGTCAGTCAAAAGGTATTTTTAGAAAAGATGTGATTATTCCGTTGATAACACCAACAATAATGGGAACTTTTTTTCATTTTCACATGAATAAACCCTTTTTTGAAGAACTTCTAAATTTAAATACTGAAACGTTATATAACGATTATATTAAAAACAGTCTTACAAAGCACATTCAACAAACTATAAAAGCGCTACTTGTTTATGAAAATTAGTCAATTAATGCTCTTTGGAATTTTCTTTATCGGAATTTCATCAGCAGAAGCACAAGAAAAAACAAGTTTAACCTTAGGTGAAGCCGTAAAAATGGCCTGGGAAAAAAGTAACGAAGTTACACTTGCCAACACTAAGGTAAACTCAAAAAAGTACGAATTACAAACAGTTAAAAACAGTCAATATCCTGATTTTAAATTATCAGGCCAATACCAACGCATAACGGAGCCTAATCTCGATTTAAAAGTAGCTTTAGGTGATGGTTCCGGAACTCCGGTTTCTCCAGATCGCTTACTATTAGGTCAGGCTACGGCAAGTCTTCCTCTTTTTGCTGGTTTCAAAATACAAAACAATATCAAATTATACGATAATTTATATCAGGCCGAAACTGCAAATGCTTCTAAAACAAAAGAAGATATTGCAATGCGCGTTATCAATTATTATGCTGAATTATATAAAGCACAAAAAACAATTGAACTGCTTAATGAAAATCAAAAACAGGCACAACAGCGTGTTACCGATTTTACTGAATTAGAAAAAAACGGCATTATTCCAAGAAATGACTTATTGAAATCACAACTGCTGGTTTCAAGAACCCAGGTTTCTATTGATGAGGCAAAAAAGAATGAGAGTATTTTAAATTACTATTTAATTACGCTTTTAAAACTTCCTGCAGGTACAAAATTACAAGTTAATGAAAATGATTTCTTTGCTTTAAAAACAGATCAGGCTCCAATGTCAGATCAGGCAGCATTAGAGAACAGAAAAGATTTAGAAGCTATTCGTTTTCAGGGAAAAGCAAGTGAAGCTAATATAAAAATAGCACGAGCAGGATATTATCCTTCAGTTGTTTTACTGGGTGGCTATACTGCTTTAGACCTAAAAGACATTGTAACAGTCACAAATGCTATGAATTTCGGTATTGGTTTATCATATGATTTATCAGGAATCCTTAAAAACAGTGCTTCGGTTAAAGCTGCCGAGAGCAGGTCATTAGAGGCAAAAACGTCTGAAGCAATACTAACAGACCGCATAAAAATTGAAGTACAGCAAGCAATTGAAGATTATCACTTATCTATTAATCAAAGTGTAGTTTATGCTGAAGCAGTTGATCAGGCTACAGAAAACTACCGACTTGTAAAAGATAAATTTGATAACGGATTGGCAGACACTAATGATTTAGTAGAAGCTGATGTAGAAAATTTAGGTGCTAAAATAAATACAGCTTTATCAAAAGCAACTATTATTCAAAAATACTACGAATTACTTTCGGTGTCAGGACAATTATCACAATCATTCAATCTTTCTAAAATATAATCGATAGCTCTCATGGAAAAGAAAAAAACAAATACTAAATTCATCATTATACTAACCGTTTTGGTTTTAGTGGGCGGAACTTACGGAATAACAAAATACATGCACTCTTTATCTCACGAAGAAACGGATGATGCTCAAATCGAGAAAAAAATGAATCCGATTATCCCAAGAGTATCCGGATATATTAGTAAAGTGTATGTGAAAGATAATGATTTTGTAAAAAAAGGAGATACTTTGTTTACAATTGACAAGAGAGATTATCAATTAAAAATTGATGAGGCAAATGCTGCTTTGTTAGGTGCGGAAGGTCAATACGAAGCTGCAAAAGCTGATATTGGAAGTGCTTACGCAAATATTTCTGTTTCTGATGCAAATATGAGATCTGCCAGCGGTTCTATCGAAACTGCTAAAATCAGACTGAGACAAATAACAAGTGATTACAACCGTTATAATAATTTGTATAAAACACATACTATTACCAAACAACAGTACGAACAGGCTTTGGCTGCAAAAGATGAAGCAGAAAGTCAGGTACGTGTTTTAGAGCAACAACAAAGAGCAAGTTCTTACCAAAAATCGGTTATTGAGTCTAAATCAAAAGCTTCTGACAAACAAACTGAAGTTGCTGCTGCCAACATAAAAAAAGCTAAAACAATGTTGGATGTGGCAAAATTAAATCTTACTTACACAGTTGTAACTGCAGCTATCGATGGGCAGGTTTCTAAAGTTGATATCCAGCCGGGGCAATTGGTTCAGCCGGGACAATCTTTATTTTATATCATTAATAATAACGAAGCCTGGGTTGTTGCTAACTTTAAAGAAACACAATTAAACAAAATGATTGTCGGGCAAAAAGTGAGTTTAAAAGTTGACGCATATCCTAACTATGAATTTAAAGGAATTGTAACTTCATTCTCACCGGCTACAGGATCACGTTTTTCATTGTTGCCCCCTGATAATGCAACAGGAAACTTCGTAAAAACAATTCAGAGATTACCAGTAAAAATTAGTTTAGATAAATCAAACGATCCTGAGAAAGTAAAATTATTACGCCCGGGAATGAATGTTGATGTAGACGTACATTTGAAATAAAATGACAGCAGTACAAGCAGACGATGATTTAGTAGAATACGGTTACAGACGTGTCATAATTACAATTACAGCAGTACTTTGTGCATTGCTGGAAATTGTAGATACCACAATTGTAAACGTAGCGCTGACAGACATGCGAGGCAGTCTTGGTGCTACTTTGACAGATGTAGCCTGGGTTATTACAGCATACGCGATTGCGAATGTTATTGTAATACCGATGACGAGCTGGCTATCACAGCAATTTGGAAGACGTAATTATTTTGTGGCTTCTATCATAATATTTACGGTTTGTTCTTTTTTATGCGGTAACGCCAGTAATATTTGGGAATTGGTTGCTTTCAGATTTGTGCAGGGAATGGGCGGTGGTGCATTGCTTGTAACGGCTCAAACCATTATAACCGAAAGTTATCCGGTCGCAAAACGTGGTATGGCACAAGCTATCTATGGAATGGGTGTAATTGTTGGTCCAACATTAGGCCCGCCTTTGGGAGGATATTTAGTAGATAATTATTCCTGGCCATATATATTTTATATCAATATCCCGTTAGGAATTATCGCTACTATTTTGGCAATTACTTTTGTAAGAAGTCCTAAATATGGCGAAAAATTAAAAGCAAACCAAGTAGATTGGTTGGGTATTATATTATTAACAACTTTTATCGGATCGTTACAATTCGTTTTAGAACACGGACAACAAGACGACTGGTTTAATGATCCATTAATTACCACCCTAAGTGTAATCACTATTTTTGGATTATTATTATTCATTTGGAGAGAGCTTACTTATAAATATCCAATCGTAAATTTAAGCGTTTTAAAAGATGGAAACTTAAGAATTGGAACCATAATGTGTTTTATTCTTGGTTTTGGTTTATACGGATCAACATTGATTATCCCGATTTATACGCAGTCGATTTTAGGATGGACAGCGACTGATGCCGGATTATTATTGATTCCGGGTTCTATCACAACGGCGATCATGATGCCTTTTGTTGGAAATATGATTCAAAAAGGCGTACCTCAGGGTTATATGGTTGGAGTAGGATTTTTAGTTTTCTTCTTCTTTACTTTTATGATGCAAACCCGTATGACACCCGATACCGGAGTAGAACATATGTATTGGCCATTAATTTTAAGAGGAATTGGTCTTGGATTACTTTTTGTACCTATTACCACACTTTCGCTTTCTACTTTAAAAGGAAAACATATTGGTGAAGGAGCAGCTTTTACCGGAATGATGCGCCAATTGGGAGGATCATTTGGTATTGCGATTATTACCACTTTTATTACTCGTTTAAGTCAGGAACACAGAGTGAACCTGTTAACCAATTTAGATCCTGCAAAATATGATGTTCAACAACGTATTTCAGGAATACAGCACGCCTTTATGTCTAAAGGATATAGTGAAGATGTTGCGCTTAAAAAAGCATATCAGGCGATTGATTATTCCATTTTAAAACAAAGTACCGTAATGTCGTACATAGATATTTTTATGTATTTAGGAATTATGTTTTTATGTTGTATTCCGATTATCTTTTTCATCAAAAAAGGAAAAAACAAGGTTAATCCTGCTGATGCGATGCATTAGATAATTGATAATTTTATAATACGCAGAAACGCCGAATTCTAAATTGAATTCGGCGTTTATTTTAGATTTTATCTCGCTTGCCTCGAAGGGATTAAAATCCCTCCCTACAATATTGACCGAGTCTACGACTCTTCAAAACCTCTGAACCTTTACCTCTTTAAACCTTTGCCTCTCAAAAAAACTATCTCGTAAAAACCAAATGATTCCCCTTAGACAGATTTGCATCAAACTGATAACCTTCATAATCAAAACCTTTCAGGTCATCAATAGTTTCAGCATTGGTATCGATAATATAACGCACCATCATGCCTCTCGCCTTTTTAGCAAAGAAACTGATCATTTTAAGTTTACCGTCCTTGTAATCTTTAAAATCAGGAGTAATTACAGGAACCTTTAATGTTTTTACATCAACAGCCGAGAAATATTCATTACTGGCTAAGTTCACAAACAACTCCCCTTTTGACAGTTCTTTATTTAAAGCTTTTGTAACGGGTGCTTTCCAAAAATCATGTAAGTTTTTATGATCTCCAATTGGCAGTTTTGTTCCCATTTCCAAACGATACGCCTGCATTAGATCCAACGGTTTTAAAACTCCGTAAAGTCCTGATAAAATTCGAAGCTTATCCTGCAAAACATCTAATTTTTCTAACGGAATTGTATAGGCATCTAAACCAGTATAAACATCACCGTCAAAAGTATAAACTGCCGGACGGGCATTTTCAGGAGTAAAAGGTGTTTTCCATTCCTGATTTCTTTTCCAGTTTAAATCAGCTAATTTTTCAGAAATCGACATTAATTCAGCTAAATCCGCAGGTTTTTTAGGTTTTAAAGTTTTATGAACCTGACGTGCTTCTTTCAAAAAAGACGGTTCAGTATATTGGGCAGTTGGTAATTCTTTTTCAAAATTTAATGACTTCGCAGGTGATATAACAATTTTCATTTGTACATTTTTATGTGATTCAAAAATACAAATTGAATTTATAAAAATAAGCGATCTGAATTGATTTGTTTGATAGTGTTATAAATGTTTTTTTGCCACAAATTTCACTAATTATCACTAATTTTTATTTTTATAAAATTCAATTTGATTCGTGAACATTCGTGTAATTCGTGGCAGTCTTTTTTATATTTGATAAAATTCCACACTTCAAACGATGAATTTATTCAAAAAAGTGAGCGATAGATTATAAAAGGCATTTTCTATGTTGTAAATTTGCACGCATTTCATTTCCTTGAATTGAGATGTATTATTTAAAATTAGTGAATTCGTGGCTATACAGACAAACTATAAAACAGCTTTACAACATACAATCTTCGGAATTATTTCGCAGGCATCTCAGGAACTAAACGTTGACAGTTACGTTATTGGCGGTTTCGTCCGGGACTTGCTTTTAAACCGTGGCTCTAAAAAAGACATTGATGTTGTGGCAGTTGGCAGCGGTATCGAATTGGCTTTAAAAGTTTCTCAGTTACTTCCTAAAAATCCAAAAGTACAGGTTTTTAAAACCTACGGAACTGCAATGCTACGTTTTGAAGACACTGATATTGAATTTGTTGGCGCCAGAAAAGAATCTTATAATTTCGACAGCAGAAATCCTCTTGTTGAAAACGGAACTCTTGAAGATGATCAGAACCGTCGTGATTTTACCATAAATGCTCTGGCTTTATCATTAAACGAAAAAACTTTTGGAGATCTTTCTGATCCTTTTGATGGTTTGGCAGATTTAGAAAATAAAATTATCAAAACACCTTTAGATCCAAGTATAACATATTCTGATGATCCATTGCGAATGTTGCGTGCCATACGTTTTGCGACACAACTAGGTTTTGAAATCGAGAAAAATTCGCTTGACGCCATTACCAAAAATGCCGACAGAATAAATATTATTTCCGGAGAAAGAATTGTTGATGAATTAAACAAAATCCTTTCAACTGATAAGCCTTCCATCGGATTTCTACTTTTATATCAAACAGGGCTTTTAGATATTATTCTTCCTGAATTAACCGCTTTAAATCAGGTTGAAGAAATTGAAGGCCATACACATAAAAACAACTTCTATCACACGCTGGAAGTTGTCGATAATATTTGTCCGAATACGGATGATGTGTGGTTACGCTGGTCGGCTTTATTGCACGATATCGGAAAAGCACCAACAAAACGTTTTAATAAAAAACAAGGCTGGACTTTTCACGGTCATGAGTTTTTAGGCGGAAAAATGGCTAAAAAAATATTCGAACGTCTGCACATGCCATTAAATCACAAAATGAAGTTTGTGCAAAAAATGGTCATCATGAGTTCCCGTCCGATTGTTTTGGCGCAGGATCTTGTAACCGACAGTGCTGTTCGTCGTTTGGTATTTGATGCCGGCGAAGATGTTGAAAATTTAATGACTTTGTGTGAAGCCGATATTACAACCAAAAACCCATCGAAGTTTAAAAAATACCATAAGAACTTTGAAATCGTCCGCAAGAAAATTGTCGAAGTCGAAGAGCGTGATCATGTCCGTAATTTTCAACCGCCAATTTCCGGAGAAGAAATCATGGAAATATTCAATTTGAAACCTTCCCGAGAAATTGGAGTTTTAAAAGAAGCCGTTAAAGAAGCCATTTTGGAAGGCGAAATCCCTAATGAATATCAGGCTGCTTATGATTTTATAATGAAACGAGCTGAGAAATTGGGTTTAAAAAAGGTTCAAAGCAACAAAGGCACAAAGTAATAAAGGTTTTTATTGAATATTAAAATATATAAAGTTTCAAAAGACAAGTTTTCTAAACTTTGAAACTTTGCTACTCAAAAAAAATGAAAAAACATTTCCCTACAATCGCAAAAACAGCATTAGTTTTAGTTTATTTAGTAATTGTCGCTGGAGCTTTGGTTCGTATGACAGGTTCCGGAATGGGCTGCCCGGACTGGCCGAAATGTTTTGGATATTATATTCCGCCAACAGATTTAAAAGAATTGACCTGGGCACCAAATCGCGTTTTTGAAAAAGGGCAGGTAATTATTAAAGATGAAACACTTTTAGTCGCTAAAGACAATTTTACCACTCAAACAGCTTTTGATCCTTCACATTGGGAAAAATACACTAAACACGATTATGCGATTTTTAATCCGCTGCATACCTGGATTGAATATATAAACAGGCTTTGTGGTGCTTTAGCAGGAATGGCATGTTTTTTTATGGCAATTGCCTCATTCAGATTTTGGAAACAAAGCAAAAAAATCACACTACTTTCCTGGTTAGTAGTTTTTATGATGGGTTTCCAGGCCTGGTTAGGAGCTAAAGTGGTTTATTCGGTATTAAACCCAATAAAAATAACGGTCCACATGGTAATGGCTTTGATTATTGTGGCTGTAATTTTATATATTATTCAATTGGCAAGGCCAAAATTAGCTGCAGTTAGATACAATTCAACATTCAAGAATGTACTTTTATTTTCCCTTTTACTGACTTTGATTCAGGTTGCAATTGGAACACAAGTACGTCAGTTTGTAGATGAACAGGTGAAAAACGGTCTGGCTGCCAGTATTCTTTGGCTTCAGGATCCTTCAATTACATTTTATGTTCACCGCTCGTTTTCAATTTTAGTATTGTTTGTGAATTTGTATTTATATGTCAGAAATACCAAATTAGGTTTAGGTTTTTCAAAACAAAAATGGGTGCTTTCCATAATTACAATTGAAATTATAACCGGAATAGCAATGGCGTATTTTGATTTCCCAATAGGAAGTCAGGCGATACATTTGGTTTTAGCTTCTATCCTGTTCGGAATTCAGTTTTATATGATTTTAGAAGCTAAGAAACCTATCCCAGCCAACTCTTAATTCTTTTATTACTTATATATTACAGAAAAGGTTTAGAACCAATAAAAATAGGTAATTGAGTTATTATTTTATCTTTGGATTACTTTTTAAAAATAAATTAAAAAACATATTTTATGAAAAAAATTATATTTTCATTTTTTCTATTTTGTACATGTCTTGCTTATACACAAAAAAATGCCAATCCTCTTGTTATTTTAGATGCAAAAAATATTGGCTACATGAGTGGTGATGCTGGAAAAATATTAGAACCTTTAAATCCAGACACTATTTCAACACTTATAGTTTATAAAGATTCAATATCTAAAAATAAATACAATTCTAACAGTGGAGTAATTGTTATTACAACAAAAGCGTTTATTTTAGATAGTTTCTATAAAAACTTCATATCAAATTCAAATTTGAAGTCAAACATCAAAACACCCGATGATTTGTTAAAAATTGGTGTTGTTACTGGCAATCCTGATAGTAAAAATCAGCCTTACGATGAATTAATAAAATATATTGATACCAATGCAAGAGCTGAAAAAGTAAAAAAAATTGCAGGTATATTTTTTATAAAACCATCTGATGCAAAAAAAATAAATTCGAAATGGGAATTTGGTGCTATTGAAATTACTCCAGAAAAAGAATTTTAATTTTATCCCAGCCAACTCTTAAAATCCTGAACTTTTTCACGGCTCACTATTACCTCATCTTCTTTGTAAGTTGGTAAAATAACCTTTAGACGAGAATTGGTATATACCTGAATTTCTTTTATCGCCTGAAGCGGAACTATAAATTTTCTGCTTACGCGAAAGAAATCCTTCATATCCAGTTCTTGTTCCAGAATCTCTAAAGTTGAGTCAATCAAATAGTTTCTGTTATCGAAAGTATGAATGTAAGTTCCTTTATTTTCACTGAAAAAACATTCTATTTCATCAGTAGTAATCACTTTTAAATGTTGCCCGATTTTAACCGTAAATCGTTTTTTATAATTTTTCTCAAAAGGATTTGACAACATTTTTCTGATTTGCTCAAAATCAAGCTGAAGATTACTGTTTTCAGATTCCGGTTTAGGTAAACGTGATTTAAATTTTGTAACCGCTACATCTAAATCATCTTCGTCGATAGGTTTTAAAAGATAATCAATGCTATTTAGTTTAAAGGCTTTTAAGGCATATTCATCATAGGCCGTTGTAAAAATAATGGCGCTTTTAATATCTATTTTTTCGAAAATTTCAAATGACAAACCGTCAGACAATTGTATATCCAAAAATATTAAATCAGGATGTTGGTTATTGGCAAACCAAGCTATTGATTCTTCTACAGAATGCAGCATGGTTTCTACTGCAATATTTAGCTTTTCAAGCTTTCGCTGCAACAATCTCGCTGCCGGCTTTTCGTCTTCGATAATTAATGTGGTCATTTAATAGAATGCAAAAATTTAAAAATAGTTTAAAATTACTGCCATTTATTGGTATTCGCCTGCTCTTTGTTCATATATTTTTGGATTTTCTTTTGCTCCCAGTCCCCGCTGAAAAATAAGTCCGGTCCAAACACGGTAAACGCGTGAATCAATAAAGCTATACCCCAATACAATGCCGTAGAATAGGTATGCCAATCCAGCAAGCCATCCTCTTGAAATCTGCTTCCAATAAAATCTTTATTCAGATTTGAAATGATAATAATAACGTTAACGATAATATAAACCTTCAGATGTGAGTAAAAACCTTTAATCTTTTTTACTTTTCTATAAGCAATTTCAAAGCTTTCATTATTCTTAAATTCCTGTGCGTACTCTTCGTACATACGTCTTCTGTAACGTCCCATTTTATTTTGATTTAAAAAATTATTGCCATTTATTTTTTTTCTCTTTTTCTTTATCCATGATCTCTTTGATCTTTTTTTCTTCCCAGCCTTTTCCTAAAACCGGAAATACTTCAAAAACCTTCAATCCATGAAAAACAACTCCAACTCCCCACCATATTAAAGGCCAATAAAACCACAAATGATTAGGTGTTGTGTATAAATTGATAAAAATCAAAACTATATTTACACCTATAAAAGACGTAAGATTGCCATAAAAACCTTTAATGTTTTCTACTTTCTTTTTCGCCAGATAATATTTATCCTCTTCGTTATAATTTATTTCCATGATTACTCCCATTTTTGCGTTTTTGTTTTTTTTCCTAAAATGCTTTTCAGCTTGCGTTCCTCCCATTCTTGCCCGAAGATTTTAAAAGAAGCAAACAAATCTACCGCTGAAACTAAAAATGCAGTTGTCCAAATACACATTACAAATCCGTTGATATATTTTAACGGAAAAAAATTAAGCGGAACTCCAAAATATTCTTTCAAAATATAAATGATAACACCAACAATGTAAATAAACATATGAGTATAAAACCCTTTTAGTTTCACTACTTTTTTGGTTGCTATTTCATGTAACTCTAACTCTTCCAGATCATTCTTAAAATTTGTTTCCATAATTATTTCCAGGTTAGTTTGTTATTTTCTTTTTCCATAATCTCTCTGATTTTTCGTTCTTCCCAATCCTTATTAAAAAATGGTGAAACTCCAAAAGCTTTCAATCCATGCACAACGACACCTATACCCCAGCCCATCAAGCACCAAATAAACCATAAATATTCTGGCGAAGTCATAAGATTTATAACAATTAGAACTACACTTACGAGAATAAAAACTGTTAAATGCTCGTAAAATTCTCTAATCCCTTTCACTTTTTTCTGTGCCAACTGGTAACGTTTTGCTTCAGTAAAATCTGGTTCCATTGCTATTTCCAAGTTTGCTTGTTGCTTTCTTTCTCCAAAATTTCCCTGATTTTTCGTTCTTCCCAATCCTTATTAAAAAATGGTGAAAAACGAAAAACTTTCAATCCATGTAAAATAATTGCAACTCCCCAGCCAAGCAAAGAATACCAAAAATATAAATAACCGGGTGAAGTCATAATATTTACCACTATTACAATCGGATTACAAAGTAAATATACCGTCAAGTGGGCATAAAAATCTTTAATTTCTTTTACCCTTTTTTGGGCCTGGTAATAGCGTTCTGCTTCAGCATAATTTGGTTCCATAATTATTTCCAGGTTTGCTTGTTGTTCTCTTTTTCCAGAATCTCTCTGATTTTTCGTTCTTCCCAATCTGAACTGTAACCAAAAACTTTAAAAGCATGCATTACGATTCCAAATCCCCAGCCTAAAGCCGAAAACCAAAACCATTGAAATCCAGGAGAATACCTCAAATTTATAAAAATTAAAAATGGAATTACACAACAATATGAAATTATGTTTCCGTAAAAACCTTTTAATTCTTCTACTCTCTTTTTAGCTCTGAAATAAGCTTTATTTTCATCATTATAATCTGCACTTGTGTCCATAACTGTAATTTGTTTGGTTAAAATTGGAATTTTAACGGTAAAATTTTCTTCATTTTGTTCAATTATCACTTTTCTGTCGGTTATGATTCCATATCTGTTTACGATGTTTTGTAAACCAACTCCCTGACGGTCCTGCAATACTTCTTTCTTCTGAAAATCATTTTGAATGGCGAGATAATCTCCATCAATAAAAATTCTGATATGCAGTGGTTTTTGCTCGCTTACAACATTATGTTTCACCGTATTTTCAAGTAAAAGCTGCAAGGATAACGGAACCACTTTTGCATCCGGATTAATATCTGTTGTTGGCAATTCGTAAAACAAACTATTTTCGAAACGCATTTTCAGCAAATTCATATACGTTTTAGCGAACGACAATTCATCTTCAACCGAAACCAGTTCTTTGTCTTTCTGTTCTAAAACATAGCGATAGATTTTAGATAAAGAAGTTGTAAAACGCTGTGCATTATCCGGATTTTCCTCAATCAATGAACTTAAAACATTTAAACTGTTAAAAAGAAAATGTGGGTCGATTTGATTTTTTAAACTTTCGAATTTTGCATTTGCTGTTCCGGCAATTATCTTTTGTTGTGTAATTTCAAATTTTGATGCCTGTTTCCATTTCACCATAAAGCTTCTGGCCTGCATAAAAGTCGAAACTCCTAATGATAAAATAATATAAAAAAGATGTACCCAAATCATTCTTTCGCTAAAGAATTTCTCTAAAGACATATTTTGCAAAACAACATAGATGTAGTAATTTATTCCTAAAACTACCGGGACTGTGTACATAACAGTAACCATTATTCCGTAGTAAACTCTCAGGTTTGTTTGCTGAAGCCAATCCCATTTTCTATCTAAAAGGACATTAATATATCCGTTTCCAAAACCTACTCCAAAAGAATAAAGACAGCTTATAAAAAATGTTATAAGAACGTTTCGAACATTTAAATCATCTCCCAAACAAGCTGAAAAGATTACTGTAAAGATCATAGAAATCTTAAACGAAACAATTGTCCCACTTTTTAAATTTGCGTATGTGTTTCTATGATCTTTCATTATAATCAGCTTAAATTAGTTTTTATTTTTTGCAATTTTTTTGTGCTTCCAAAGCTCTTTCCAATCCCCATTTTGGCGAAAAAGGAGTTTCCGGTTTAAAAGTAGCAAAAAGTTCAACAGCTTTATCAACCTGAGCACATAATGGTTTTGTATCAACACCAGTCCATTTTGCACCTCCTAATTGGTAATCAGCTTCTCCAAAAACTGCTCTCGGGTTATTTGGATTTAATGTTTTAGCCTTAGCATAATTCTCCATTATTTTACCGGAATATTTTTGAGCATTTGTCATCGGATCCTGTACAACCCAAGCGGTATAAAGTAAAGCCTGCAAAACATATAACTCTGAGTTATTTTGATCTTTTATGAATTCAACATCAAGTACATCCTGCGCTTTTGTCAATAACAAATCAACTTTAGATTTATCTTTTTCTGCAAAAGCACTTGTTGTGTTAACTAAGGCAACATAATAATTTGGTAAATAACTTGTTTTATCAGCCGAAGCAATTCTTTCGAACATTGCAGAAGCTTCTGTATTTTTTCCTTCTTTCCAAAGTCCGAAGGCTTTTCCCATTCCTTGTTCAAATTGTGTCTGAGCAGATAATAAACTGCAGATAAATAATGTGATAGCTGTAATAATTTTTGTCATGATTTCTTTTTTTAAGATTTTGAGTTACTAAGGTTCTAAGTTTTTATTGATGATTAAAACTCTTTTTTTTAAGGTTCAAAGCAACATAGGAACAAAGGTTTGATTTTCTTATTATTAATATTTATAAAACTTTGAACCTTTGTCACTTTGCTTCTTTGTTCCTTTGAATTTATACTTCAAAAGTATGTTGGATTTTAATGTTTTAAAATTAAATAATACTGAGTTGTCGAATTTTGCTACTGAATTGTTTTTTTTATGAGGGACAGAGGTTCTGAGAGGCAAAGGTTCAAAGTTTTCTTTTTGATTCTTAGAATCTCAAGAGGTCAAAACCTTTATCACTTTGAACCTTTGCACCTTCCTCTACAAATTCTTCAACTGATTCTCGTTTTTATTCTGACTGATTGTCCAGAAGAAACCAACAAAAAAGAATCTATCTGCAGTTGGCACAACGGCTTGTCTGTTATAAACTCCGTTTGCATCCGGTGTTTTTGCATAATCGTACCCGAAAACATTCTGGCTTCCCAAGATATTTGAAACTGAGAAATAAAGAATTTTTTGTGTGGTTAATAAATACGCCCAGTTAAAACTTAAACTATTATACGATTTTGTTTTCCCACTCATGAATTGTGTCTGATTTGGATCATTATAAGGTCTTCCTGAACTATAACTATTTGTGAAACCAATTTGTGATTTCCAGTCGGTTATGAAATATTTAGTCACAATTGACAAACTATGATTGGCAATAAAACTTGGTGTTGCCATTGTTGGGAAGTTTTTATATTGTCTTTCCGAATCGATATAAGAATAAGAAATCCAGTATTCTAAATTTTTATGCAAATTGCTGTCTCTCCAAAATAAATCCAGTCCTTTTGCATAGCCTGAACCATTATTATTGAAAACCGAATTATACTGAATATCTCTTGTGTCATATTGAACCAAATTGCTGTAATCCTTATAATAAGCCTCAGCTCTAAAAGTCTGGCCCGGTTTTGTAAATTGATAATTCAAAATATAATGTCTTGCTTTTTCGCTCTCAAACTGATGGTATTTTGAATATTTGATGTAATCAACAACAGGAGTCTGAGAAAAATCTCCGTAAGCAAAAGAAAACTGACTGCTTTTAGAAATTTTGTACGCAAGTGAAGCCCTTGGTGCAATATTGGTTTCATTTAATAAACTATTATTCGAAAGACGCAAACCTACTTTTGCTGCAAAATTTTTAGAAAACAAAATATCCCCTTCGGTGTAAAATGCTGCAATATTTGAATCATAACCATTTGAAACTTTAGCGGAGATATTATCATCAAAATTTTCATTGAATTTCGTAATGAAATAATCAGCTCCAAAAGACAATTTAAAATAATCAGAGACATTTTTTCTCAACTTTAATTTCAATTGAGCTGCATTTTCATCATTATCAATATTGTTAATGTCAAATTTGATTTTATTTTTACTGTAGCCATAACTCATTCCTGATGTTAATTGCCAACCCGTTCCAAAAGTTCCTTTGTAAGAGGCATTCAGATAAAAATTATTATTGTTTAAATCCGTTCTGACTTTATCTTCGAAATTGATGTTTTTCTGATTCAAATCAAATTTAGAAGAATCAAAAGCAGCATATAATTTAAAAATTCCATTAGTGAAATGATATCGATAAACCGTTTCTCCGGATAAAGACTGATATGGGTGATTCCAATCTACATTTTGAGGAATTACAGCCTGATATGGCGCCAGATTGATATAAGCCGTATTCACGCTCAACGAACTTTTTTTCCATTTTTGAGTATTTCCCAAACCTAAACCAACGGTCATCAAAGCAATATCAGTTTTATTTTGATCAGGTTCATCTTGTGTGTTCAGCAATAAAACGCTTGATAAAGCTTCTCCATATTCTGCAGAATATCCTCCTGTAGAAAAAGCGATTCCGCTAAACAAAAAAGGAGAAAATCGGCCTCTTGTCGGCAAATTATTGGTTGTTGCTCCATAAGGCTGTGCCACTCGAATTCCGTCAACAAAAGTCTGCGTTTCGCTGGCTTCTCCTCCACGAACAAATAAACGTCCGTCTTCGCCAACAGTCTGTGTTCCCGGCAAAGTTTGCAACGCTGCAATAATATTTCCGGCAGAACCAGCAGTGGTTACAATATCTAACGGTTTTAAAACTGAAACCCTGGCTTTATCTCCGGATTCTAATGTTCCGGCGGTAATTACGACTGCATCAAGAGCATTTACATTTTCTCTTAATTTAACGGTTTGACCTTTAAAATTAGTAACATCAATTTCTTGTTTGTACGTTTCATAAATTAAAAAACTCACTATTAAAAACTGATTTCCTGTTGCTGTGGTTTCAAAAGAAAATTCACCTGTTTCTGAGCTTGTTGCCCCGTCATAAGTTCCGTCAATGTAAATATTGGCTCCCGGAACCGGTTTCCCTTTTTGGTCAACCACTTTTCCTGAAATAGTATTCTGAGCAAAAATAAAAGCCGTTGTAAATAAAAATGCAATTGTAAAAAGTAATTTGGTTTTCATATCATTTTGGTTTTGATGATACAAATGTATTTTAACAGTTTTAGTTAAAAAACATTTAATAACCGAATTGTAGAATTTCGGGGATGAGTTGTAAAATACTTATTTGTATCTTAGCTTTTAAGTATTAAAACCAATGATTATGTCAGAAAGTAAAAGAATTTCAAATTTATATCAATCCATTTATAACGGAAATCCGTGGCTCGAGGTCACTTTGGCAAATACTTTAAAAGATGTAAGTGCAGAGCAGGCTTACAGAAAAATAAATCCTAATTTAAATACGATTTGGGAAATTGTCAATCATCTTATACAATGGAGAAGGAATATTTTAAGACGTGTTCAGGGAGAAACAGTTACAACTCCTGACCATAATTATTTTGTACCAGTTTTAGATCCATCTGAAGCTGCCTGGGAGCAATCACTTCAAAATCTGGCAAAATCACAAGAATCATGGAATGCTTTTTTTGAAGATTTTGATGATGCGGATTTTGAAAAAATATATGTGAATAATAATCATACCTATTACGAACACATACACGGAATCATTCAGCACGATGTTTATCATTTAGGACAAATTGTTATTCTAAAAAAATTACTTTAAAATTTTAAAAAACATTTTCATGAAAAAAATTATTCTTTCGGCGGTATTTTTATGCATTACTGCAATTGGAATTTCACAGGAAACCGAATCTAAATATGATGAAAATCTGGCAAAATCCCTGAATGCCGATGAACGCGGAATGAAAAAATATGTCTTCTGTCTTTTAAAAACGGGAACCAATACAACAGCTTCAAAAGAAGAGACCCAAAAATTATTTGAAGGTCATATGTCCAACATCAATAAATTGGCAAAAGAAGGTAAACTGGTTGTTGCCGGACCTTTCATGAAAAATGACAGAAATTACAGGGGCATTTATGTTTTTAATGTTGAAACAATCGAAGAAGCAAAAACACTTGTTGCCACGGATCCGGCAATTCAGGCGAAATTACTCGAAGCCGAATTAACACCTTGGTATGCAACCGCAGCTTTACAGGAAACTTTGAAAATTCACGAAAAAATTTCTAAGAAAAAAATATAAGCACCTTTATGAAAACTGAAAAGGAGAAAATGATTTCCGGAGATTACTATGATTCCTTTGATTCTATTTTAATAAAAGAACGCCGGAAAGCTAAAAATCTATTGCATCGTTTGAATGTTACAGAATATCGTGTAACAAAAAAAGCAAAAGAAATTTTAGCTGAATTAGTTCCCAATACAGGAACGGGATTTTATATTGAACCCCCATTTCATTGCGATTACGGTTATAATATTATTTGTGGCGAAAACGTTTATTTTAATGTGAATTGTGTGGTTTTAGACTGTGCACCGGTAAATATTGGGTCGAATGTTTTTATTGCGCCTAATGTTCAAATTTATACTGCATCACATCCGCTTGACGCTGAATTACGAAAAACACTCGAAAATGCATTGCCAATTTCGATTGGAGACGATTGCTGGATTGGCGGTAATACTGTAATATGTCCTGGTGTAACGATTGGAAAAGGCTGTGTTATCGGTGCTGGCTCTGTTGTTACAAAAAACATTCCTGATAATTCACTGGCAGTTGGAAATCCTGCGAAAGTTATCCGAAAATTAAATCAGGAACCTAAATCAAAACCATAATGCTTACCTTAAATAAAGTTCACCATATTGCCATTTTATGTTCAGATTATGAGAAGTCTAAAACTTTTTACACCGAAATTTTAGGGCTGACTATAATCAGGGAAATCTATCGCGAAGAACGCAGGTCATACAAACTTGATCTGGCTTTAAACGGAACTTATATTGTCGAATTATTTTCGTTCCCTGATCCTCCAAAACGACCCTCAAGACCGGAAGCTGCCGGTTTGAGACATTTGGCTTTTGAAGTAATCAATCTGGATGAAACTATTGCTTTTTTGAATACAAAAAATATCGATTCAGAACCCATCCGAATCGATGAAACTACCGAAAAGAGATTTACTTTTATTGCTGACCCTGATGAATTGCCCATTGAATTTTATGAGAGATAGTATTTTATGAATTCCTCCAATTTCATAAAAAGATTGAAATCAAATAAATTTTAGCGACAAATTATTATAAGATATTTCATCGCCATGTTAACAAAAACATATTGAAAGAATTTTCTTGTATTCGCAGTTTTAACATAATATACTGAGTATTTTTTGCTAAAAACCCAATTTGATTCTCTAATTTTGTGAACCGCATAAAAATAATGTGGTCTGCAAATTTATTTCTGATGAACAAAACGGCGCAAATCAAAAAAAATCATCAATTTATTGTCCTTCAAAAATTAGTTGTTGTTTCTCTGTTAATTGGCTTTCTTTCTGCTTTTTTAGGGATTTCACTAAAAAAAATTACTGAGTATTACGAGGAAATTTTCTTTCATCAAGTTTCAGTAAACCCAATATTTTATGTCGTTTTTCCGGTTTTTGGATTATCTGTAATTTATTTTCTAAGACAATATCTTTTTAAAAAGAAAGAAAACAAAGGAATCAAAGAGGTTTTTGAAAGTACACAATCAAAATCCAAAAATTTACCAACTTACAAAATACCATCTCACTTTATAAACGGATTATTAACAGTTATTTTTGGGGGCTCAACGGGAATCGAAGTTTCTACTGTTGTGGCTGCAGCAACAATAGGTTCGGTAGCACAGCAAAAAGAAAATGTTTTCCGTCAATACAAAACCGAATTAATTTGTGCAGGTGTTGCAGCCGGAATTACGGCTTTATTCAGTAGTCCGATTGCCGGGATTCTATTTGCTGTCGAAGTTATTTCACGAAAAGTAACCCGTGCTTTTATCATCACAAATATAATTGCTGTCTCAATTGCTTTTGGTTTGATTACCATTTTAAAAGAAGAACCTTTATTTACCGTATCAATAACAACCTGGCACTTAAAAGCCATTCCGTATTTTATTCTTTTAGGAATTTTGGCAGGAATAAATTCGGTTTATCTTACACGCTGCGTTTTGTTTTTTAAATCTCAATTTAGCAGAATTCAGACACACTATTACAAAATCATAATAGGGTCACTTGTTTTGAGCATTTCTTTATTTGTATTTCCGCAGTTATACGGAGAAGGCTATCATTCTATAAAAATGATTTTCGGTGATTCAGGTCAACTTCCGTTAACTATAACTTTAGCCTTTACATTTGTTGGAATTTTACTTTTAAAACCAATAGTAACTTCAATAACCCTGGCTTCCGGAGGTGATGGAGGTGTTTTTGCCCCGAGTCTTTTCATCGGTGCCTTTTTAGGATTATTGCTTGCTTCAATTTTAAATACTTTTTTCAATACACAGGTAATTCCGGTGAATTTTATGATTATTGGAATGGCAGCTGTACTAAGCGCAAGTATTCATGCGCCTTTTACTGCCATATTTTTAGTTTGCGGATTAACAAATGATTATACTTTATTCTTTCCTATTTTGGTAGTTTGCCTGATTTCAAAATACACGGCAAAAATCATTTATCCTTACACAGTTTACACGTATTCTCCAAGTTTATTAAAATAAAGACATGCCTGTTCAAAAAATAAAAAGAAGTTACCGTAAAACACGTTACATTCTTTATAAGGAAACTTTAATTGATTATAAAGAACAATTTTGGTCGTTTTTAGGATCATTTGTAGGTATCGGAATTCTGGCTTACATTCAGTCAATACATTTTTCAGGAAATGATGCCGTTTATTTAATCGGTTCATTTGGGGCTTCAAGTGTATTGGTTTATGGTATTATTCAAAGTCCGTTTTCGCAGCCGCGAAACTTAATTGGCGGTCATCTTGTTTCAGCATTTATAGGTGTTACTGTACACAAACTGGCTCCGGATATTATCTGGATTGCAGCTCCTCTTGCTGTATCGCTGGCTATAATTTTAATGCAGATCACTAAAACATTACATCCTCCCGGTGGCGCCACAGCTCTTATTGCTATCATTGGCTCCGACAAAATAAAGGATTTAGGGTATATGTATGTAATTTCTCCGGTACTCATTGGCGTAATAATTTTGTTTCTAACTGCATTAGTTTTTAATAATATGACTTCCGGCAGAACTTACCCAAGCCACAGTACTTATCACAAACACTATCACAAAATCAGAAAAAGATTGACTGGAAAATAATAGTTTTCTTTAACACGATGTCACCCTGAGCGAAGTCGAAGGCTTGGCAACTGATGAGGGCTTCGACTCCGCTCAGCCTGACAAGAAAAATCTTTTCAACAAATCGTAATTCCTAATTCGTAAATCATAATTTATATTTTACCTTTGACTTTTCAAAAAATACAAAGATTATGGTTTATAAATTTAGAGTAATTCTAGACGCCGAAGAAGACATTTTTAGAGACATTGCAATTCTTGAAGACGATACACTGGAGGATTTACACAATGCAATCTTCAACGCTTTTGGTTTTGACGGAATGGAAGTGGCTTCGTTTTATACCTGCGATGAAACTTGGAATCAGGAAGATGAAATTCCACTTTTTGATACAGGAGATATTCCCGGCGAACAACGAATCATGAGTGATTATCCATTATCTGATATCTTAAACAAAGAAAATACCAAAATTATTTATGTATATGATTTTATCAATATGTGGACTTTTCTTGTAGAATTGGCTGCTATTGAAGATCAAATCGCAGGAGCGACTTACCCTGAAACTTTATTCTCTCACGGAGAAATGCCAGAAGATTCAGGAGAGAAAAACTTCGAAGCCGATATGCATGACGATATCTACGGCGAGTTTGAAGATGATCTGGATGAAGACGATCTTGATATGTTTGAAGGAGATGACAGCTTTGAAGATTTCGGTTTTGAGGAGAATTGGAATTAATTTTTTTTGAGGTTCTAAGATACTAAGTTGGTAAGGTTCTAAGTTTTTTATTTTGAAAGCTTTTTCTTATTTTTAATTTTAATTAAATTAAAAATATAAAATGAGTGATTTTAGAAAACTTTTAATCTGGCAGAAATCAATGGCTTTGATTACCAAAATTTATTTTTCAACTAACAATTTTCCAAAAGAAGAAATCTTCGGATTAACTTCACAAATCAGACGAAGCTCTATTTCAATTCCCAGCAATATTACTGAAGGATCCGGAAGAGAAAGTGATAAAGATTTTTTACGCTTTTTAAATATTTCAACAGGTTCTTTATTTGAAATGCAAACTCAATTAGAAATTGCCAAAAATATAACCTATCTTAACCAAGAAGAATTTAATAATTTATATGAGGACAATCGTGAAGTAGAAAGAATGTTAGTCGCTTTCATTAAAAAAATAAAAGACAGAAACTAAAACCTTTAGAAACTTAGCAACTCAGAACCTCAGCAACTTTAAATATGATCAACTTATTCAACACCCACATCGAGACGCTTGCGATACACCGCGTAGGAAACAAAAGCAGAAACGAAGCCATTTTTTTATCGGAACAGCCATTTAACTTAAATGACGAAATTGTTCCTTTGATAAAAGAATACTTTTTTAAGCCTTTTAGAGAAAAAGAAGAAAACTATTATCAGTTTGCACATGAAGTCGATTTGGATTATAACGACATGTTTAAATATGCTACCGAAATTTTTGATAATCCCGGTAATTTACAAGAGATTTCTAAAAAAATCACAACACATTTATTCGAGCAGTCAAATCATCCGCACATTAAAAACGGAGAGGTTTATGTGACGTACTTAACTAATTTAAGTATTGATAATAATGTTGTTGATGCTATCGGAATTTTCAAAAGCGAGCTGCAATCAGACTTTTTGCAGTTTGAAGAAAAAGACAGCAATCTGGAGATGATTTTACAACAGGGAATCAACCTGAGCAAATTAGATAAAGGCTGCTTGATTTTTAATTATAAAAAAGAAGAAGGATACAAAATTCTAACAGTAGACAGCAATCGTTATGATGCACGTTATTGGTTAGAGCACTTTTTATCTGTTGATGCTTTTGAAGACGAAAACTTCATCACAAAAAAATACTTGAAATTCTGCCAAAACTTTGCAAAAGATGTTGTCTTGCCGGCTGAAGATAAAAAAGAAGAAGTGATGTTCATGAACAGGTCTGTAAATTATTTTGCAAAAAATGATCAGTTTGAAGAGCAAAATTTCTTAAACGAAGTATTAGACAACCCGGATTTAATTCCGGAATTTAAAAACTATAAAGTTGATAAAGGAGAAAAATACAGTATTGAAGATATAACCTCATTTCCTATTGCCAACGCAGCAGTTTCTGACGCCAGAAAATCAATAAAGAACGTTATTAATCTGGATACACACATTCAGATTAAAATGGATTTCATCAACCCTGAAAGTGCTGAAAAATTTGTTGAAAAAGGCTGGGATGAAGAAAAACAAATGTATTACTACCTTGTATATTTCAATAAAGAAGAAAAAAGCTAGAAGCATTCTTTTTTCTATTACTTACTAAGCAAAAACCTCAAATACTAATTGTAATTGAGGTTTTTTTATTTATAAATCCATTTTGTTTTTAAGGTATTCCAACATTGCCTTTGTTATGGGCTTGGAAAGAAAATCTTTAATTATTGGATATTTCTTGGCTTTGAGTAAGTCTTCAGGATTAATCGTAGAAGACAAAACAATAACATTTACCGAATTAAATTCATCATAAGCGGGGGATGTAAAATAATCCAAAAATTCCCAGCCTCCCATAACCGGCATATTTAAATCGAGAAAAATAAGCTGTGGTTTTTTAACTATTTTAGCTTTACTATATTTCAATGTATTAAAGTATAATAAAGCTTCTTCACCATTTTGAGCGGTAATGATTTCATCTGAAAAAGAAGACTTCTCAATTACTTTTCTAGACAGCATTAATGTAATAGGATCGTCATCTATACATAAAATTTGTTCCATCATATTAGTTTTTAAATGTTATGATAAATGAGGTTCCTTTATTCACCTCGCTTTCTACACTAATAGTCCCACCCATAGTTTCAACCTGGGATTTTACAAGATATAAACCCAGACCTTTACTGTCCGGATAATTGTGAAATCTTTGATATAATCCAAACACTTTATCCCGATTTCTTTCTAAATCAATTCCGATTCCGTTATCGCTGAAAGTTAAAAAAACTTTTTGATCAATCTGTTCTGCAGTAATAGAGATTTTTAATTTTCTATTCTCAGATTTGTATTTTATAGAATTCGTCAACAAATTTAATAATATGCTTTCGATATATGCTTTATTTGTATTCAGTAATGGAACTTTATCCAATTTAAGCTTTATTATAGGCTTATGTGCTTCTATCTGAAAGGATAACTGGCTAAATACATTCTCAAAAACCTCACTTAAGGAAACCATTTCTTTTTGCATTGAAGGGTTGTCTTTTATAATGATTACCTTTACTAAATCATTAATCGTTTCATTTAAGAGATGCGTAGACTTATTAAAGCCATTTAATATTTCTTCTAATTCAGAGTTTTCAATAGGTATGTCTTCGATTAAGTTTAACAAACCAATTAAATTAGATAATGGAGCTCTCAGATTATGCGAAGTAATATAGGAAAACTGTTTTAAGTCTTTATTATTCTGAGTCAACTCACGTATTAGATGTTCTTTTTCAGTTTCTAATTTCCTTTCTTCTGTAATATCCTGCTGAATAGAGATCCAATGTGATATTACACCTTCTGCATTAAAAATTGGAATCATTGAAAAACGCACCCAATATTCTCTTTTAGTTTTACTGTATGTTATCGTTTCAATTAAACATTCCTTTTCATCCTTAATTGCTTTTAATATTTTTTTCAATGTTACAGGATCGGAGTTTGGTCCTTTAAAAACATTTGGTGATTTCCCAAGGATTTCATCAGATTCATAACCCGACATTTTAGAGAATGCAGGATTTACATAAACTATACGCGGAATTTTGCCATCTGTAGAATTTGCTTCGGTAATCAGAATAGAATCTTTTGATTGGGTAATAACTGTTTCTAAAAGTTTAAGTCTTTGTTCCTCTTCTTTTTGTTTTGTAATATCCTGAATGGCACCGATCATTCTGACACTTTTACCATTTTCGTCTTTTAAGAGAAAGCCTCTGTCCAAAACATACTTATAAGTTCCGTCAGCACATCTGAACCTATACTGATCCTGCCATTTTTCTGTTTTAAGCTCAATAAAAGAATATAACTTGACAGACATTTTTATAGAATCTTCCGGATGAATTTTATCAAACCACCATTTTGAAGTTATGCCTACTTCATCATGTTTATAGCCAAAAACATTTTCGATACCTTTATTCCATGTAAGATAATCTTCCTGTATTTTCCAGTCCCATATCGTATCACTTGTAGCTTTTGCAACTATATCATATTTTTCATTAGATTCTTTAATTTCTTCATTATTAAGCTCCATCTTTTTTAAGATAGAGATGTCCCTACTTTCATTTTTTGACAAAATATAATTAAAGATTGCACCGGTAAAAAGAATAAAAAAAATATCTTTTATAAAACTAAAATGATAAAACGCTACACCTAAAGCACAGTTAACGAGAAATTTATGACATAGGATAGCCATAAATAACGAAATGATAATGTATATCAGCGTGATTTGTTTTGGTTTACTTTTCATTACTCAAATATAGGTAAATATACCAAATTTTAACAAATGAAAACACTTTAAATCTATAGAATTATTACTATTTCGTTAAACTAATTCATTGACATTACGTAATCTATCTTCAAAACGTTTTTTATATCAAAATAAAGTGTACCTTTGCACCCATTAAAAATCACAGATGGAATCTATTAGAAACATTGCAATTATTGCCCACGTCGATCACGGTAAAACCACTTTGGTTGATAAAATTATGTATCACTGTCAATTATTTCGTGACAACGAAAATACAGGTGATTTAATTCTTGATAATAACGATTTAGAGCGTGAAAGAGGTATTACTATTACTTCAAAAAACGTATCTGTTCAATATAAAGGAACAAAAATCAATATTATTGACACTCCTGGCCACGCGGATTTTGGAGGTGAAGTAGAACGTGTATTAAACATGGCCGATGGTGTATGTTTGCTTGTTGATGCTTTTGAAGGACCAATGCCACAAACTCGTTTTGTATTACAAAAAGCTATAGATTTAGGTTTAAAACCTTGTGTAGTTATCAATAAAGTTGATAAAGAAAACTGTACTCCTGAAGAAGTTCACGAAAAAGTTTTTGACTTAATGTTTGAATTAGGTGCAGAAGAATGGCAGTTGGATTTTCCAACAGTTTATGGTTCTGCTAAAAATAACTGGATGTCTGATCATTGGGAAAACGTAACTGATAATGTTGAAGCATTATTGGATATGGTTGTTGAAAATGTACCTGCTCCTAAAGTTTCTGAAGGAACACCACAAATGTTGATTACTTCTTTAGATTTCTCAGCCTTTACAGGTCGTATTGCTATTGGTCGTTTGGAAAGAGGAATTCTTAACGAAGGTATGCCAATCTCATTAGTAAAAAGAGATGGTACTATATCTAAATCCCGTATCAAAGAACTTCATACCTTTGAAGGACTTGGCCGTAAAAAAGTACAACAGGTTATTGCTGGAGATATTTGTGCAATCATTGGAGTTGAAGGTTTTGAAATTGGTGATACTATTGCTGATTTTGAAAATCCGGAAGGTCTAAAAACGATTGATATCGACGAGCCTACTATGAGTATGTTGTTTACAATTAATGACTCTCCTTTCTTCGGTAAAGAGGGTAAATTTGTAACTTCTCGTCATATTAGAGAACGTTTGACAAAAGAATTAGAGAAAAACTTAGCTATGAAGTTAGGTGAAACCGATTCTGCTGATAAGTTTATGGTTTTTGGTCGTGGAGTACTTCACTTATCTGTTCTTATTGAAACAATGAGAAGAGAAGGTTACGAATTACAAATTGGTCAGCCACAAGTTATCATCAAAGAAATTGATGGTAAAAAATGTGAGCCAATTGAGGAATTAACAATCGATTTACCAGAAACTCTTTCAGGCAGAGCGGTTGAGTTCGTTACAATGCGTAAAGGTGAAATGCTGAGTATGGAAACTAAAGGTGACCGTATGATTGTAAAATTTAATATTCCATCACGTGGAATTATTGGATTGCGTAATCAATTGCTTACTGCTACTGCTGGTGAGGCTATTATGGCACACCGTTTTATAGGATACGAACCTTACAAAGGAGAAATTGCCGGACGTAACAAAGGTTCATTGATCTCTATGGAAAAAGGAAAAGCTATTCCTTATTCTATCGATAAATTACAAGATCGTGGTAAGTTTTTTGTTGAACCAAATGCCGAAATTTACGAAGGTCAGGTAATTGGAGAAAACTCTCGTGGTGATGATATGTGTGTAAACGTAACTAAGGAGAAAAAACAATCTAACGTTCGTTCTTCTGGAAATGATGAAAAAGCAAGAATCATTCCTCCAATTATTTTCTCATTAGAGGAAGCTTTAGAATACATTCAAAAAGATGAATATGTAGAGGTTACTCCAAAATCTATTCGTTTGAGAAAAATATATTTGACAGAAACTGATAGAAAAAGATTTAAATTCTAATATATCAAATTCCAATATTTTAAAATCCCAAATTCCAATTACTGGAATTTGGGATTTTTTCTTTTTTGAAGTTGGAGTTTGAAGCTTGGAATTTGGAATTTATAGTTTGGAATTTTTTAAACCTTTATCTTTTCAAACTAAAATGTCCTTTTGCTTCCCTGCCATCCTCAAATTTTGCAGTATACCAATAATCGTCTGCCGGCAGCGGAACACCTAAAAATGTACCATCCCAACCTGAACCTGAAGGAGAAATCTGTTTGATAAGTTTTCCAAACCTGTCAAAAATATAAATGATTGATTTGGAATAAAAATCTGCATTTACACCTTCTACATTCCAAGTGTCATTATAACCGTCTCCATTTGGAGTGAAAAATTTTGGAACTCCCAGAACTGCAATTGTTTTTTCAGCAATTCCACATCCATTCAAATCTTTGACATAAACCGTATGAAAACCTGGAGCAATATTTTCGAATAAATTGGAATCCTGATAAGGGCCATTTGAATCCGTAATACTATAAACATAATGTCCGGAACCCGTTACATTAATTAAAACTGAATTGTTATCGTTTAAATCATTAATTTCAATAGCTGTAATTTCAGCAATATTTGATGCAACGACTTTTACAGTTCGGGTTCTAAAACAATTATTTCCGTTTCTTACATCAACACTATATGTTCCTTGTGTATTAACCTCTATAGAAAAAGTGGTTGCTCCTAAAATCACATCCCCATTCAAATACCATTGATAAGTATAATCATTTATTGGTGTACCATCATTAATACCTGCTTCAAGTGTAACCAAAAATTCCGGCAGATTACTGCAGACAATTTCATTTTCGCTCCCGTCAGTGTTTAGATTTATATTTGGAAGTGGATTTACAATTAAATTAAAAGTAGTAAATCCAAAACAATCATTAGATAAGGAATTTTCAACTCTTGCCCATATTTTTTGATTATTTGGATATCCAATATTTCGATAATTTGAAATATTTGTAATGGCTAATGAATTTCCGGAAGCATCTGTTTCAGCCAGAAAATCAGTTTCGTTTTTATAATAGCTTATCACATAATTTGTAGCCGGAGCCGGAAGTGTGTTTTTGATTTCCTGTGTTGCATTACTGAAATCAAAACTCGAAATACCATCTTTGTCAGTATTGGACTCGTCTAAAAAATCATCACATACCTGATAATCTGTAATTTGAAAACTACTAGGTATTTGAGTTACGGAAACAACAAGATTTAACTGTGAGATACTAAAACAACCATTTGCATTTTCAATACGCACATAAATTGTTTTATCTGAAGCAGTATAAGCTTGAGGATTTGCAATTAATGATGAGGTATCTTGTGATTCTGCCCCGGCAATAGTAGTGTAGTAACTAAACTTTTCTATAGCTGAATTGGCAGAAATGTTATTATTCTTCTGTGTTAAATTGAATATAGAAACCCCATCTGTATCATCATCACATTGCACTAAAGTCACAGGAGAATTGATTGTTGGCAATGCTAATATTGCCAATGCTACAGCATTAGAATATAATCCGCATGAATTTCCTGTTCGGCTCAAAAACACTCTATATTGATATGTATTCATCGATTGGGAAACGTTTGAAACTGCTAACAATGATGTATTTACTCCCGAATACGTTACATTATTAACCAAATCAATCCAGGTATTACCATTGTTGACAGAAACCTGCCATTGATAACCCGAAATTAAAGCAGCAACAATTGTAAAAGTTGTATTTTGTAATTCACAAACAGATTTGTTTTCTGGCTGATTGTCAATAATAATTGGTGCTGCAATCGTATAATTTAAGTTTGGATTTGTATAACCTATTCCGCTTGTAACAATACCGTTTGTATTTACTGTTGGAGGTGAAACAGCTCCCAAAAAATTATCACTATTAGGATCGATAAATCCTGCTTCTGTTACATCAGAACACAAATCATTATCACTGTCAAGTTCTATATAATTATGAATACCATCTGAATCGGTATCAAGGATGCTATAATTCAGTTTTGCACTTTCCGGAATAGTTTCTACTGAATTTGTCAATCCGTTTACTCCAAAATCATTTCCATCAATTATACCATTTAAATTCGTATCTGCAGCATTGCTCCCTGATTCTATCAGATCGTAAATTCCGTCATTATCACTATCCAAATCTAAATAATCAGGAACATTGTCATTGTCGAAATCTGCAGGTGTTAGTCCATTACCATAAGTATCATCAACCCCATCGTGATTAGCATCAATATTAGATGCAATTTTAAAGTTTACGCCTTGTGCTTCAACAGCATCCGGAACACCATCATTATCACTATCGAGATCTAACTGATCTAAAACCCCATCATTATCATAATCTTTGGGAACGCAAACCAAATAAAATTTTAAGGATGTTTTATTTAATACTGTGTCGGAAAGATTTTGATGCTTAAAACTAATCATTTTAGCCTGATTCGTTAAAAACTTAAAAGTTCCTGTTCCTGCTGCTAATGGAATTGCACCATTTAACCTGAAACGAATTTCAAATGATGAAAATTCAGTTACACCACTTTCATAAAACCCATCATAATTTGTATCAATCAATAATTGATTATTTGGATTTAATACGGTTATAGTTTTGTTTGTTTCTGAATTCACAATATATTCAGCAGTAGAATTCAGTAAATCAGTTGTATTTGCTGTTAAAATATAATCCAACCCAATTGAAGTGGGTTGAGCAAAAGTCATCGTACATTTCATCCAATTTGTTTTACCTGCAGGCACTTCACTAACAAAACTTCCGTCAGTATTTCCTAAAAAAGGAACACTGCTTGCTGTTGTCGAAGTAGTAATCGTTTGAGTAAATGAATTTGTATAAGTCCCTATGGAAATAGTTTTCGAACTTAAATTAGAAATATCTATATTCTGATTTCCAAATGATTCAGTGCAATTCGTTATTCCATCCCCATCATTATCCAAATCTACATTGTCATTGGCTTTGTCATTATCCATATCTGTTGGACAATCACTAACAGGAATTTCATCAGAAAATAATTCTATACCACAGGCTGACAATGTTGCTTTTACTTTATAATATCCTGATTGCGTTGGTGAATATGTATTAGAATTAGCACCGGAAATTTCGACATTATTAAAATACCACTGAAACAAATCAAATCCTGTGAGGGAGCTCACATTAAGTCTAACATTAGGAATACAGCTAGACTGGGTTACATTTAATTGTTGGAAATTCACTTCCGGTTTAAAAGTAAAACCTGAATAATACCCTCCAAATGTTGCTGCGCCATCGCTGCCATATGCAGCTAAATACAATTGAGAGGTAGAAAAAACAGATACATTTCCGGTTAGTCCGGTTAGAACATAGCATTCATATTCTGTATTTCCTGTGACAGTAGTCGGTCCAAAAACATTTACATTCGGAGGCAGTGTCGCCAAAGTATAAGGAACCTTATTAATTATAAAATTTAAACCTGAACCGGTTTTTGTCGTAAGCGTAACCCTGCTGGTGAAAACACGATTCCCTACTGACTCAATAGAAGGAATATTGTCTATTGATTTTGGCGTTTGACAACTTAAAGGCGGTACAAAAAACATTTCCTGATTGGCTTCATCACCCCTTGCATTATCACCCACACTCTGATAAGCAAATATATTTTTACCTGAGCGCACATACAAATTTCCCTGAGAATTATAATCAGACCCTAAAAGCGAAACATATTCACCTGCATTAATGGTGTAATTTGGAGTTACAGCACCATTTAAAAATATTTCGGTATTATCTTCATGGGCAATTAAAATGACTTTTTCTACATTTTGGGAACCTGTACTTTTAATAAAAATATAATCAGTCCCTGTTCTTTCTGCCGAAACAATTTGGTCGAATCCTAAATCTACATTATTTCTTACTTCTCCATTGGAACCTGCAAAGGAACCACAATTTACAGCTATGGGTTTGTTTGACGAAATTAATGCCCCAATAAGTGCATCATTATTAGCTGGCGTTGGACCTTGTACTGCAATAGTATAACTCTCACCACTATTCAGGATAATACTCGGTATCGAATTTCCTGTAAGGGTATTATTTATCAAAACTGCTCCTGTTTTGATATCTTTAAAATTGATTACTGTGTTGTTTTCAGTCGCTAAAACTGATGCAAATGTCAAATGCCTATCTGAATAACCCGTATTTAATTTATTTGTAAGACCGCTAATTCTAAACTGAGTACCCAATGCAGCTAAACCTTTAGAAACTATCTCACTTGATTGATTCCCTGATCTGTCAATAACTCTGACTGTAGCATACACAATATCAGCTGCTTCAATAATATAGCCTCGATTAGATTTGATACTGCTTGCTTCAGATTGATCAAGAACCAATTGATTTGCATTATGCGCATTAATGTCAAAAATATAAGGAATATCCCTGGAAACTGTTCCGGTAGTAATTGCCCCTCCAATTTCATTTATGCTAAAGGTTACCGGAGTTAAACTTGGAGCAGAAATATAAATATATTGTTCCCCTACAGGCACACCGCTTGAAGCCACTACAGGTGGAATATAATGAGTTTTACTAAATTGAGAAAAACTCAAAAGCGGCAATAATAGCAGAGAAAGATATAAATGTATATATTTTAGCATATTTTAAAAGTAATAATTTTTATATTACCTTTTAAACTAAAATAATTTTTACATCCCTGATCAAGAACTATTTGTCAGGACATATTGCCTAAGTTACAGTTCTGCTTGGCATTATCTATCTAAAATATTTTGCTTATCTGTTTTTAGGTTTAAAAAACTACTATTCAGACAATTCTAAAACAAACTATAAAATCAAAAAACTACTACAAATCCCTGTTTTTTAATATTTTATAAGAGAAATAAACGAATAAAAATGTCCATATTGAAACAATTAAAATTGAAAACCAATGCACACTATAATCTTTCGCTCCTGCAACTCCTATTTGATTTCCTATTGTTTTTATTAGCGACAATCTTGTAACAGGCTCAATAATTAAATTAGACATTGATTCTAATGGTAAAACTTTCGAAATGTAATTACCTATAGTATTATTTGGCAGAATATGAAATATTATTATCCATTCTAAAATACGCCAGACAAGTACAAATCCTAAGGCGAATGCAGAACGTTTTATCAAAATTCCTACAAATAAGCAAAAAGAGAAAAATCCGGTCAGTTCAATAAAATAAGCTAATAGATATTCTAAATCACTAAAAATGATATCAAATTCGTTATAAGATGAATAAAATAATCCTAATATTAAGCTCATTACAAAAATAAAAATTGTAGAACAAAATGCAAAAAGGACAACAGTTAAGAATTTAGATAAGATAAATTCTTCTTTACTTAAACCATCTATTAGATTTTGTTTTAAAGTTCCGTAGCTATATTCATTTGCCATCATAGAAACTATCACAACACCAAGAAAAAATTGAAACCAAATTGCAAAATACGTAGTGAAATGCCAAATAAAAGGAAAATTAAAAATTCCCATTTCAGCAGGATCAACATGAATAGGACCTATATCATATTTAATTGAAACAGTTAAAGCAATAAACGAAAGTAAAATGAAGTAAGTAAGGGTCAATATTTTACTGGCTTTGTTTTTCCAGATTTTTTGCAATTCTATAGATACAAGTCTGTTCATGGCTTAGTTATTTGGTGTGGCGTTTTTGGTTAATTCTAAAAATTGGGCTTCTAAACTATTTTTACGTTTTACTAAATGACATAACGTAATATTTTTAGAAAACAGAAATTGGTTTAATTCTGAAGCGGATAATTCTGATTTTAAATAAACTAAAACCTTTCCTTCTTCTTCTTTTACATGATCGATTGCAGAGTGCTCTTTTAAAACCATTTTCAAAGTTTCATTATCGTCAGACTGAACTTCAAAAAAACCTTCGTTGGCAGACATTCCATCAACTGAACCTGAATATAAAATTTCTCCTTTTCGCAAAACAATCACATGTGAACAAACTTTTTCAACCTCATCCAATAAATGTGAAGCCAATAAAATAGTAGTTCCCTGTGATGCTATTTTTCTGATAATATCTCTAATTTGATGAATTCCCTGTGGATCTAAACCATTCGTAGGCTCATCTAAAATTAAAATTTCAGGATCATTTAAAAGTGCCGAAGCAATAGCTAAACGCTGTTTCATCCCTAACGAAAAAGTACTGAACTTACTATCTTTTCTTTCAGTTAAACCTACTAAATCCAGTTTTTCATTGATTTTAGAATAATTGATGCTTTTTATTTTGCAAACTAATTTCAGGTTTTCTTCGGCAGTCATGTACGGATAAAAGTTAGGGCGTTCTATAATAGCACCAACTTTTTTCAAGGCTTCATGTGTTTCCACTTTTCCTCCAAACCAGCTGTAATTACCCGAAGTTCGGTTTACAACATTCAAAACAATTCCTAAAGTAGTTGATTTTCCGCTTCCGTTTGGTCCTAAAATTCCATAAACGCGGCCTTTTTGTATATCAAAAGATACATTTTTCAAGGCTTGAATACGCCCGTATCTTTTATGAAGATTCTGAATAGTAAGTATGGTTTCCAAATTAATTTCGGTTTTAGTTTTTAGTAAGACGTTTCAACTTTCTTTTTGTTACTCCTAAATGTAATTTAATGTAAATTTGCATTAAAGATATTGAAAATGAGCGAGCCATTAATGCTATTAAAAAAACCTTCTTACCCTTTAACACAGTCCCTGTTAAATTATTTAGAACGCTACGAACGCATCTCAAAAGTGTCTGTGTTTTATGACGACCTATTGCGTTTTTCCGGCTCTGTAAATGTATATGATAAAAATGAGGATGATACATTATGGATCCGTGTCTATTACAGTGAATTTGAGAGAAATGAAATCGACCTAAACCTAAAAAAAGTCTACTCGCTTTTACATTCTGATGGAAATAGTGAGATTATTCAGTTTCTTAATATTGATGCCATTGATTACTGTACTTTTGGAAATTCAAAGCCATTCCGAATTAAGGTTCGAAATATCCTTAACGATAATTATGTCCACTTTTATATTAAAAAGGCAGATGCTTCCAGAATTTACGGATTGGAATTAGAAGATATCTTATCTCCTGACAAAATCAACTTTTTAGTTTATAAAGACACCCTGATCGAAGAACACATCATTGGTATTCCCGGAGATGTTTTTATGGATACTTTGCTGAATAATTGCACGGAAACCGAAAAATCCCAGATAGCAAAAGAGTTCGTTAAGTTCAATGAACGCTGTATGATCAGACTTTTAGGCGACATGCGCGCTTATAATTATGTAATTGTACCAATTCATGATTTTGACCAGGTAGTCTATAAAATCCGTCCTATAGATTTTGACCAGCAATGTTATGAAGGTAATTTCAAAGTATATCGCCCGCAATTTTTCAAAGAAAATTATCCGATGATAAAACTGATCAAGGAAAAACTGGAAGAACGTTCTATTTTTCAATATAAAGATGAAGAAAGGGCCATTCTCGCAAAACGGATTCACTCAGCTGAAAACAGAATCAAAAAGTTATTGAATATCATGTGCCATGATACCATTTCGACAGAAGAACATCTGAATCAACTAAAAATGGAATTATACCGTTATACAAATGATGCGAAGTTTAAAAATGCAAAATCTATGGGCCATATTATGTTTGCAGCTTTTGAGTTTATCACACGTAATTTTAAAAACACGAATTTAATTTAGAAATATATTTACCACAGAACTACACAAAGGTTTTATTAAAATTCTTAAGTAAACAGAAGATTCACAAAGTTTGTTTCTTACTTTTTATAAATCCATTTAATCTATGCAAAAAATAATATTATGAAAAAACCTTTTTTTTTAGCAATATCAATAGTTTTACTGGCTTGTCAACAACAATCAAATAGTGATTTAAAAACGATATTTTCACTTCCAAAAAAACTGAAAGAAGTTTCGGGAATTACTTATTTTCCGGAAACGAATTTGATTTATACTTTGGAAGACAGTGGAAATGCAAACAAAATCTACGCTTTAAATTCTGATGGAAAGACAAATAAAACCATTACAGTTACAAATGCAGCAAATGTAGATTGGGAAGATATCACAAAAGACAAAAACGGAAATATTTATATTGGTGATTTTGGCAATAACGACAATGAGCGTCAGGATTTATGTATTTATAAAGTAGCCAAAAATGAATTAAATAAAGAAAATGCGGTTGCCGAATATAAAGTTTCATTTTCTTACCCGGAACAAACAGAATTTCCTCCAAAGAAAAAAGAGTTATTTTATGATGTTGAAGGCTTTTTTGAATACCAAAATTACTTTTACCTTTTCACTAAAAACAGAAGTAAAAATTTTGACGGAACAGCTTTTATTTACAAAATCCTAAACGCACCGGGAACTCAAAAAGCAACCAAAATAGGTGAATTTAAAACTTGCGACAACTATAATCACTGTGTTTTAACAAGTGCTACAATTAGCCCTGACGGAAAAAAAGTAGTTTTGTTAAGCCATGATAAAATAGTTTTATTTAAGAATTATCCGGGTGATTTATTTAATAAAGGAACTCAGACTGAAATTAGTCTAAATCACTTTTCCCAAAAAGAAGCTATCGTTTTTAAAGACAATACTACTTTATTAATTGCTGACGAAAAAACAAATAAAATAGGCGGAAAAGTCTATGAATTTAAGTTGAAGTAACATTCATTTTTCCGTAAATCAATAAATTAAAAACTGTAAGCTGCACCTATAACAACCCTTCCGATTTCATCAGGTGATTTAAAGTAAGAAACTCTTGCAGTAATTACATTTATTCCGTTTATCCATATTCCGCCACCAAAATCGTTATGCCATTTTTTTGAATCCTCAGCATTTAACCATATACGGCCGTAATCAAAACCGGCTAAAATTCCATAGGTCAAAGGAATTATTGATTTACGTATCCTTCCAATACTATAACGCAAATCAGTACTTTGTGAGAAGGACGTATTTCCTAAAAATCGTTCATTTCTATACCCACGCAGATCTTTATCACCTCCTAAAGTTACACCTTGATAAAATTCATAATTATCATTCAGAATCGCTTTTGTTTTAAACATAGTCGCAAAAATGAATTTGCCCTGCGAATCAATCTTATGCACGAAACTTAAATTACTTTCTATCGTTGGAAAATTTTGCTTGGTATCATTCAAATTTGTGAGCCAGCTTCCTGATATCATAAATCCCATTCCTAAAGTAGGTTTTGAAACGAAGTCGACATTTTTGAAACTATATTTTATTGTTGCGCCGCCATATTGCTGATTTTCAAAAATTTCCGGATTTACAATTCCGGGAACATCAATAAAGCGGCCATTTGTATCTTCAACTTTCATTTGCTCAAAAACAGCCTGAAAACTTAGCTCACTTCCATAACGGCCAACATGTCTTACAGCAGGCGCAACCCTTAATTTTTGGATTCGAACACGATTATAATCCATTCCCAGATCCTGATCGTTATTTGTGGTTTTATTTCCGTAACCAAAATAATTTATTGCAAAATTTGGCGTGGTGAATTTTGCTTCTGCATCAATTACCCAATTCCCTAATAATCCCGGAAAATGTGCTGTATAATCTAGCTCAAAGCCACTTGTTGCAAAATAATAAAACCCATTTAAAACATGTTTTTGAGTATACGGGTTTTGCTTGAAATTATTCACCGTATAATTAAGATTAATTCCTAATTTTACACCATCATCCGGATTATAACCTGCAGTTGGCAAACCTGAAATCACATTATATTTTGGTTTTTCAAAATTATATAAATTCACATCATAATCATCAGTAAGAACAGTTTGCGCTTTTTTATCAAGATTATAAGTGTTTATTTTTGATTTAAAATCATATATCTTAACTTTTCTGCCATTGTCAATCGTGTATAAATCATTGTTCTGTCCTCCAATTAACCGAATTAAAATGTTCGATTTATATTTTCCGTTCACTTCATAAATATCGTCATCATCCAAACCATAAATCCAAAGGTTTTTTGTTATTTTATCGTTGTAAACTTTGGTATAAAGCAACTCTTCACCTTCTTTTTTGATTCGATACACTTTTAATTCCAGGCTATTTTTAGAATTATGGTTCAGAACAAATTTGTCCTTTTTGTCCGTGCCTGCTATTATAACTGTATGAGCCAATACATCAGAATAAATAGCCGCATATTTTTGAAGTTCCTTTTTTCGACTCTTCAGTTTTTGTTTAATATCTTCAATAGTTTCGTCCTGAACTTCTTTGGGCAGATTTTTAAAAGCCTGATCAATATCATTATCCGAAAGATGCTCCTGAATGTATTTAGCTTGCGTAATCCAATCATTTTTATCTGAAATTCGAACAAAAGCCAAATCTAATGGATAAGGTTCACGATTCAACCATTTTACATTATCAATTTCTTTTTTAAAAGTACGCATATGTCGCAATGCCGGAATATTCATTAATAAAGAAAGTAAAGTTCCGTCATACTTTGCAAAAGCCTGATCACGATCACGTGGAATCGGTTTGTAAACGATTTTATCCCCCTCATTATATTCTCCCCAGCGCCATTGATCAGCATGTCGGTCCCAATCGCCTATAAGCATATCAAATAAACGCGCTTTCATATATTCTTTTTCATCTACAACATACTTTTCATCTTTATGGAAATTTTTCATCATATCATCGGTACCAATAATATCATTTGGTTTACCGAAACTTCGTGCATCCTTTTGATTATCTGTCGGACGCTCTTCTACCATATATAATGCATCACCAAAATTTGAATTAAATTCTTTTAAGGCATTTTGTTTCGGAATGTAATACAAAACCGGATTGGTATGAGCTAAACCTAGTTTGTCTGCCATATCACCTACTGCAAAAGGTGTATAAGGATGTGATGTTGTGTAAAAGTCAAGTAAAAATCCTTCGACATATGTATCCTCAAAATCGTTTGCCACATATTGATCCTTAAAAGCAACTGATTGAAGAAATTGTGTTGCACTCTTTTTTAAAGCCCTCATTACATATTCTCTTTTCTTGGAATCCATCATTCTTAAGGATATAGACTGATGCCCTCCTCCTTCACGAATTGGTTTCAAACCTCCCATTAAAGTATCTAAAGTTGCTGTTTTTGCTTCGATAGGTAAGCTGTAATATTTTCGATAGTGATTTCCAAAAAGAAATTTATGAAAAAAACTTTTTCGTGTCATTTCTTTTGAATAGATAGAAGCTGTAGTTGTAGAAGGAAAATCATTCGTGCCCTTTTTTATCCAATTTATTTCTTTTGCCTTGATAATTTCACGTTCAAAAAGCAATTTCTCCTTATTATTTTCGTTTCCAAAAAAAGCAACTTTTGCATCTCCGCTTTTAAACAAGGCCAATGTTGCGTAACCATTTCCTCCATAAGAAAAATCATAAGGATTTACTGCTTTTGCAGCCTCATATTTTGAACCGGCCCCACTTATAATCTGATTAATATTTTCATTATTGATAAACTGCAGATTATGATCATGACCAGAAACAACGATTACATTTTTTTGTCCCTGAATGAGTGCTTTTATTCTTTTTGAATAAATAGTATATTGCTTATTTTGAATATCCTGAGGGCTAATCCCGGAAGTTTTTCGAATAAAATTTATCAATGAACCAATAATAGGCAGTGGAATTTTATTTTCTAAAGGAAACAATTGTTTTTCTAATGAAAACTGACCTCCATGAGTTCCGTTACTCATTAAAGGATGATGAAGGGCAAGAATAATCGTTTTTTCCTGATTTTTATTTAAAATACTTTCAAGTTCATCAAAAAAATATTCGCGGGTTTTGATGTCACAATTATCATTTATAGTAGGATGGTTATTCCAATTTTCTAAAAACCATTCACTGTCAATAGTTACCAAACAAGCTGTACTATCTATTTTCACCTCTTCAATCGGGCAGCTTTTTCTGGGTAAAAATGATTTTTTATCATTGAGATATTTAGTTACAAAATCCGCTTGACGTTCGAGGCCTTTAATACCGCTATACCAATCATGATTTCCCGGAATAAATATCGTTTTGCCTTTAAATCCTTCCGTTAATTTTAATTGGTTTGTAAGTTTTGTTTCTGCCAGGGTTTTATCCAAAGGATGATTATCACTTGGAAAACCTTTTGGATATATATTATCACCCAAAAAGATTAAAGTTGATCTTTTATTGGCTTTTTTTAGTTTCTGATGCAATAACTCAAGTGTTTGCTGTGGTTTTTCTTCATCTGCATTTCCAGCATCTCCAACTAAATAAAAAGTATGTGCAATTTTTATAGTATCAGTAGCGTTTTCAACATCGTCAGTAGTTATATTTTTCCCAAATTGAGTATGATTTGTAGCACATGAACAGATTAAAAACAAAAGCGAAAAAGATACTATTTGAGTTTTAATCTTAGCAATAAAATGATTATCCAAAAACAATTTCATAATTTAGTCGTATAAAAAATATTCTTTATGAATCTAGTAAAACAATCCGAAGATTTCGTCAGTAATTTACTCAAAGATAACCTTTCTAATTTATATTCTTACCATAATTTCAACCATACTTTTAATGTCGTAAATGCTGTTATCAAGCTTTGTGACAAGGAAAAAGTAGAAGGCGCAGACAAGGAAATGCTTTTGGTTGCAGCATGGTTTCATGACACAGGTTATCTAAATGGAGTAGAAAACCATGAAGATGAGAGTGTGAAGATTGTAACTAAGTTTTTAAAAGAAAAAGAACAGTCGGATGAATTTATAACAGAAGTTTCTAAACTTATTTTGGCGACTTCAAAATTGTATGTCCCACAAACACAATTAGAAAAGATAATTAAAGATGCTGATTATGTTCACATTACAAGTCTTGAATATGAATCTTCCTGCGAATTATTACGTTCTGAATTAGAAAGCACCATGGATATTTCTTTTTCCAGTTTAGAATGGGCAAAAGAAAATTTAAATTTCTTATTGAACAAACATCGATTTTACACGGACTATGCCTTGAAAAAATGGCAGCCTTTAAAAGAGAAAACTATTGCCATGGTTCAAAAAAAAATTAAAAAACAAGAATTAAAAAAGACTAAAGCAATGGAAAATGACGAAAAAAAGAAGGATAAAGTAGAAAAACCGGATCGGGGTATCGATACTTTGTTCCGTGTAAGTTTAGGAAACCATACACGTTTGAGCGGTATTGCTGATAGTAAGGCAAATATTTTATTGTCTGTAAATGCTATTATTATCTCGATTGCACTTTCTTCGATTATTCCAAAATTAGACAGTCCAAAAAATGCTCATTTGGTTATCCCGACTTTTATTATGTTGATGTCAAGTGTTATTACCATTATCTTTGCTATTCTTTCAACACGACCAAAAGTAACTTCGGGTTTCTTTACCCGTGCAGATGTTGAAGCTAAAAAAGTAAATCTGATGTTCTTCGGTAATTTCTACAAAATGCCTTTGGAGGATTATGATTGGGCAATGAATGAGATGATGAAAGACCGTGATTATTTGTACTCAACAATGATCAAAGACTTATACTACCTTGGATTAGTTTTACAACGCAAATATAATTTACTTCGAATCGCTTACAATTTTTTTATGGTCGGAATTATTATAACCGTAATTTCATTTGTTATCGCTTTTAAAAGTATTTAAAAACAGTAAGAGCTCATCTAAAAATTAGTTGAGCTCATCTAATAAATCCTGGTAAGTGATTTTTTTAGCACTTGCATTTGCAATATTGTTAATTACTTTTACACGAATCGCTCTTAAACCCGAAACACCTTGTAAATCCTCAACTTCAAATTGTTCAATTGCAGGTTCTAATATTTTCTTGTGCTGTAAGTATTTAATATATTTCAAATATTCTGCTTCTTCACTATTTTGAGAGTATACGATTGTAATTTTTTCTTTTTCAGTAATACGATCATTTGTGCCTTTAATGTTCGATTTATCTATACGTTTTTTTACAACTTCATATCTTGCGTTGTAAGTTCCATCAACATCAAAACGTTTCTCATCCATTCTAAAACGAATTGAAAGAGGGACGCTAAATACCAAAATCAAAGACGTTACATCCAGTTCATAAGGCAAAGATTCTTTAAGTTGATGATGTTCTAATTCCATTTCGCATAAAGTTTGCAATTGCCATAGACGCAAATTGTGCAAATACATAATATCGAAAGGTTTTGTTGGAGAAATTGATGCACCAATATATAAATTATGCTCAACACCATCAGTTTTAAAACGCTCGTAATAATGCGGATATATTTGCTGTGCTTCCAGTTGTTTTTTATCCAGAACCGAAGCCAGTTTTTTATTAATAATAGACATTGCATTATCAAATTTCTTTCTTTCCTGATAAAACATTCCTGTTTTTTCATCCAGACCCGCAAAATACAATTCTTCCAGCTTTTTGTTTTTCGCTGTATCTTTTGTATTTTTTAAAATAGGATGTATTTCTTCCTCAATATAGCGCTGAATCTGTTGTTCTGTATCAGCTTTTAAAGGTTGATCTAATTCATCACGAAGCGATTCCAGTTCAAATTTACGTTGTTCCAAAAGCATTAAGTTGCTGTTTGGTTTCTGGTTTTCGAAAATCTCTAAAATCGTCGTAAGCTGATTTTTCAAATCTATTTTTACCGTTTCATTTCGATGTTCAGATGAACCTTTAATGTCGATTTGTCCATATAAAGGGTAAACATTTTTAAAGACAATTTCCTTAAAAATATAATCTTTGGCCGGATTGCTATTTTGAAAATAATTTTGTGATTCTTTTCTAAATTTCCAATACACACTTGGATGAATTGTAGTGTATTCACGCTGAATAATGGCTTCAACCTGATGTTGCATATCAGTATTATAACGATCAATTGTATCCGTCAGATATGGTAAAACCAATTCCAGTTTGGTTGCATTTACACTATTTAAACTTCTTGGATTTTCAGAAACTAATTCTAAAACACCCAATAAATGCCCGTCTTTTATAACCGGTGCAAAAACACAACTCTGAATATTTTGTTTTAACAGATGTTCACCAAGTTTTTTATTTACGGACTCTTCTGTGAATTTTTGAACATTAGAAATTACAAAAGGCTCTTTATTGTCTAATAAATTTTCAAAATAACATCCAAAAAAAGCATTTTTACATTCTACTTCCTGATCTGTTGAAAGCAAAAAACTCTGAAGCTTGTTATCATGCCTAACAGGTTTGATGAATTTTTCTTCTTCCGGATTATAGATAATGAAACCAACTTTCAGATCTGAAATTTTAAATATTGATTTGAAAATATTTTCAATAATAGTATCATTTGAAGCAACTGTCTTTGAGTCAGGCTTTAACAAATTACTCTTTAAATTTGAAATTGCACTTTCTATGGTAGCATCAAATAAAGAAACAATACCGAAACCTTTTAAAACCCAGCTTCCCACAGGAAATTTAGATTTCCAAAGATCAATATCATTATAATTATCAATCAACAGATCAATATCGTCTTGTGTAAGCGGTACCGAATTTTCTGTTGGAGTAATCTCTATAAAATCGGCATTGTACAAAATACGATAGTGCTTTTCAATTCCATTTTCATCCGGAATGTCATAAAAGAAAATTCTATTGAAATCAATATTTTGTTTGTAATAACCACTTAAAATCAGGCAACAGTTATTAATATAGAATTGATGATTATCAAAATCACGAATTTCCATATAAAACTCATCACCGGCATTACGCAATATTTTCTTGAAACGTTCTGTATAATTGAAAGAGATATTTTGAAAAGGAATTGTAACAGCCTTAATTTCATTATGAGTCAAAGCTGTCGGAAATAAATCAGCTAATATATTCTTGATTAAAGCCTCATTATTTTTAATAGTATTGTAATCTTCAATCCCAGTCCTTAATTCAGGTATAGATTCTATTTGTTTTAAAATAGCTTTGGCATAGTTCGCCCTGTAATCTACATTAGATAAAGCAATTTCCTCAAAAGATTCAATCAGTTTATGAAAAGAGATTATTGTTTTGAAAGGACTTTCAGCGTGCAAAAGAGTATCCATCTAATTATTGGTTTAGAATACAAAATTAATGATTAAGTTAATCTAAATTTTATTTCGCGGTTAATATTTCTATACCTGTTGAAAAATACAGCAATATTTAAAACAAAAAAAGTCCTCAAAAGAGGACTTTATATATTTAGGAAATTGTAATTAATTACAATTTAGCAACATGTTTCGTTAATTTAGACTTCAGGTTAGAAGCTTTATTATCGTGAATGATGTTCTTTTTAGCTAATTTATCAATCATAGAAATTACAGTTGATAATTTAGAAGCTGCATCAGATTTCTCAGTAGCTAATCTTAATGCTTTAATAGCATTACGAGTAGTTTTATGTTGGTATCTGTTAAGAACTCTTCTTTTTTCGTTACTTCTGATTCTTTTTAATGCCGACTTATGATTTGCCATTTTTTTTAATTTTAGATGTAATAATTATTATAGATACTAGTTAAAAAAGAAAAACCTCCCACAATTGCAAAACAATCACTTTGGTTTTAACTAATAAAACAAAAACCGAGACACCAATTTTTATTTTATAAAACTTATTCACAACTAATTTTAGTAGCCCGTAGCGGAATCGAACCGCTCTTACATGGATGAAAACCATGCGTCCTAACCGATAGACGAACGGGCCATTTTTATTAAGTTAAAAAACTTAATTCGCAGTAAAAGTAGTAGCCCGTAGCGGAATCGAACCGCTCTTACATGGATGAAAACCATGCGTCCTAACCGATAGACGAACGGGCCTGCTTCTCTAATGCGGATGCAAAAATACAACTATTTTTAAGATGTACAATAGTTGATGTAAAAAAAATTATTTTTTTTTAATATGCCTTAGCAAACAGTACTCTTTTAGCAGATGGATTCCCAGTAAACACACAGGTTCCCACCTCTTCTAAATGACTCAAAGGAATACAACGAATTGTTGCTTTGGTCAGATCTTTTATTTTTTCTTCAGTAGCAGCCGAACCGTCCCAATGGGCCGATACAAAACCACCTTTTCCTTCTAACACTTCTTTAAACTCCTCAAAACTATTTACTTCCGTAATATGTGTATTACGGTAATCTAATGCTTTATTAAATAAATCGTTTTGAATCTGCTCTAACAAGTCATTTATATAGGTTACGATTCCTTCTCCGGAAACGGTCTCTTTTGTCAAAGTATCACGTCGTGCAACCTCAAAGGTTCCGTTTTCTAAATCTTTTGGACCAACAGCAATTCGAACAGGCACTCCTTTTAATTCCCACTCAGCAAACTTGAATCCTGGCTTTTGTGTCGTTCTGTCATCATATTTAACCGAAATCTTCAACTTTCTTAGTTTTGTCACTAATTCATTAACTGCTGCAGTAATTTGCTCTAATTGCTCATCAGTTTTATAAATAGGAACAATAACAACTTGTATTGGTGCTAAATTTGGAGGCAAAACCAATCCCTGATCATCAGAATGTGTCATAACCAAAGCCCCCATTAAACGAGTTGAAACTCCCCAGGAAGTTCCCCAAACATGCTCTTGTTTTCCTTCAGCATTTGCAAACTTTACATCAAAAGCTTTTGCAAAATTCTGCCCTAAAAAGTGAGATGTTCCGGCCTGCAATGCCTTTCCATCCTGCATCAATGCTTCAATACAATAGGTTTCATCAGCTCCGGCAAAACGTTCTGTTTCGGTTTTTATACCTTTTACAACAGGTATCGCCATGAAATTCTCAACAAAGTCTGCATAAACATTCATCATTTTTTCAGATTCCTCTATGGCTTCAGCTTTTGTAGCATGTGCCGTATGGCCTTCCTGCCATAAAAACTCAGCTGTTCTTAAAAACAAACGCGTACGCATTTCCCAACGAACCACATTAGCCCATTGATTAATTAACAGCGGTAAATCTCTATACGATTGCACCCATCCTTTATAGGTAGACCAAATAATCGCTTCACTTGTTGGACGAACAATCAGTTCTTCTTCTAATTTAGCATTTGGGTCCACCATTAGCTTTCCGGGTTTATCCGGGTCATTTTTTAATCTGTAATGTGTTACGATAGCACATTCTTTTGCAAATCCTTCTGCATTTTTCTCCTCTGCTTCAAACATGCTTTTTGGCACGAATAAAGGAAAGTATGCGTTTTGATGTCCTGTTTCTTTAAACATCCTGTCTAACTCGGCTTGCATTTTTTCCCAAATAGCATATCCGTACGGTTTTATAACCATACATCCTCTAACTCCTGAATTTTCGGCTAGATCTGCTTTTACAACCAGCTCGTTATACCATTTCGAATAATCTTCTGATCTTGTAGTGAGGTTCTTACTCATATTGAATAGTTTGGCACAAATTTTGTTTTATTTTTTTTAACTAAATAGTTCCGCAAAACTAACTATTTTTGTAATGTGCAACAATAAAAAACACCACAGATATGAAAACTTCTATTTCTCTCCGACAAAACACAACTCATTTCTACTTTATTGGATTACTGAGTTTTCTGGTAGCATCATGTGGTTCTTACCAAAACACTTCATACAATGATAATGATGGAGTCTATGGCAATACCCGAAACAACTATACTCAATCAAATACTACTGCTACTAACAATCAATATAAAGATTACTTTAAATCATTACAAGATGAAGATCAGCCAACTGAAATTTTCACAGATGTTGACAATTATGGTAATTATGCAGAAAATGACAGCACACAAACTACTGCTACTGCTTATCCTGCCTGGGGAAGCAGTAATTCAGAAGTAGCTATTAATGTTTACTCCAACCCTTCCTGGTCATGGGGATTTGGATTTGGATATCCTTATTATGGATGGGGTTATGGTGGTGGTTACTGGGGATATCCCGTATATGCCTGGGGTGGTTACCCTGGATATTGGGGACCTGGTTACGGATACGGATATGGATGGAATTACCCGGGATATTACTGGGGAGGAGGATATGGTTACAGATATAACAATTACTCTTATAATTATGGAAGAAGAGGTTCTGCCTCATACTACGGTGGAAGAAATTACGCCTCAAACAGAAGTTACGCAACAAATAGAAACTTTTCTAACAGAAGCTATACCAACACTAATAGAAACTACACCAACAGAAGTAACTATAACACAAACAGACGAAGCGAGTACACTGATTTCAGAAGAAGCTCTTATGTAAACGGCAGAACATCAAGCCCTGCTTTTACGAACAGAAGCAGCACAAATAACAGTTATGATTACTCTAACAGAAGATCAAGCGGTACCACTACAAACAGAAACTACAATTACAACAACAATACGACAAATAACAATTCATCAAGAAGCTACTCTCCCAGCCCATCACGCTCAATGAATAGTGGTGGTGGAAGCATGAGATCATCTGGCGGTGGCGGTGGCGGCGGAAGATCTTACGGTGGTGGTGGTGGAGGCAGAAGATAATTTCTTTTGTTCCAGACACACATCTATTAAAATCATCAAAATTTTCAATCTAATGAAAAAAATATTATTCCTACTTATATCAGGGCTAACTATTAGCGCCTCATATTCACAAGAAGTTTCAGATGCAGTGCGTTTTGCACAGGATAACCTAACCGGAACTGCCAGATTCAGAGCGATGAGTGGTGCCTTTGGTGCTGTGGGTGGAGATTTCTCTTCTTTAAGTGTCAACCCTGCCGGATCAGCTATATTTTTGAATAATCAGGTGGGAGTAACTTTAAGCAATCAGAATATTAAAAACAATTCTAACTATTTTGGAACTCCAATGAGTGATAAAAAAAACTCATTTATACTAAACCAGGCAGGCGCTGTTTTTGTTTTTAATGACCGAAATCCAAATAACAACTGGAAAAAAGTTACTATTGGGGCTACTTATGAAAACACAAACAATTTCGACAATAATACTGTTTCTGTAGGTACAAATCCAACAAATTCTGTAGATGAGTATTTTTTAGCTTATGCAAATGGAATTTCGTTGGGAGATATAAAAAACATCTCATATAGAGACCAATTTTATAATGAACAGCAAGCTTATTTTGGATATAATGGATTTGTAATTAATCCTGTAAATAATACCGACAGCAATACTCAATACATAAGCAATGTACCTGCAGGCGGTAATTACTATCATGAAAATGAAATTTACGAAAGAGGATATAACAGCAAATTAAGTTTCAATATTGCAACTTCCTATAAAGACCGTCTTTATTTAGGAGCAAATTTGAATGTTCATGTTACTGACTACAGAAGAACTACCACTTTTTATGAAGATAATGACAACCCATTAGTAGCCGGTGAAACGATATCAAATTTACGCTTCAACAATGATCAATACACTTACGGAAATGGATTTTCTTTTCAACTGGGTGCAATTGCCAAAGTCACTGAGTCTTTCCGTCTTGGCTTAGCATACGAATCGAATACCTGGTATGATCTTTATGATGAAATATCACAAAATTTACATACTACAAGACAGGCAGCCGGAGGTCAACCCATAAATGCGACTGTTAATCCGGATGTAACAAATGTTTATGATCCATACACATTACAAACTCCCGGAAAAATAACTTTTAGCGGTGCATATGTATTTGGAAAATCTGGTTTAATTAGTGTTGATTATGCTATTAAAGATTACAGCAATACCAAATTTAAGCCAACCAGTGATGCAGGTTTTAGAGAACTAAATAATGATATAAATGATAATTTAACTTCTGCCGGTGAATTAAGAATTGGTGGCGAATACAAAATAAAACGTTTGAGCTTACGTGGCGGATATCGATTTGAAGGAAGTCCATATAAAAACGGAACTACAATTGGAGATTTAGAAAGCTACTCTGGTGGTTTGGGTTATAATTTTGGAGGAACCAAATTAGATCTTGCTTATTCATACGCTGAAAGAAAATCAAATCAGGGATTTTTTGCTACAGGATTTACAGACGGCGCCAACATTACATCGAAACTAAATAATGTTTCTTTGACTTTATTATTTGAATTGTAATTAAGAATAAATAGATGAATGAAAATTTCCGTCAGGTCTTCTCTGGCGGATTTTTTTTAGCCCTGATGGAAGCGGCATCTTTTTGTGGTCTCGTTTTTTTTTAACGGGACCACAAAAAATACAGCGAACAGCAGGAATAGCTTCATAAAATACACCTAAAAGAAACTGAAACAAGCGGTGTTTGGATAAAAAAGTGTAATTTTGCACTCCAATTTATAAAAGTATGAGAACCAAGTCTTTAAAAAAGAACAAAATTAACGTAATCACTCTTGGGTGTTCGAAGAATGTTTATGATAGTGAAGTATTGATGGGACAACTTCGTGCAAACGGAAAAGAAGTTGAACATGAAGCTCCTGCAGAAAGAGAAGGAAACATTATCGTGATTAACACTTGCGGTTTTATTGATAATGCCAAAGCAGAATCAGTAAATATGATTTTGGAATACGCTGATAAAAAAGACAAAGGACTTGTTGATAAAGTTTTCGTAACCGGATGTTTATCTGAACGTTACAGACCTGATTTAGAAAAAGAAATTCCGAATGTAGATCAATACTTTGGTACAACTGAGTTACCTCAACTATTGAAAGCTTTAGGAGCCGATTATAAACATGAATTATTAGGGGAACGTTTAACGACAACTCCTAAGAACTACGCTTATTTAAAAATTGCTGAAGGCTGCGACAGACCCTGCAGTTTCTGTGCTATTCCGATTATGCGTGGAAAACACGTTTCTCAATCTATTGAAAAATTGGTTAAAGAGGCTGAAGGTTTAGCTAAAAACGGCGTTAAGGAACTGATTTTGATTGCTCAGGATTTAACTTACTATGGTCTTGATATTTACAAAAAGAGGAATCTTGGCGAACTATTAGAAGCATTGGTAAAAGTTGACGGAATTGAATGGATTCGTTTACATTATGCTTTCCCTACCGGTTTTCCGATGGATGTTTTGGAAATAATGAAACGCGAACCTAAGATTTGTAATTATATTGATATTCCGTTACAGCATATTTCGGATTCAATATTAAAATCGATGCGTCGCGGAACTACGCAGGCTAAAACAACTCAACTATTAAAAGATTTCCGTGCTGCAGTTCCGGGAATGGCGATCAGAACAACATTAATTGTTGGATATCCTGGTGAGACTCAGGAAGATTTTGAAATCCTGAAAGATTTTGTTCAGGAAATGAAATTTGACAGAATGGGATGTTTTGCCTATTCCCATGAAGAAAACACACACGCTTACTTACTTGAAGATGATGTTCCGGATGATGTAAAACAGGCAAGAGCCAATGAAATTATGGAATTACAGTCTCAAATTTCATGGGATCTGAACCAGGAAAAAATTGGACAGGTTTACAAATGCATTATTGACAGAAAAGAAGGTGCACATTTTGTAGGCAGAACTGAATTTGATAGTCCTGATGTTGACAACGAAGTATTGATTGATGCATCAAAACATTATGTAAAAACCGGAGAATTTGTTAATATCAAGATAATTGAAGCAACAGAATTTGATTTATACGGAGAACCTGCTTAAATTTACCATATATATTTGCTAACTTTTTATAAATACTATTATGAAACCTATTCAATCATTATTTCTTTTGGTTTTTACGTTATTCTGTATTAATTCTGTTTCGGCTCAATACGGAAACGGTTACAATAATGGTTATGGGGGAAATGGTTACGGAAGAGGCGGCGGTATGGGAATGGACAGAAGCATGATGCAGGGACCACAAGGCTCTCCAAGCAAGCCTAAGGAAGTTCCTCCTGAAGAAACGGCTGCAAAAATTGTAGAACAAATGAAACCAGAGGTAAATCTTGATGAACTTCAGGCAATTGCAATAACGAATGTTTTGGCTGACAGTATGAGAGAACAAGGAGTACTTTTGAAAAATGAAAGCAGCAGCCAGGATGAAAAAATGGAGCAAATGAAAGCATTGAGAGAAAGCACTACTAAAAAAATAACGGCTTTCCTTAATCCGGATCAAGTTGAAAAATACACTTCCTTTATGGCGAATTTTAAGGAAATAAAAAAAACAAAGTCGAAAAAGAAAAAAGATTCAAAAGAAACCAAGGAGAATTCTGAAACAATAAAAGATAAAGAATAATTGTTTCAATTAACCTTACAATACAATTAAACCATGTTAAAAAAACATCTTTGTTATCTTATTTTAGCAATTTCTATTATTTCCTGCGCAACAAAAAACCCATATAAAGACACTGAGAAAGTCTATGATAAACAGCTTAAAACTTTAGAGAATCAAATTGCCAGCAAAGAGGTTCAGCAAATACCTTCTAATCCTGTAGTAATTGACACATCATATGCCCAACAATTAGGCATTGTAAAAGATACTCTGTCAAAAACAGGCTCTACTGCTTTATTAAACGGCATCAATACGGAATGGATTGGTACGGTCAATTTTAATTTAAGAAAACCAAGCTTTATAATTATTCATCATACTGCACAAGATTCAATTCAGCAAACTATAAATACTTTTATAAAGACCAAAACACAGGTAAGTGCCCATTATGTGATTTCTGAAAACGGAAAAGTGGTTCAGATGCTAAATGATTATTTAAGAGCATGGCATGCAGGTGCATCAACCTGGGGAAAAAATACTGATTTAAACTCAAGCTCAATTGGTATTGAACTGGATAACAATGGTTCTAAACCTTTTACGGAAGCACAGATCAGTAGTTTGGTTGCCCTTTTAACTAAATTAAAAAAAGATTATAATATCCCGACGCAAAATATAATAGGACATTCTGATATTGCACCTGGCAGAAAACAAGATCCAAGTGCTTTATTCCCATGGAAAACACTAGCAGAAAAAGGTTTCGGAATTTGGCCGGATGAAATACTGGAAGAGGCTCCTTTTGACTTTAAAATCGAACCTGCTTTGAGAATTATTGGTTACAATACCAAAAATCTTTCGGCAGCAATAATTGCCTTTAAATTGCACTATATTCAAACAGACACAAGTGTAACTTTAGATAGAAAAACAATAGACACTATCTATTCGATTTACAAAAAGCAATTACAATAAAAACAACCATAATACAAAATAAAAATGCGTTTCTGAATTAAATCCGAAACGCATTTTTTTATTTAATAAAGCAAATTAACATTCTATCAATGTATTTATTATGTTCGAACATTGGTGTCTAAAGGAAGATATTCTGTTTCTTTAAATTCTTCCCCTTTCATTTTACTTATCTAATATATATATATATATATAAAGATCTTCAATAAAATTCACATCAATAAAAAAGCTGCCAAAAATTATAAAATTTTGACAGCTTCCAAAAAAAAAAAAAATATCAATCTTTATCTCTAGAAAGAGTATGTTGTAATAATTACCTTAGAATCCGTAAACCAAAGCTAATAGTACTTGAGAAGCAGATTTAGCAGGAGCTAAGTCCGAATCTACGAACAAAACTTCATCTGAATTAGAATCAAATCTAAACTCCGGAATAATAGTCAAACCATTTATTTTATAATTTCCTGACAAGGTAAGAGCCGTAACACTTGTATCTCCAGAACCTTCTTTGTATTTAAAATATTCTCCACGCAATCCTAAAGCAAAAGCATCAGTGATCGCATAAGATGGGTATAACGCCGCTCCTGTATAACCAACATCACCTTCGTTTGAAAAATCTGCAGCGTTTAAACCTAGTTTGAATTTTTCAGTTAATTGGAATGTTGCAGTCAAATCAACAATAGTACCGCTTACAGAGCCATCCATAAAATTCAAATAAGCACTCGCTTTATCAGTTACAAAAGATAATTGACCTCCTACAGCATTTAATCCTTTTTGTGAATCAGCTTTATATGAATTCCAGGAATCATTAAACAAACCTACCATTGCTCCAAATTTCTCCGTTATCGCATAATTCGCTTTAACACCTGCATTTTGGAATGGCCCATTGGTAAACATATAAGAAGTAGAGTAATGAAAATTACCTACTGGAGAGATTACCTCATACCCAATAAATGTACCCATATAACCTGCAGTCAAACTCAGTTTATCCGAAACTGCATAAGTAGCATACAAATTTTGGATGTGGAATGATTCCCCAGAAGTACTTACATTAGGAATAGGATCACCATTTTGATCATATACTACACCTGGCTCATTTGGGATTGATTGTCTTTGTCCCCTTGGTCCAAAAGAAACTTCACCTACGAAAGAAATATTTTTTATTTTTTTCTTCAATGCAATATCTAACATTCCTAAAGAAACAGAATTCTGATCTGTTGCGAAGCTTGTTGGGATATTAGGAACTTTAGCAAAATCATATTTGTAATATACATCCCCGGAACCTGAAATTTCTAAAGGAGTAGAAGTAGATTCTGGTGCATCTTCCTGAGCAAATGCAAAAGAGCTTGTTAACATTGCGGCAAAAACGTGTAATACTTTTTTCATGTTTTAATTGGTTTTTTAGTTATTAATTGATTTTGGTTAGTTAAATTTTTATCTCTATAATTATATACGATTTCACTTTTTGAACTTCAAATCCTATCTAAAACATCCTCATTTTCTTCAGCGAATTTATTAACTTTTGCATAAGTAAAAGAATCGAAATCTATTTTTTTGATATTTTAGAAGCAGAATTATGGATTACAAAAATTAAATTAAAAATAATCATTATTTCATATTAATACAGATTGCTTTTTAAAAATACAATAACGAGTTTTTAATAATAACCACTCAAAAACATGGGTTATGCGTGACAAAAATATAAAAATATTTAAGTAAACACATTTTTAAATCAAAAACTTTAATAATACCCCCTAAAAAATAGGGGTTAATTATTTTATGATTTAAAAATAAAAAAAGCCATATAAAACTGTACAAAGGCCATTAATTAGCAATTCTTACAAAAAAAATATTGCAGGAAACCCGCTCATAGCAGTGCTTACATTCATTTTTTAATATAAAAAAAGCCTGTTCACAAAACTGAACATGCCCCAAAAAGTTA
>NZ_AKJZ01000007.1 GCF_000282055.1 Flavobacterium sp. CF136
AAATCACACAAGAAACTCCGCAAAGAAATGTCGATAATCTTTGGCGACAGCTAGTGTGATTTCTCCTTGCGTCGAAATGACAAAAAAGCGTAATAAAAAAGGCTTTCTGATATTTCAGAAAGCCTTTTTTATGTAATCATTAATCCGTGTTAATTAGTGAAATTCGTGTTTTAATTCAAACTAAAATTATAAACAATTTTCCCAACTTGTTTTGCCGCAGCATTGCTGTCCGGGGACCATTTAGTATTCATTGCAGCAATTTTAGCCTGATCCAATAAACAGCTTGCCGTATTGGTTGTTCCTTTTATTCCCGGAGTAGCACTAATAGTTCTTCCGTTTTGATCAACTGTAACTTCAACAACCACTTTTCCTTCTTCGTTGCAAGTGTATTTTGGTGCCGGTTTAGATAATGCTTTTCGGTTTCCCAACGAATACCCTGATCCACCACCAGTTCCTCCGCCGCTTCCGGCTCCGTAACCGCTTCCGGTGCCAATACCGCTTCCTGTTCCGTTACCTCCGCCAGTTCCGCCACCTGAGCCTCCGGTACCATAATAGCCATTAGAACTTAAACTTCCACCTGCTTTACCTTTATTTCCAGCAACTTTATCATCACCGTCGCCACCTTTGTTAGAACCTTTTAAAATACTGGATAAGGCATCGTTTGTAGAATTAGAAACTTTTGGCTTTTGAGGAACAGGTTTCTCTTCCGGTTTTACAACAGGAGTATTTTTTTTTGGTTTTTCTTTTGTTGGGATCACTACATCTGTTGCATCAGTTGCTGTATTTTCCTGTGTAATGATTGATTCGTCCGGAGTCGCTTTTGCAGGAGCCTGTTTGGCTTGGTTTTTAACTTCTAAGACTTCACTTTTATAATTGGCTCCTGAACCTAAATCGCTGTCTCCAAAATTTACGGTTACACCTCCACCTCCGCCACCAGAAGCAAGAGCTACATTGTTTTCCGGATTATATGGAGGCCAAAAACGTATAAAAAACAGCAGCAATAATAAGACACCATAAATTGCTGTAGAGATTAATAGTGATTTCTTTTTATCTGAAGAATCGGTTGAAGTCATTTTGATTCTGAATTTTGTAATTGTATTTAATAAAAACGTTTAAAAGTACTAAAAATTGTTTAGAATCTATTTTGTGGTGAGTTGCTTTTTTTTACGCAGATTTGGCAGATTTTTTCTTTTATATTTTAAAACACATCCGCAGAATCTACTTAAATCTTTTAAATCTGCATGAAATTTTATACGTAAAGTTTTAAAATCATTAAAATCTGTGGTAAAAAAAACGAGTCAAATGATTGTTTGACTCGTTTAGAATTGAAGTATAAAAAAATTATACTAATTGTTTCAGTGCAATCTCAAAAGCGGTTGCACTGATGTTTGTTTTTGAGGGATTTAAAGCATGTGCTTTTACAATCGCATTTTTTATAATTTCTGAAGTATCATTAAAAATAGCCTCATCTGTCATTTGAACTTTTTTCTCCATGAAATAGGCAAAAACCCTTGCCATTCCACAGTTCGATATAAAATCTGGAATCAAACTAACTTTACGGTCTACTTCTTCCATGATTGAACCGAAGAAAATTTCCTTATCTGCAAAAGGAACATTCGCTCCGCATGAAATTACTTCCAGTCCGTTTGCGATTAAGCTCTCTATTTGGTTTTGAGTAACCAATCTTGAAGCGGCACAAGGAGTAAAAATCTCAGCACCAATTGTCCATATTTTAGAATTGATTTCTTCAAACGGAATCATATTTTCGGTAACTAATTTATTCCCGTCTTTGTTTAAAAATAAAGTCCTGATTTCTTCAAAAGAAAAACCTTCTTCTTTAATTAGTCCTCCATCACGGTCAATAATTCCAATTACTTTAGCTCCCATTTCAGCCAAATAAAAAGCAGCTGCAGAACCAACATTGCCAAATCCTTGAATAATTGCTTTTTTGCCTTTTATATTGCCACCGTAAGTTGCATAAAAATGACGAACAGCTTCAGCAACACCAAAACCGGTAATCATATCGGCAACAGTATATTTTCGGGTTACATCCGGTGAGAATTTAGGGTTTTCGATTACTTTAATAACTCCTTGACGTAATTGCCCAATTCTATTAATTTTATCAGCTTCTGTTGGTTTAAAATGTCCGTTAAAAACACCTTCCTGCGGATGCCACACTCCACATTCTTCTGTCATCGGAATTACTTCATGAATTTCATCAACATTCAAATCACCACCGGTACCATAATAACTTTTTAACAAAGGGGAAACTGCTTTGTACCAGCGTTGCAAAACACCTTTTTTACGAGGATCGTTAGGATCAAAGTTTATCCCGGATTTCGCTCCTCCAATTGCAGGACCGGAAACAGAGAATTTGACTTCCATGGTTTTGGCCAATGATAAAACCTCGTTCATGTCAAGACCTTTTCTCATTCTGGTACCTCCGCCAGCCGCTCCTCCACGAAGAGAATTAATTACGGTCCAACCTTCGGCTTCTGTTTCAGAATCTTTCCAGTTAAAAACAATTTCAGGTTCCTTATTTTCAAATTGCTGCAATAAATCTTTCATTTTAATGAGATATGTTTATTTTTAGCAAATATATAGAATAGATTAATGCGGATACTTTATTATTGAAGAAATAAATAAGGGATATTATTTAGTTGTTTTTACCTAATAACTCTTCCTTTAAATCTTTATCAACCGGATTCTCTGAAAGCCAGATACCAAAAAATGCTTTTTTAAATTCAAAACTTTCAATTTTTCCTTCGTATCTATCGTTTTTATAAATCCATAGTGATTTGTCAAAAGGATTATATACTAAGTTAAAAAAATCACCGGCTTTTGTAATTTCTTTACCAATTAGAGCCTCAAGTTCCTGTACTTCTTTGGTTAATTTTAGTATTCCGGCTTCACCAACAGATTTTTCCATTCCTTTCGCCAATGCTTTTGATAGCTTTTTTGAGGTAACTAATGATGAGGTTATATGTATTCTGATAGCCATTTCGGTATCGCTGTCTAAAATAAGTTTAGGATCCTGCGTTAATACTGACAGATACAATGCTTGTACATATAAATCGGTAAACATTTTTGAACGTTGCCCAACACCGTTTAAAGTTAGTGTTTCTCCTTTAAAATCAAGTGTTCTTGGAACATTTACGCCATTTACTTCTAAACTTTTCTGAGCATTTGAAAATTGTAAACTTAAAAGAAATGTGAGCAATAGTAAAATCTTTTTCATGGTATCTATATTTTTTGTTTTTTGCAAAAATACTGTTAATTTGTAAAATTCAAGCTGTAAATCATGATGTTTTTTATGATATTTTTAATCTATCACTTTAATAATCAAAATAGTAGGAGATGATTTACGTATATATACGTACGTTTGTGCCTTTTGGTTTCTTCTGAAATATAAATTACTTGAAGCTTTTTGTCTAATTTTTTTACATCAATAATTTTACTCTTAATTTTAAGGGAAATGTATTAAAATTAGTCTTTATTCTTTTAAAATTCAAAAATATCACGAAAACGTTATAGTATTTTTGGATTAAAACTTAAAATACTATGCATGCATTGTTAATTCATATTTAAAATTTATCTTTGAAAAGCTTTTTTTACGCAAAACAGAAAGAAAAAGAGCGCATTAATAAATTAAAGAACACTATTATGGATTTTAATCTTACCGAAGAACATTTAATGATTCAACAAGCTGCGAGAGATTTTGCTCAAAATGAATTGTTGCCCGGTGTAATAGAAAGAGACGAAAAACAAATTTTTCCGACTGAACAGGTAAAAAAAATGGGGCAATTAGGATTCATGGGAATGATGGTTGATCCTAAATATGGAGGAAGTGGTTTAGATACAATTTCATATATAATTGCTATGGAAGAAATTTCGAAAGTAGATGCCTCAGCTTCTGTAGTAATGTCTGTAAATAATTCATTAGTTTGCTGGGGATTACAGGAATTTGGAAATGAAGAACAAAAACAAAAATATTTACCGGGTCTGGCTTCGGGAGAAATCCATGGTGCTTTTTGTTTAAGTGAGCCGGAAGCAGGCAGTGACGCAACTTCACAAAAAACTACAGCGGTAGATATGGGAGACCATTATTTGGTGAACGGAACGAAAAACTGGATTACTAATGGAAACACAGCCTCAGTATATTTGGTAATTGCACAAACACATCCGGAATTGAAACATAAAGGGATAAATGTTTTGATTATGACTAAAGATATGCCGGGATTTTCTATCGGTCCGAAAGAACAAAAGATGGGAATCCGCGGTTCAGATACACATTCATTAATGTTTAACGATGTAAAAGTTCCTAAAGAAAACAGAATTGGAGAAGATGGTTTCGGATTTAAATTTGCGATGAAAACACTTGCCGGTGGTCGTATCGGAATTGCTTCTCAGGCTTTAGGAATTGCTTCAGGAGCTTATGAACTGGCTTTGAAATATTCAAAAGAACGTAAAGCTTTCGGAACAGAAATCTGCAATCATCAGGCAATTGCTTTTAAATTGGCAGATATGGCTGTTAATATCGAAGCGGCCCGTCATTTATGTATGAAAGCGGCATGGGATAAAGACCAGCATAAAAATTATGATGTCAGTGGGGCGATGGCTAAATTATTTGCTTCGCAAGTGGCAATGGATACAGCTGTTGAAGCAGTTCAGATTCATGGCGGAAACGGTTACGTAAAAGAATATCACGTAGAACGTTTTATGCGTGACGCAAAAATTACCCAGATTTATGAAGGAACTTCAGAGATTCAGAAAATTGTAATTTCGAGATCTGTTATCGCAGGATAAATAATTTTATTTTTTATACCATAAACCCTTTCTGCTTTTTTAGCTTTGAAAGGGTTTTTTTACGATTATTTTTTTTACTTTTCAGAAGTTTTGCTTTTTAACTAATCAAAATATTCTTTTTATGAAAAAAATATACTTTCTTCTGCCATTTGTTTTATTGGGCTGTAAATCCAATATTTCAACAGTCAGTGAAAAAACTCCAAAACCAACATCAGAATCTGTTGAAATTACTTATAGGGTGAAACAAAATGATGTTTCAGATTTTTTAAAGTATCTTTCTTCCGATGAATTAGAAGGCCGTGAAACCGGAACCAAAGGAATTGAAAAGGCGGCTGTTTTTCTGGAAGATTTTCTTAAGAAAAACAATGTCAAACCTTATTTTTCTTCTTATCGTGATACCCTTACGAATTTTAAAACACCTGCTTTTAATATTGTTGGCGTTCTGGAAGGGACAGATCCCGTTCTTAAAAAAGAATTTGTAGTTTTAAGTGCACACTATGATCATATTGGTTTGGATAAAACCAAAGGACAAAAAGATATCATTAATAACGGAGCTAATGATGACGCTTCAGGTGTTACAGCAGTTGCAGAAATGGCTAAATATTTTAGCGAAACAAAATCGAATAAACGAAGTATTCTTGTTGTATTTTTTGCAGGGGAAGAAAAAGGATTGTTAGGATCTAAAAGTTTGGTTCAAAAACTTAAAAAACAAGACTTTAATTTATATGCCCAACTGAATATAGAGATGATCGGTGTGCCAATGAAACGAGATTATTTAGCCTATATTACAGGTTTTGATAAATCGAACATGGCTCAGAAAATAAATGAATATACCGGAAAAAACACAATCGGGTTTTTACCTAAAGAAGCTGAATATGAACTTTTTTATCGTTCAGATAATTATTCTTTTTATGATGTTTTCAAAAAGCCCTGCCAATCGATAAGCACTTTTGATTTTGAAAATTTCGAATTTTATCATCATCCGTCAGATGAGTTTAAAGTGATGGATATTCAACATATGACATCTTTTATACAGGAATTTTTACCTGCAGTAACGCAAATCGTAACTTCGCCAACAGAAGAGATTAGAATGAATTAATAACTGCCTTTTTATTGTATTTGCTTATTTTTGCATCATGAAATCGCCATGATTCCAAATCATAAACAGGACTGAAGAATGGCGATTCCATATTCCATAAAAGAAAAATGTTATCCCAATATGAAAAATATTATAGTTACCGGAACGAGCAGAGGAATTGGTTATGAATTAGCTTTGCAGTTTGCAGATGCCGGAAATAAAGTGTTGGCTATTTCAAGAAAAATCCCTCAGGCACTTTTAGAACATCAAAATGTTACTTGTCTTTCAGTTGATTTAGCAGATGAATCTGCATTAGATGCTGTAGAAGATTTTCTTTCATCAGTCTGGAAAAAAGTAGATGCTGTTGTACATAATGCAGGTGCTTTGTTATTTAAACCATTTGCCGAAACAACGCAGGCAGATTTTGAAAGTATTTACAAAGTGAATGTTTTTGCTGTTGCGAATCTTACCAGAATTTGTTTGCCGTATCTTCAAAAAGGAAGTCATGTAGTAACAATCAGCTCGATTGGAGGGGTGAGAGGAAGCCTGAAATTTGCAGGTTTAGCAGCTTACAGTTCAAGTAAAGGAGCGGTAATCACCTTAACGGAATTATTGGCAGAAGAATATAAAGAAAAAGGAATCTCATTTAATGTTTTAGCGTTAGGTTCTGTTCAGACAGAAATGCTGCAGGAAGCTTTCCCAGGATATCAGGCACCAATTTCAGCTGAAGGAATGGCAACTTATATTTATGATTTTACGCTTAACGGAAATAAATATTTTAATGGGAAAGTATTGGAAGTTTCATCTACGAATCCTTAGTTTATTTAAAATATTATTTTATTTAAAATATTATTTGTTAAAATATTATTTGTCAGAAAATATTATTTGTCAGGCTGAGCGGAGTCGAAGCCCTTTGATATTTCATTTGATTCAAAAATATATTTTATAATTCATAATTACATTGAGCGAAACTCTAGCCAGATATATACCGGAACATGCTGTAAAGCCCGTTTTTGAATTGATTGTTGCCAATCAGGTTCATCTGAAAATCGTCAATGAACGTCAGACACGTCATGGAGATTACAGAAAAGGATTGAGTGGAAAACATGAAATTACTGTAAATGCTAGTCTGAATAAATACAAGTTTCTGATTACTTTGATTCATGAAATTTCTCATTTGGTTGCTTTCGAAAAATTCGGGCGACATATAAAACCTCATGGGAATGAATGGAAATATTCTTTTCAAAGATTGATGGTCCCTTTTATTCGACCGGAGATTTTTCCAGCCCATTTGTTACCATTGTTAGCGAGGCATTTTAAGAACCCTACTGCAAGCAGCGATACTGACACAACTTTATCTTTGGCTTTAAAACAATATGATAAAGAAAACGATAAAAACTACATTTTTGAAATTCCCTACGGCAGTGTTTTCAGAATTCAGAATGGTAAGATATTTAAGAAAATTGCGGTTAGGACCAAACGTTTCGAATGTATTGAAATTAGTTCTGGTCGAACCTATCTTTTCAATCCAAATGCTGAGGTAGAATTGTTACCGGGAAACAATTAATAAATCTCAATAATAAAAAATCCCAAATTCCAATTGTCAAAACTGGAATTTGGGATTTTTTATATTGAAATTGAAAGAAAGTTAACCTTTCAAATAAGCTTCTCTTACTTTTTTAAATAGATTTGAAGAATACACAAACTTCACAATCGCTTCGTTATCAGTTCTGAAGATTTCCTCCTTAGTTCCCTGCCACGCTTTAAGTCCTTTCTTTAAGAAAACGATATTTTCTCCAATTTCCATCACCGAGTTCATATCGTGCGTATTAATTACCGTTGTGATATTATATTCTTCGGTAATTTCTTTAATAAGGTTATCAATCAAAGTTGAAGTATTCGGATCCAGACCTGAGTTAGGTTCATCACAAAATAAGTATTTCGGGTTGTTTACAATAGCGCGGGCAATCGCTACACGTTTCTGCATACCGCCTGAAATTTCAGAAGGCAGTTTTCTGTGGGCATCAACTAAGTTTACTCTTTCTAAAACAAAATCAACACGCTCTTTAATTTTGGCTCCATTGTCATTGGTGAACATTTTTAAAGGGAAAGCCACATTTTCTGCAACAGTCATCGAATCGAATAGTGCGCTTCCTTGAAAAACCATTCCAATTTCAGTTCTTAATTCTCTTTTTTCATCCGGATTTAATTCAGAATAAACTCTTCCGTCAAACTCAATTGTTCCTGAATCAGGTGTATGGATTCCTAATAACGTTTTTAATAAAACTGTTTTTCCGGATCCACTTTGCCCAATAATCAGATTGGTTTTTCCAGTTTCAAAAACTGTCGAAACCCCTTTTAAGACTTTACTGTCCCCAAATGATTTTACTACGTTTTTTACTTCTATCATGATCCTAATAATAATTGTGTTAATATGTAATTAAAAAGAATGATGGAAACAGATGTCCAGACAAAAGCTACAGTACTGGCTTTACCAACTTCTAATGCACCACCTTTCATAAAATAACCATGAAAAGAAGGAATTGTTGCCAAAAGCATTGCAAAAATTAAGGTTTTAATGAAAGCATACACAATATGAAACGGTATAAACTCTAACTGGGCACCATCAATAAAAGCAGCGCTGGTTGTAAAACCTCCATAAACTCCTGCAAGCCATCCTCCAAATATTCCTAAAAACATACTGATTCCAATAACGAAAGGATACAATAGTAAAGCGATTATTTTTGGGAAAACTAAATAGTTTAATGAATTGACACCCATAACTTCCAAGGCATCAATTTGTTCGGTAACACGCATAGTACCAATACTCGACGTGATAAAAGATCCCATTTTTCCAGCCATAATTACCGAAATAAAAGTAGGGGCAAACTCCAGAATTACCGATTGACGTGTGGCAAAACCAATTAAATATTTTGGAATTAATGGGTTTGTTAAGTTTAAGGCCGTTTGTATAGCTACAACTCCTCCAACGAAGAAAGATATGAAACAAACAATTCCGAGAGAGTCAATTATTAAATCGTCGATTTCTTTGAAAATTAATTTTTTCATTACAGACCATTTAGTCTGTTTATTGAAAATTTCTTTCAGCATTAAAAAATATCTTCCTATTTGGGATAAATAACGAATGAGCATCATAGTTTTTACAAATATTGGCTAAATTAAGGATTAGTTTACAGTTAATAGTTTCAGTTTGCAGTTTTTTAAGTTTTGTAACTAAAAAAGCTTCTGTTTCATTTTCTGAAAACGATAATTTCTAATAAATTTAGCCTGTTCGGGAGTAACTAACAAAGGAGTTTTAGCATTTTTTGCTTTCCAAAATCCTTTGATGTAATCTAAAAAGAGAAGTGGCTTTTTTTTCATCATGGCCAATTTAGCCGATGCGATTGCTGTAATCCAGAAACCGTATCCTAATGTAAAAAAGGCTTCTCCTTGTTTGTAACGTGCTGTTTTGTTGTAGTTTGCGCCTGTTGGTTTAAGGTGTTTTACATGTAAAGTCGAGTCTGTAACTACTTTCCAATTATAGTATTTACAAAGTAATTCGTCTACAGTATCCCAGCCCATAGCTGGTTTTAAACCTCCAATTTGCCGAAAAGTTTCTTTTCTGTAGGCTTTCAGTGCACCACGAATATGATCTTTATCGGTTAGGTTTTCTAAAACCCAATCACCATCTTTTTCTATGTAACAAAATCCTCCTGCCATTCCAATTGTTGAATCGGATTGAAAGTGGGTAATTATAGTTTCGAAATAATTAGATGGAAATATTAAATCGCCGTCTATTTTTACAATAATATCGTATTCCGAATCCAAAGTCTCAAAACCTTTTTGAAAAGCCTGAATTACTTTGCTTCCTGGCATATGAATCGCATCCGAAGTTTTGTTTACAATAGAAATATACGGATTGTCTTTAGCAAAACCCAAAACAACTTCTTCTGTCTTATCTGTAGAATTGTCATTTACAACAACAACTTTTGAAGGTAAAACTGTTTGTGAAATTAAAGATTGTAAGGTCAGGCCAATTAAATCCTGTTCGTTATGGGCGGGAATGACGATGTAATATTTCATATTTTATAAAATGAAAACTGAGACTATTTTACTTTTTCCGCGTAAACAATATAATATCTATTGGTGAAACTTCTTAAAAGCGGACGAATACCAAATTTTTTTACCGGGTTTGTCCATTTTTGTCTGTCGATTATTTTCCAGCCGGTTTTCTCTAAAAGCCAGTCTAATTGCCAATCTTCAAATTCGTGATAATGTCTGTCCCACATATCTGTTTTGCTGCGATATGCAGGTGAAAACCATAAACGCATCGGAATTGAAATAAGAAGTTTGTCTGATTGGATTTCGTTTAAAATCGTAAACGGATTTAATAAGTGCTCGAAGATTTCGAAAGCAGTTACAACATCTTGTTTGTCGGTTTTTAATACATTCTGGTCTAAATCCAAGTCTTCACCAGTAGTATTTTTTACTGAATATCCGGCTTCTTTCATGATTTTCGAAAACGGATTTTCGACTCCTAAATCCAGGATTGTTTCAGAGGTTTTGATATGTTTTTGTAAAAATTCTAAAGTAAGTTTGAATCTTTTATTGGGAAACGTTTTTTCGTACATTTTATAGTTTTTAACAGCAAAGGCGCAAAGATACAAAGTTATCTTCTTTTTTATGTTTTTTAATTGGATGGAAAATAAAAAGTCCGCATTTAAAATGCAGACTTTTTAGTAATCATTATTCAGTCTCGGTTTTTAGATCAGCTAAACTGAATACTGAGACTGAAAACTAATATCGATAAACAAATGCGTTAACATTCATTCCTGCTCCAACCGAAGCAAAAATTACAACATCGCCTTTATTGATTTCGTGATTTTCTAATTTCCCCTGAATCAAAAGATCATATAGAGTAGGAACTGTAGCAACACTGCTGTTCCCTAAATCATGAATGCTCATTGGCATTATATTTTCAGGCGGGGTTTTTTCATATAATTTATAAAAACGGGTAATAATGGCTTCATCCATTTTTTCATTAGCCTGGTGAATCAGTATTTTTTTGACTTCGTCAATGGCAATTCCGCTTTTGTCCAGGCATTCTTTCATGGCACATGGAACCTGGCTCAATGCAAATTCGTAAATCTTGCGTCCGTACATTTTAATGTATTTGATATCCGGATCTAAATCTGGATTGTAAGATTTTCCAAAATATAAAAAACCAGCCTCTTCATTTGCAAAAGTAGCACTTTCGTAAGACAGCAAACCGGCTTCGTCATCTGAAGCTTCTAAAACTGAAGCACCCGCACCATCAGAATAAATCATCGAATCACGATCATGATCGTCAACAACTCTTGATAAGGTTTCAGCACCAATTACCAATACTCTTTTAGCCATTCCGGATTTGATGAAAGCGTTGGCTTGTAAAACACCTTCGATCCAGCCAGGGCACCCAAAAAGAATGTCATAAGCGACACATTTTGGATTTTTGATGTCCAGTTTATTTTTGACACGGGTAGCTAAACTCGGAATCATATCTGATTGATTTGTTCCCGATTTTACATCACCAAAATTATGGGCAAAAATGATATAATCTAATGACTCTTTGTCAATATTTGCATTAGCAATTGCTTTTTCAGCAGCAAAAAAGGCTAAATCTGAAGAGGTATGATGGTCTTCTGCATAACGGCGGTTTTCTATACCGGTTATTCCCTTAAACTTTTTAATTACAACTTCGTTCGGGTAGCCAAAAGGAGTTCCGTCTTCATTCAAAAAAACATGTTTGTCAAAATCAGTATTCTTAACTTCTTTCTGTGGAATGTAACTTCCGATGCCTATAATTTTTATTTTCATTAGTCCTTTTTCCAAAAATTTTACGGCTAATTTATAAATAAATAAATAATTACAACTATAAAAATTACTATGCATGCATATAATTATGAAATAATAATTTTTAACTGTAAATATTGTTTATTTTTTAATGAAATTTATATTTTGCCGAGATTTCAAACGATTGAAATAACAGAATGAGTTAATTTTTTTTGTTTCAGGTTTCAGGTTTCAAGTTTTTGTGTAACCGTATAATTAACGATGTAGTCATTTCTTTCGTGAAAAAGAAAACCCGACAGGTTTTTAAAACCTGTCGGGTTGAATATGTATTTAAAGAAAATCTAATTCTTAATTTTCCATGTAAGCCTCAATAGGAGCACAGCTGCATATTAAATTTCTGTCTCCAAAAGCATCATCTGCTCTGCGAACTGAAGGCCAGAATTTGTTTTCGGCAATATATTCTAATGGGAAAGCGGCTTGTTCTCTTGTATATGGGAAATTCCAAGTCTCAGATGTCAGCATTGCTAAAGTATGAGGAGAATTTTTTAATACATTATTGCTGTCTTCGATTACAGCTGCTTCAATTTCTTTTCTGATAGAAATCATGGCGTCACAAAAACGATCTAATTCTTCTAAGTTTTCACTTTCAGTTGGTTCGATCATTAAAGTTCCGGCAACCGGGAAAGATACTGTTGGTGCGTGGAAACCGTAATCCATTAAACGTTTTGCAATATCGGTAACTTCGATTCCTTTTTGTTTGAAAGGACGACACTCTAAAATCATTTCGTGAGCTGCACGGCCCATTTCTCCTGAATATAAAGTATCGTAGTGACCGTTTAATTTTTCTTTGATGTAGTTAGCATTTAAAATTGCATGTTCAGTAGCACTTTTTAATCCTTCGGCACCTAACATCGAAATGTATCCGTAAGAAATCAAACAAACTAAAGCTGAACCCCAAGGAGCAGCAGAAATAGCTGTAATGGCAGTTTCTCCTCCTGTTGGAATTACCGGATTTCCTGGTAAGAAAGGAACCAACTGAGGCGCTACGCAAATAGGACCAACTCCGGGACCTCCACCACCGTGAGGAATTGCGAATGTTTTGTGTAAGTTTAGGTGACAAACGTCAGCTCCAATTGTAGCCGGATTTGTTAATCCAACCTGAGCGTTCATGTTGGCACCATCCATATAAACTTGTCCACCGTTATCGTGGATTATTTTTGTAATTTCCTGAATAGCACTTTCAAAAACTCCGTGAGTTGATGGATAAGTTACCATTAAACAAGATAAATTGTCTTTATGAAGAATTGCTTTTTCGCGTAAATCTTCAACGTCAATATTTCCGTTTTCCAACGTTTTTGTAACTACAACTTTCATTCCGGCCATAGCAGCAGAAGCTGGATTTGTACCGTGAGCAGATGAAGGAATCAAAGCTATGTTTCTGTGATCGTCTCCACGAGATTGGTGGTACGCACGTATAACCATAAGTCCTGCGTATTCTCCTTGTGCACCAGAATTTGGCTGTAAAGTTGTTCCGGCAAAACCTGTAATTACATTTAATTGCTGTTCTAATTTTTTTAACATTTCCTGATATCCCTGTGCCTGGTCAAGTGGAGCAAAAGGGTGAATGTTGTTCCAGTTTGGGTTACTTAACGGAAGCATTTCTGCAGCAGCGTTCAATTTCATGGTGCAAGAACCTAACGAAATCATCGAGTGATTCAATGCTAAATCTTTACGCTCCAACATTTTGATGTAACGCATTAAAGCAGTTTCCGAATGATATTTGTTGAAAACGTCATGCTCTAAGAAAGCTGAAGTTCTTTTTACTGAATCAGGGAAATGGTTTGTTTCTGTAAATGTAGAAACTGTAGTTGGTTGTAGCGAAAGTGCTTTTGCAAAAATAGTGATGATATCATTTACATCAGAAACACTTGTCGTTTCGTTTAATGAAATCGAGATTGTGTTTTCATCAACATAATAAAAGTTTACTTCGTTTGCTTCTGCAACTGCTTTTACTTTTTTAGCATCAGCTTTCACCAAAATAGTATCAAAGAAAGCAGAGTTGATTTGCTCTACACCTAGTTTTTTCAATTCATTTGCCAAAGTTGCGGCAGCTGCATGTACTTTGTCAGCAATGTATTGCAAACCTTTTGGTCCGTGGTAAACAGCATACATTCCGGCCATTACAGATAATAGAACCTGTGCAGTACAAATGTTTGAAGTCGCTTTATCACGTTTGATATGTTGCTCACGAGTTTGCAAAGCCATACGTAAAGCGCGGTTTCCGTTAGTGTCGATTGTAACCCCAATAATACGTCCCGGCATGCTTCGTTTGTATTCGTCTTTTGTCGCAAAATAAGCTGCGTGTGGTCCACCGTAACCTAACGGAATTCCGAAGCGTTGTGTAGTTCCAACAACTACAGCAGCGCCCATTTCTCCCGGAGGAGTTAATTTTGCCAAACTTAAAATATCAGCAGCAACAGCCACTTTAATTTCGCTTGTAGCTGCTTTTTCGATAAAAGCAGTATAATCGTAAACTTGTCCGTATTTTCCAGGATATTGTAAAATAGCTCCGAAGAATTCTGTTGAGAAATCAAAAGTTTCGTGGTTTCCAATTACTAATTCAACTCCAATTGGTGTTGCGCGAGTTTGCAAAACAGAAAGTGTTTGAGGAAGAATTTCTTCTGAAACGAAAAATTTATTTACGTTATTTTTCTTTTGATCGCGAGAACGAACGTCTAGCAACAAAGCCATAGCTTCTGCAGCAGCAGTTCCTTCATCTAATAAGGAAGCATTGGCAATCTCCATTCCGGTTAATTCAATAACTGTAGTCTGGAAATTCAAAATTGCTTCAAGACGACCTTGTGCAATTTCAGCCTGATACGGAGTATAAGCAGTATACCATCCCGGGTTTTCAAAAACATTACGCTGAATTACAGCAGGAACAATTGCCGCGTTGTAACCTAAACCAATGTATGTTTTAAAGATTTTATTTTTGTTCCCTAATTGCTGAATGTGGTTTGAAAATTCATATTCTGTCATTTCAGGATCTAAGTTCAAAGGTGCTTTTAAACGAATGTCATCCGGAAGTGTTTCGTAAACAAGTTGTTCAATCGATTCCACTCCAATAGTCTTTAACATGTGTTGAAGATCTGTTTCTCTTGGGCCAATGTGTCTTAAAGCAAAAGCATCTGTTCTCATTTGTAGCTATCTATTTTTTAAAAAGAAATGTAATTTGCAATGTATATCCTTCGATTTTATGAAGTTTACATAGGTTTATTACATTTTACAGTAAATGTGTTGTTTTTTTGTGGCGCAAAATTAAGTATTATTAATAATTTAATGGGTATTTTTAACTTCAATTTTTATGAATTTTTCAACTAACGAGTTGATTTGTTAACAATTGATTAGATTTAAGAAATGAAACTATTGAAACAAATATTCGATTTTTACCTGATTAGTAGTATTCACGTGGCTTTATCGTGTTATGCTTTGGTGCGGATTACGTTTCATATATTTCATATTCAGTACGATGAATCAATGGCCTTGTTTGTTTTTTTTGGAACAATTGTGGGGTATAATTTTGTTAAATATGATGCCTTGGTTCGGGTAAAAAAAAATCCGGTAGGAAATCAGTTGAAAATTATTGCTGTTTTGAGTTTTATTTCGGCGATTTTAGCTGGGTATTATTTTTTTCATCTAAAGCGGATCACACAAATTGTCTCTTTTGGTATATTTGCGATAACGGCATTGTATACACTTCCGTTTTTTCCAAACAGAAGAAATGCCCGAAACTGGGCAGGTGTAAAAATTTATATTGTAGCACTTTGCTGGGTCGGAGCTACTTTGGTTTTGCCTTTAATCAATGCTGAAATTCCTGCTACTGCAGATTTTTTTATAAAATGTGTTCAACGTTTTGTTTTGGTCTTTGTACTGATTCTCGTTTTCGAAATCATCGACTTGACCAATGATGACCCACATTTAAAAACTGTACCGCAAATAATAGGAGTGAAGAAAACTAAAATTTTAGGACTTTTATTATTGATTCCGTTTTGGTTTTTAGAGGTTTTTATATCCACATTTAATTATCGTGATCTTTTTATAAATCTTGTTATGGTCGCCATGTTGATGTTGTTTATATTGTTTGCCAATCCAAATCGCCCAAAATATTATACTTCTTTTTGGGTTGAAAGTGTGCCTATTTTCTGGTGGCTGATGATTGTTTTTTTGTGATTTTCTTTGAACTCTATAAGAAGTTTTCGGATTCAATTTGATTTCCTTGAAACATATGTGTTTTTATAAGGTGTTCATTTTGAATTAATTGTATGTTTTTTGTGGCTTTTTTCTTCAAATTATGTTTTATAAGAATAGTCTCATGACTTATTTTGTTTGTCTCATGACAAAGAATCTTTTTTCTATAGCATTTTTTCAGCTAAATCCAGATGTCTAATATAGCTTTGTTATAGAAAAAAGTAGAAGCTAGCTAAAATTGTTTTTCAACATTTGTTTCAGGATGTTTTTTAAAAGTTTGATTTCAAGTTATTTACGGGACTTGAAAATACTGTTTATTCAAATGTTCTAAATAAATAGTAAATCAAAAAAGTGGAGCAGAACCCACTTAAAAAAACGAGGCGGATCTGAAAAGCCCTATGAGTAAGAAAATTAAAAAATAATATCATGGACAATAATCATACACAAGTATTACCTTCTGTTAAAAAAGAAACTGGAGATGAATCACTACCAAGTTCTACTGCAGGATTGTACAACACCCTTTGTGAAGGTTTACATTTGAGTAACAAACAATTTCAAATGATTCAAGGAGTTTTACCTGTTCAAACAGATGCATCCGGAGTTTATAATTTTGTAGATGGAATTCCGCCAGTGTCAGTTTCTACATTATACACGAGTAACCCAATCAATGGTCTAAATGGTAATATGCAGATCGTTATTAGTGATGCAAAACCAAGTTTTTTGAGTAAACTGGCACAGGATAATTATGTTAATCCAAAATATTGGGTTGATGGAAATGTTGCGGTAGATCCTATTTATTCTCCAAATTTTGCTGATTTGTATAATCAGGTAAATAATGGTTCATCAGCTTATATAGCATTTGATTCTGCAACAGCCGATAGTAACATTGATTCTTCCTGGGCAAAAAGCACAGGGTCTGCAGGAGTAGGTTTTTGGGGAACTTCTTCGAGTTCAGTTTCAACAGAATTAAATAAAAAGGCATCTTCTTCCCGAATTACTGTAAGCATTTCGATCGATAAATATGCGTATTTACAAGTTCGTGCAGGGGGATGGTTTACACAAGGCTTTTTTACAAATCAATATAAAGATCCTGCTAAGTGGAATCAAGGCCAAGCTGATTGGGATAGAGTTTTTGGTCCTCAAGGTTCATGTCAGAATATTGCTAATCAAGTATTGTTGGTAAATGGATATACTATTACTACAACTTCTTATGCTGTTTATTCTGAATCTGAATATAACCAAATTGTAACAAGTAAAGACACTAATGTGTGGCCATTTTATACTTCTCATTCCAGTTCTACGGTTACACAAACTCATACACATGATTCAGAGGGTTATATTACTACAGTAATTACATGTAAACCAGGAAGTTTACAAATATTAGGTATGGGAGTTATACCTACTAAACTTGCTATTGAAGGACCTTCAGTTTCCAGATTAATTTAATTTCATTTAAAAGTAAAATAGGGAGAGCACAGTTTATTCTGTGTTCTCTTTTTTTAATTGGACATCAATTCTCAATTGCTTGGCATTTTATATAGAATTTGTCATTTTATAACTGAAATCGGTATCCAAACAGTTTTACATCAACTTAATAAAAATAGTTATGATAAATATTTATGAAGAATTAATTGTTAAAAGAATTGCATCAAGTCTTTCTTTAGATTTGGCAAGTCTGAGATGGTTTCCTGTAGTTCCGTTGGTTCCTGCAAATGATTGTGATTTGTTTAGTTTATTTGATATTGTTCCTAACGAAGGATTTATTGCTAATGTAGATGATCAAAGTCCACTGTTTAGTACGACTTATGGAAAATTGCTTGAGGCTCAAAAGCAATCTTTTATAAATGATCTGGCGAAAAAAAATTATGCGAACGAAAGTTATTGGTCAGAATGCAATAAAACTAAAACGCCGATATTTAAACCTAATTCTGCTGAAATCCTTAGTGCATTATCGAGTGGAGCTTCATTTGATTTTACTTTTGACTCCTCTGATTATTCAGGTCCGGGAAAAGAATTATTTCCATCCTATCCTAATTTTGTAATCTTTCAGCCTTTTTTAAATTTCAATGAAACGGCACAGAATGCACGATTTGTTTTTAAATTACACTTTGATAAAATAGTTCATATCCCTGTGCAACTGGGTGGCTGGTTTAGTCAGGCAGCTTTTGTTAAAGCTTATAAAGATAAAACCGCCTGGAATACAGGTCCGAATCTGGTAACTTGGGATGAGTTATTTGGTACAAACGGAATTTTGAATTTTGTTACTAATGGTTTATTAGTCGCTTCAGGTATGACTTTGGAAATTCAAAGTTTTGGAATATATGATTTAAAAACATTATTGTTTTTAAAAACTAATTTATTGACATCTGTTTGGCCATTTTATTTGTCTCCGGAAAATTCCAGAAATGAGTTTGATATTTCTGAAGAAGGTAATATTACGATTAAAGTAACTACTTCAAAATCAAAAAATCTATTATTAGCAATGCAGGCAGCAGCGGTTAATGTTTTAGTTTCTCCAGGGTAGTAGATTTATATAATTTATCTGGCGGTATTTATTCTATTAAAGTAACTAATAGAGATAAAATTCTGTAACAAAAAAAGATAATTAACTAAGTTTAATAATCTTTTTTAATAAAGAAACTGTTCGAATGTATTTTCGGAAAGTTTCTTTTTGATATAGTTATTTTCAGGTAAAAACTCTCAAAACCTGATTTCTATTCAAAATAAAACAGGTTAAATGTTTTTTCAAAAAGAAAGCATTGCGTAATTTCCTTATAATATCAAATTGAATTTTATATTCTGTTGATAATCTGATTTTTATGAATAAGCGTGTCGAAAATATTCATGCTTTATGAAATTGTGGATTTTTCTAAAACGTAATAATAATCCTATATCATTTTTTACTTCTCTCATAACTAAAAATGGTCACCTTATAACATTTTTTTACTTAAATCTAAATATCTGATATAGTTTTGATATAGAAAATAAAACCATTTCTTGAAATATTTAGAATATAGAAATAATAAGTCAAATAAGTGGAGCAGATCCCACTAAAAAAAACGAGGCGGATCTGAAAAGGGATATACACAAAATCAATAATAGCAATTTAGCAAACTGTTTTAGCTGTCATCAATCTAAAAACTATGCTCCTAAAAGTGGAAAATCTCTTTTGTATTTAAGTCATGTACTTGAATCTTATTTTATTTACTACTGAAGCAATGCTAACTGCTAAAAATGCAAATAATTCAAAAGTAAAACGTATTAAAGAATCAGAAGCATTAAAGGTTAAACAATTCGAAGAGTTTGTTGGGCTGCACAATAATAAATCATTTATGGATTATACTTTTTTGGGGGAAAGTTTGCCAATTTTGTAATGGTTAAGATTGTGATTTAAAAATATATTTATTTATTTTCAGCGGTTTTTTTGAGAATTTTATTTCTTTCCAAAAGAAAATTGATTAGATGGTTTTTTAAAAACAGAGTATCGAATAATTTTCCAATAATGCTAAACGGAGTTTCATATTGCAGTTTATCTGTCATTATGGTAACTCCGTTTTTTTCTTCAAAAAAATGCTCGTGTTTGAATGTTTTGAATTTTCCTTCTTCCATTTCGTCCACAAAATAATCATACAAATCCATTGCTGTGATTCTGCTTTTATGAGTTAGATAAAAACCGAAATGTTTGCCACGCCAGGTTACAGTTTCGTTTAAGTTTATTAAACCTGATGTTACACCTGCAATTGCGACTTCGTTTGATTTACTTGCAGATTTTTGATGAATGTCGATATCTCTTGAGACATCAAAAACAGTTTTTTGTGATGCGTTTATTTTTGTTGTGAGGTTTATAGTTGTCATTTGCTTAATAAATTTTGAAATACATCATCTACATTTTGAAATCTGAATTTAAAACTGTTTTCTAAAAGCTTTTTCGGAATTACATTTCTACTTTTCAAAACTAATTCGGTTTCTGTTCGAATAAAGAAAGATCCAATTTCAAGAAGGAAAACACTCATCGGAATTCCAAATGGAAAACCAACTGCTTTTCGGAGTTTCTTCATAAAATCATAATTACGGATCGGCTTTGGAGAAACAATATTAATAACTCCAATAATTTCTTTTTGGATAATAAAATCAATTGCATTCACAAAATCTTCTTCGTGAATCCAGCTGATAAACTGATTCCCTTTTCCTTGCTGTCCGCCAAAACCTATTTTTGCTAAAGTTTTTAACGGAATAAAAGCACCGCCATTTTTTCCTAAAACAATTGAAGTTCGTAAAGCTGTTTTTAAAGTATTTGGAGTTTCAGTTTTAAAGAATGCTTTTTCCCAGGAAAGCGCGACATTTATAGAAAAATCATTTCCAATTTCTCCATCGGTTTCATCCATTTGTTTGTCCAAGGAAAAACGATAAATAGTCGCCGTTGATGAATTTAGCCAGTGTTTCGGAGGATTTTTACAATTCAAAACCGCTTTGTTTAAGATCTTGGTACTTTCAATTCTGGATAATAAAATTTCTTTTTTATTCTTTTTGGTATAACGACAATCTACAGATTTTCCTGCAAGATTAATTAAAACTGTTGCGTTTTCCAATTCATTTTCCCAGCCGGAAAAGGTTTTGGCATTCCAATTTACGTATTTAATTTTGTCAATTGTTTGAGATTTTCCTCGGGTCAGAATTACAATTTCTTCAAATTTATCTTTGAAATGATTTATTAAAACCTGTCCTAAAAAACCGGTTCCGGCGGCTATTATGAGTTTTTTCATTGTGTTATTAAAAAGTTTGCTTTTTTTCAATATTAGGAAATATATTGTCAATTCTTCTTGCCAGTTCTGGCAGTTTAATAGTGGGAACTGCAGGGAATAAATGATGCTCTAAATGATAAAACATGCTAAATGTAATTCTGTTTTTCCATTCTTTTCGTTGTGTCCTGGCATATTCCGGAGATTCTTCAGTGTCATGATGTACGGTCCAAACAGCAAAAAAGGCCATTAAAAATTCGGCTAATACCATAACTATGATGTGATAAATTAAGAAATGAATATTAAAATAAAAAATAATGAATGTTACTATTGTAATTGAGATTAGTTCTAAAATTACATTTTTAATATAATTTCTATTCCCTAACTGTAAGGTGATTTTGTGAATTAAAAACATATGAACAGGGCCATATAAAATTGCTCCGTACCAAGTCATTCGTGCTGATTTACCTTCGTAAATATTTATGATGTCTGATGTGGTTAAATTTAACGGCATGAATTGAAACCATTAATAAAATACTATTCGTATATAGTGTAAACCACGTTAAGAATTTATTTGTTCCCAACGAATTATGAAATCCGTTATGAACTTGTCTCAATCCAGTTAAAAAGAAAAAAGCTGAAAATGGTAAGGCTAATAAATAATATCCAAAATAAGAAAGCACGATAGAAATTAAAAACCATGGAATAGTTAAATTGTTTTCGATTAGCATTTCTTTAAAGCTTAGACTTTTTAAATCTTTCCATTCTACTTTTTTGAGTATTTCCTGATGTGTCATTTTATTTAAATTTTGGATTTATTAAACCTAACAGGTTTTTAAAACCTGTTAGGTTTTGGTATGAAGTATTAAGCTTTAAAAACTAATCTTTCTTCCTGAGCTTCTTTAGCTTTTCTTTTTCCTCTAAAGAAGAAGTATAAATTGAAGAACAGCATGAAACCAAGATAGATAGAAAACCCCCCAATTTTATAACTTAATCTTTCAATTAATTTCTGATAGCTGTTTTCGCTAATATTCATTTGAAGTATCATCAGCGCAAATCCAATATTTAAAAGATAAAATCCGGTTTCAAAAAGTTTATTGGTGGCCTGGGCAATATCTTCACGACCTTTGAAAATGTCTAACATAAATATTTTTCCGTTTTTGAAAAGGGTTTTAGAAACGTAGTAAGTCAGGAATAAAGCTATTGGTAAATAGATGCTGTAACCGATTAAGATTTTTGTAGTTTCCATGATATTTGATTTTAATGTTATTTAATTAATTTATGAATGCACTTTGTTATAACTATAATGTTGAGATAATGCAATACTGATATAATAAAAATAATAACAGCCGTTTTTGCGCAGATGATTTCAGTTAATTGTGTGAACGATATTATTTTCTGCCAGGAAATCAAAGTCATGGCACAATAGCCAATATTTAAAAGATAATATCCCAGAAGCAAAACCTGATTTATTTTTTGACAGATATCAGCATGATTGGGGATTAATTCTGCAACATAAATATTTCCGTTTTTGTAGCATATTTTTCCAACTTTCAAGATTATGAAAATCGTAATGCTGAGGTAGATAAAATACCCAATGATGTTGAGGTTCATGATAAATGTGTTTTATGAATTATGTTGGTTAGATATATAGCAAGTATTGGTGGTAGTGAAAATGATACAACAGATAATATGTCATTATAATTAATTTCGGCATTGATGTACCATAGAATAAAAAGAGAACAACTCCAGCTATGTAGATTTGAAGTTTTTTGTCATTCGGATTATCAACTAGCATTTTTACTCCTATACAAAATTGTAGAAAACCTGTAATCATAGTTGATAACAAACTAAAGATAAATGCCCCTTCCTGAATGAACGGATAGGCGAATAAAATTGCAAAAGGAAGTATAAGGGCAAATATGTTGATGTTTTTTATGGTTTTCATAATTACTGTTTGTTTTAAACTTTCAGAAAAAAATGAAAGTTTTTATTAAAATTTTTTTTTTACTTCATAATTTTTAGAACCAAACGCCCCAACCAGTTTTCATTGAATTCGGTCATTTTATCTAACATATTATCTGCTTTTAAAACAAAATCATACAATTTAGAAGTCTGATCAACAAAATGTTTTTCCTCAGCAGAATTTCCTGATTCAATTGTCGAAACTTCTTTTAGGATTTTAAGGGCTGGCTTGATTTCTCTTTTGCTTCTTTCTCTTGAAATCTTAACTGCTAACTCGTCTAAATCTTTTTCGGCTGTAAAAAATTCTCTTCTTTCTCCGGCTTTGTATTCTTTATAAACAATTCCCCAATCCATTAAAGCCCTAAGGTTCATACTTGCATTTCCACGCGAAATCTGTAATTCATCCATAATGTCTTCCATCGAAACAACTTCGTTCGAGACCATCAATAAAGCATGGATTTGTGCCATAGTTTTATTAATTCCCCATTGAGAACCTAATGCTCCCCAGGTTTGTACGAATTTATTTTTTGCTTCTTTGAATTCCATGAAACAAATGTAAGTAAAAGTTTTTAAACTTTCAAAAATAAATGAAAGTTTGTTTTCTAAAAAAGCCAAAAGATTAAATTTTGGCCCTTTGTTATTATCGTTTGTCCTCTTTAGAATAGTTAGAAACTCCATTTGTATCTATTGGATCTCCTAAAAAATGTGGCTTCCGATTTCTCAAAACATCAAAAAAGGATTTGAAAATCGAAAAATATTCTCTAAAACAAACATATTTATATCCCGGATATTCTCCTTTATTTGCAGAATAGCCAACCGATTTAATTCCAAGTTTCTGTCCAATATAAATAGCCCGGTTTAAATGATACTCCTGAGATATTAAAGTTGCTTTCCTGATTTTAAAAATATGTTTGGCACGATACATTGTTGAATACGTATCAAAGCCGGCATAATCAATGAATATTTTAGTGGTGTCAACTCCATGTCTAAAACAGTACTTTTTCATTACGGTTAATTCATCATACTCTTCACGACCATTATCTCCCGAAAGCAAAATTTTATTGATTCGTTTTGATTTGTATAATAAGATGCCTGCATCAAGTCGGTCTTTTAAATATTTACCAGGCTGATTTCCTTTGATTCCGGCGCCAAAAATAATTCCGAAATCATTTTTCGGGAATCTATTTAGTGAATGATGAATGTCTTTTTTGGTAGTAGACTTTACATATGAATTCACAGAAATGATAGAAACTAATCCGATAAGACAAAGATAAACGAGTATTTTTAAATATTTTTTCAAGTTATATTCTGTAAGATTAGAGTTAAGAAAGTTGTGAAGATAGTTAAATTTATTTGTAGTGATTTAATCAAAATCGAATAAAAAAACCGAAGTATTTCTACCTCGGTTTCAAATATCTAATAATCTAAGACGTCTAACAATTTAATATCTATAAGAGTCCCGCTCTCTTCAACAAAGCTTCCGGTTTTGGTTCCTGACCTCTAAAACGTTTGTACAAAATCATCGGATGTTCTGTTCCTCCTTTTGAAAGTACATTGTCTTTGAATTTTGTTGCTACTTCCGTATTGAAAATTCCTTTTTCCTGAAAATATTCAAAAGCATCAGCATCCAGAACTTCAGCCCATTTGTAACTGTAATATCCGGAAGAATATCCTCCTTGAAAAATATGCGAAAAAGCTGTACTCATCGCATTTTCTTTTACATCAGGATACAATTGTGTGTTGGCAAATTGTTCGGTTTCGAAAGTTTTTAAATCGGTAATGTTTGTCGGATCTTGTCCGTGCCAGGCCATATCTAAAAGTCCGAAACTTAACTGACGCAAAGTTGCCAAACCTTCCTGGAAACTGGCACTTTCTTTAATTTTATGAACGTACTCAATCGGAATAATTTCTCCCGTTTCATAATGATTTGCAAACAAAGCCAAAGCTTCCGGTTCGTAACACCAGTTTTCCATAATCTGGCTTGGTAATTCTACAAAATCCCAAAAAACAGAAGTTCCCGATAAACTCGGATAGGTTGTGTTCGCCAACATTCCGTGCAAACCATGACCAAATTCGTGGAATAAAGTCGTAACTTCATTAAAAGTCAATAACGAAGGTTTGGTTTCTGTTGGTTTTGTAAAATTGCAAACGTTCGAAATATGCGGTCTTTCGTTTACGCCATCTTTTATATATTGTGATTTGAATGAAGTCATCCAGGCACCGTTTCGTTTTCCTTTTCTTGGAAAAAAGTCCGCGTAGAAAATCGATACTAAATTGTTTTCAGCATCTTTCACTTCATACGTAGTAACTTCTTCGTGGTATTTATCGATGTCAAAAACTTCAGTAAATGTTAATCCGTATAATTTTTGGGCAACAGTAAATGCTCCGTCTAAAACTTTTTCTAACTGAAAATAAGGTTTCAGTTTTTCATCATCTAAATTAAAAAGCTGTTGTTTTAATTTTTCAGAGTAATAAGCACCATCCCATTTTTCTAATTGTTCGATTCCGTCCAGTTTTTTCGCGAAAGCAGTCAATTCAGCAAATTCTTTTTGAGCTGCAGGTTTTGCTTTTGCCAGTAAATCATTTAGGAAAGAGAAAACTTTTTCCGGGCTTTGCGCCATTCTTTCTTCCAAAACAAAATGGGCGTGTGTTTTATAACCTAATAAATTAGCTCTTTCAAAACGCAATTTGGCAATTTTCAACACATTTTCCTGATTGTCGAATTCGTTATTTTGAAAACTTCGTGCTCCAAAAGCAATGGCCATTTTTTTACGCAATTCACGATTATCAGCATAAGTCAAAAACGGAATATAGCTTGGATGGTCTAAAGTGAAAATCCAGCCTTCTTTTTCCTGGCTTTTTGCCAATAATCTTGCGGCTTCAATAGTTCCTTCCGGTAATCCTGCTAAATCACTTTTGTCTGTCAGATACAATTCAAAAGAATTGGTCTCAGCCAAAACATTTTCGCCAAACTGTAAACTTAATTTTGATAATTCTTTATCGATTTTGCGTAATTTATCTTTTTTGTCTTCTGGTAAATTAGCTCCGTTTCTGGAAAAACTTTTATATTTTTTATCTAAAAGAGTCGTTTGCTCCGGATTCAGATTTAAAGTTTCTTTTTGCTCGTAAACCGATTTTATCTTGGCAAACAAAGCTGCGTTTAATGTGATATCATTTCCAAATTCTGATAATAAAGGCGAAACTTCCTGTGCAATTTTCTGCATTTCGTCATTAGTTTCTGCCGAATTCAAATTGAAGAAAACACTTGAAAGACGGTCTAAAATATCACCTGAAAAATCCATTGCAACAACTGTATTTTCAAAAGTTGGCGCATCGGGATTATTTACAATTGCATCGATTTCGGCTTTAGCCAAAGTAATTCCTTCCTGAAAAGCAGAAATATAATCTTCGATTTTAATTTGAGAAAAAGGTGCGGTATTATGTTTCGTGTTGAAATATTGTGTTAAGATGCTCATATAGAGTTTGTTTTTTTAAAGTATTCAGTCTCAGTCTCAGTTTTCAGTACAAACTATGACTGAATACTGAGACTGAGACTGTAAACTGTTTTTACTTTTTCAAGCCTTCCGCAGCTTTATTAACCGCAGCTTTCAATTCTTCTTTGTATGAAATTATAGTATCAAGAACTTTTTTATCGTGACTTCCGATGATTTGAGCTGCGAGAATCCCTGCATTTTTTGCTCCATTTAAAGCAACAGTTGCAACCGGAACTCCACCAGGCATTTGCAGAATCGATAAAACCGAATCCCAGCCATCAATAGAATTACTTGATTTTACAGGAACGCCAATTACCGGAAGCGGTGACATCGAAGCAACCATTCCAGGTAAATGTGCAGCACCTCCGGCTCCGGCGATAATTACGGAAATACCTCGAGTGTGTGCATTTTTACTGAAATCGAATAATTTTTCCGGCGTTCTGTGTGCCGAAACGATATCTACTTCAACTTCAATATTAAATTGTTTTAATATATCGATAGCATCCTGCATGACTGGCATGTCTGAGATACTTCCCATTATGATGGCTACTTTGCTCATTTGTTTTTTTGTTTTTTTTGTTTGCTTTGCCAATTCGGCTAAAGCCTCGTGTCAGGTTTCAAGTTTCAGGTTTTCACTGTGACTAAAAACTGCGACTATATACTAATTACCTTAATCGTATTCTTAACTTCCTCTGCAATTCGTCTCGCCTCAACCATATCTTCATTTACAATCGTAACATGACCCATTTTTCTAAATGGTCTTGTTTGTTTTTTACCGTAAATATGGGGTGTAACACCATTCCAACCTAAAATGGTTTCGATATTCTGATACACTACATCTCCGGAGAAACCTTCGGCACCTACTAAATTTACCATAACTCCGGCAACTTTACTGTCCGTATTCCCTAACGGAAGATCCAGAATGGCGCGTAAATGATTTTCGAATTGTGAAGTATAACTGGCTTCAATTGAATAATGACCTGAATTGTGCGGGCGGGGAGCGACTTCGTTTACTAAAATTTCATCGTTATTGGTTTGGAACATTTCAACAGCCAAAAGTCCAACATGATTAAATTTCTCCGAAACATTCAAAGCAATTGCTCTGGCTTTTTCGGCTACTTTTTCGTCAATTCTTGCCGGGCAGATTACATATTCAACTTGGTTGGCTTCCGGATGGAATTCCATTTCGACTACCGGATATGTTTTTATTTCTCCTGATGGATTTCTGCAAACAATAACTGCTAATTCATTTTTGAAAGGAATCATTGTTTCTGCAATGCATTCTACATTTGGCAAAGTATCCAAATCAGAAGTTTGACGAATTACTTTTACACCATTTCCGTCATATCCAAACTCCGTACATTTCCATACGAAAGGTAATTTTAAATCGTTGATTTTAGATCTTAGATTTTCTAAATTTTCAAATCTTTCAAAAGGTGCAGTCGGAATATTGCTTTCTGCGTAAAATTGTTTTTGGATTCCTTTATTCTGAATTCCTTTTAAGGTTTTTGGAGATGGATAAACTTTTACGCCTTCATTTTCTAATTGCGTTAAAGCTTCAAGATTAACCAATTCGATTTCGAAAGTTAAAACATCAACTTGTTTTCCAAAATTATAAACCGTTTCATAATCCATCAAATCACCTTTGAAGAATTTATTGCAGGCAATTTTACTCGGAGCTTCGTCACTCGGATCTAAAACATAAGTTTGAATGTCAAATTTTCGGGTGTCGAACAATAGCATTTTACCTAATTGTCCGCCGCCTAATATTCCTAATTTAAAATCAGAAGAAAAATAATTCATTGTTGTGTGTTTGTGATGCGCAAAGATACTTTATAACTTTTTTTTTTTGCCACGAATTGCACAAATTTTCACTAAATACTTTGTGTTTTAGACTTAATAAGTTCTTCAAAGAAAATAAAAATTGGTAAAATTCAATACTAAAGGGAAATGTGATTTGTGATAATTAGTGAAATTCGTGGCCAGTTTTTTTACAAATATTTGTAGCAAAAAGCTATTTTATTTTCTTCAAAACTTCCTTTGCAACCGCTTTATATGCTGCCGAATGATTCGCATAATCTTTATTCAGAATGATTTGCAATTCAGGATGAATCCAGTTATAATAATTTCCCAGAACATATAAAGTTCTTATAGAATAAGCCTTTGTTGCTACTTTTACATCATTTATAAGCCAGTCAAAAGAAGCTTCGATACAATCCTGAAGATTTTCCCGGGAAAGCGAAATACAGTTTTCGTCTTTTTTATAATGTGATTTTACTAAAAGCTGTAATACTTTAGCAATGGGACGAATGGCACTTTCATCTTTTAAAAATTTCAGATTGGAACAGAAAAAAGCAAGATGTGGCTGTAACCAAGTCAATTCTTCATAAGATACAAATTCTAAAATCCAGCAGGCTTTATGATTGTTTTTGTCTGATGGCGAAAAACAAATCGAGACTAATTCTTCAAATAAATCTTTATTTTCTAAAACTTCCTGAGCAATTTTTAATCGGTTTTCTCTGTAAGCATTTACATAATCGAGTTTTGATTGGAGTTCAGAAGATTCCTTTGGATTTGATTTAATGTGTAACATTTAAAATAAGTAATTTAATGAAATTGTTCCATAATAATTTACAGGAAGTCCCGGATAATAATATCTTGGAGTTGTATTTCCGATAGCAACGGCATTTGGTAAAATTAAAGAAGCGTATTTTTCATTGGCTAAATTGTTGATGCCAAAAGCTAAATTGGAACTTAGATTGTGCAGAATTTCAAAACGATAACCTGTTTTCAAATTGACAACGGAATACGAATCAGAGTAAACCGAATTGGCATCATTCATCGGAATTTTATCCACAAATTGATAATCTGCATTCAAATAAATTCCTAAGCGAGTATTTAAAAACAAACCTGCATTCACCTTATTTGATGGAACTCCGGTTAATTTATTTCCGGAATAATTATTCTCGTGATCAATAAATTCTTTAAACTCATATTTTCCAACAGAAGCTCCAATGTAAGAGTTGAGAGTGAAAAATCTATTGATTTGCCAATTGTGTTTTAAAGTGATTTCAATTCCTTCGTGAAATGTTTTTCCGGCATTTACCCCAACATATTGATCATCGCCAACTCGTTTTGCAACTAACAAATCTTTTATTTCCATTCTGTAAACGGCAAATTCCGTATAAAGTTTTTTATTGAAAAAGTAGAGTTTTCCGCCTGCTTCAAAGTTATAACCATTTTCCGGTTTTATGTCAGGATTAATTGTGCCGTTGCTCGTAAGTGTTTCTTCTGTAGCCGGTAAAGAAAATCCGCGGCTGGCTGAAAAATAGAAGGTACGTTGTTCACTCGTTTTAAATAACAAAGATAGTTGTGGTGAAAAAATACCATCATAACTGTATTTTTGAGTTGAATTAAGATTATAGTTTTCTAATTCAAATTGCGTTTTGTTGTAATTTAATCCGGCCTGAACTTCAAAATGCTTAGAAAGTAAAGTTCTTATTTGGGAGAATATATTGTAAAAACGCCTTTTCTGGCCATTTTCAGTAAGCTGATTTCCCTGCAAACTTCCCTGGCCGTTATTCTGCTGATATAGATTTTCGAAAGTATTGCCAGTGTAATTATCTGCAAAATATTCGATTCCCGCAATAAACTGGTTTTCTATTTCTTTAATTTTAAAATTTCCCAAAAACTGAGTTCTTGCACCACTTGCAAAAGTATATTGACGCAAAATGTCAAAAGGTCTCGGTTCATTACTGTCTTTATAATTGATGAAAATCGATGTCGAGTTACTCAGGTTTTCATTAATTTTAAAATCATAAGCCAGTCCGGCCAAAGTCGATTTGTATTCTTTATAACCTTTTGAAGCTACCCATGTCGGTGCTCCGGATTGCGGACTATTTTCGAACATTGTTTTATTAATTGAACTCGGAATAAAAGCTTTGAGATATGTGTAATTTGAAAAATAAGAAAGCTTGCTGTTTTGCTTCTTAAACAATTCACCAGCCAAAGTAACGCCTTCACGATTATATGCGCTGTTTTTTCGCCACCCTTCTGTTTCAAGTTTGTGATAACTTAAATTCAAACTTGAGTGTTTTTCGTTCAAACTAAAATTCAAGCTATTTTTTAGCAAACCAAAAGAACCAAAAACAGAACTAATTCCTGCGCTTGATCCTTCTTTTTTTGAAAGCTGTGGAGAAATTAAAATAGCGCCTCCCAATCCTGCACCATAAACGCTTGATAGTGGCCCTTTGATAATTTCGATCTGGCCGATATTTTCCAGGTCAATATCATCAATAACTGTTTCGCTATTTCCTGAAGTTAACGGAATACTGCCATAAAAAGCCCTGATTTTATTCGTGCCATAAGGAGTTCTTGCACCAATACCACGAATCGAAATTCGGGTAGTCGTAAAATTTGCTGACTGCATAAAAACTCCGGGAATTGTATTAATTACGGTGCTAATATCGGTAGTGTTATTTTGTAACAGGTCTTTTTTGGAGAGAATGCCAATAGAAGCCGGGGCATTTTGTAAATCTTTATTAATATGAAAGGAACTGATAATAACTTCTTCCAGCTTTTCTGTTTTTACAGTATCAATAGATTTACTTTTTTCTTGCGCAAAAGTGTTTTGGAAAATAATTAAAAGAAGAAAAAAGCAATATTTTTTTAAAAGCATAAAAGAATTTGGTTTAGCTGTTGGCTTAAATTTTAACACATAGTGACATAGTTTTGGTTTACGCATAAAGGCGTTTCACTTGCTACAATACAATAGCTATGTGTGAAAACATGTTTTTTTAAATTATCTTTATTAATACAAAAATCTATGTTTCTATGTGTTTGAATAATTGCAAAGTTAGGAATTTAGAATTTACTTGTTTGCTGTTACCTTCCAGATTGTATTTCCGCTGTCGTCATTTACAAGAAGTGATCCGTTATTCATAACTGTAATGGCGACCGGACGGCCGTAAACTTCGGCTTTTGCTTCATCAGCGATAAATCCGGTTAAAAAATCCTCAGGTTTTCCGGAAGGTTTTCCATTGGCAAACGGAACAAAAATAACTTTATAACCTGATATTTTTGCTCGGTTCCAGGAACCATGCTGACCTACAAAAATTCCGTTTTTGTATTTTCCAGGAAATGCATTTTTATCATAAAAAGCCAAACCTAAAGAAGCAGTGTGAGGGCCAACCGGAACATCCGGAACAATTGCTTTTGCAACCAAATCTTTGCGTTCGCCTTTCATTCTCGGGTCCGGAATATTTCCAAAATACGAATAAGGCCAACCATAAAAACCATCTCTTTTAACACTCGTAACATAATCGGGAACCAGGTCATCGCCCAATTCATCACGCTCATTAACCGCAGTCCAAAGTTCATCGTTAACAGGATTCCAATCCATTCCAACAGGATTTCTAAGACCGGATGCGTAAATTTTTTCACCTGTCCCATCCGGGTTAATTTCAAGAATAGCGGCGCGTCGTATTTCTTTGTCTATTCCATTTTCTGCAACATTACTTCCCGAACCTACAGAAACATAGATTTTTGATCCATCCTGATTTGAAATTATATTTCTCGTCCAGTGATTGTTGTAGCCGCCGGCAGGAAGTTCAAGGATTTTTGTGCCTTGTGTTTCCAGTTTCAAAGGATTGTTTTTATAAGGATAACGGTAAAGTCCGTCAGTATTTGCGATGTAGAAAAAGTCTTTCAGTACCAGCATTCCAAAAGGACGGTTGAGGTTTGAAATAAAAACATTACGGGTCTCAAATTTTCCGTCTTTATTGGCATCACGAAAAACGGTAATTTGGTTTTTACTGGTTCTGGTACCGCTTTCAACAACAAAAATATCATTATTTGGAGCAATATAAGTCCAACGCGGATTTTCTAAACCATCTGCAAATTTTATTACCGTAAAACCTTCAGGAGCTTTTGGAGTCTTTCCGTCAGGCCATTTTAGTACACGGCTGTTGTTTGTTTTAGATTCGGTCGCATAAGGCGGAGGTAAGGTAATTTCTCCAATAGCAGTTTTTACGATGTTTCCGGGCTGTTTTGCCAGCGCTTCTTTTTCTTCTTTTCTGACCTGTCCGTTGCAGGCAGTCATTAAAGTTAATAACGATATTGAAAATATTTGAGTCATTGTTTTCATTGCGGTTTTGGGGTTAAGGGTTTAATTAACAACAATTTAATAAAATAAAAAATATTTCAAAGTGAAATTTTGTAAATATTAAGTGATATTTAACATTCTGAAAAAAATCAACTCACGATATATTTTGATGCCTGCATTTGGTTGTAATTCTGTATCTTTGCGCATTATTTTAAACATAAAAATAATGATACAACTTCACGATAAACAATTTGTTCCGTTTATTTCAGCAAAAGAAATCGATTTTGCTTTAACGAAAATAGTTGCACAAGTAGAAGATGATTTTGGAGATGATACTCCAATTTTTATTGGTGTTTTGAATGGTGCTTTTATGGTTGTTGCCGATTTTTTGAAAAAATATAAAAGCCCATGCGAGGTTTCATTTATCAAAATGGCTTCTTATGAAGGAACAGAATCTACCAATACCGTTAAAGAATTAATTGGAATCAATCAGGATTTGTCAGGCAGAAGCGTGATTATTATTGAAGATATTATCGATACCGGAAATACTATCGAAGAATTAAAAGCAATGTTTAAGGCACAAAACGTAAAGCATTTCAAAATTGCAACTTTGTTCTTTAAACCTGAAGCTTATAAAAAAGATATTAAAATCGATTATGTCGGAATCAGAATCCCAAACAAATTCATCGTTGGTTATGGTTTGGACTATGATGGTTTAGGCAGAAATTTATCCGAAGTATATAAACTGGCAGAATAATTTAAAAAATACATACATAACTATATATTCACTTTAAACTTCTTTAAAATCAAGAAGTAACAACACAACACACTCGCATTATGATTAACATTGTTTTATTTGGAAAACCAGGGGCAGGAAAAGGAACCCAGGCAGAATTTTTAAAAGAAAAGTACAAATTAACACATCTTTCAACTGGAGATATATTTCGTTTTAATTTAAAAAATGATACAGATTTAGGTAAAAAAGCAAGGGTTTTTATGGATAATGGAGAGTTGGTACCTTGCGAAGTAACAACTGCAATGTTGATTGACGAAGTAAAAAAACATCCGGATACAGCAGGATTCTTATTCGACGGTTATCCAAGAACTTTAGATCAGGCAGAAGCTTTAGATAAATTTTTACCAACGATTGGTTCAAGCGTTACAGCAACAATTGCTTTAGAAGCTGACGACGAAATCCTGGTAAAACGTTTGTTGGAAAGAGGAAAAACAAGCGGAAGGGTTGATGATCAGGACGAAGAAAAAATTCGTGTAAGATATCAGGAATATAATGAAAAAACAGCGCCGCTAATTGGATATTATAAAAATCAAAATAAGTTTTATGCTGTAGATGGTATAGGTACCGTCGAACAAATTACAGAGCGATTAACGTCAGTTATAGATAATTTGTAGAAGCTTTTTCCAGCTGTACGTTTCAAGTCCTCACTAAAAAAACTATTTTTCCACACCATAAAACGAGCTTCCGCCGGTCGCTGTTTTCTGGCAGGAAAAATTAGTTTTTTTAGCTCCGGGCTTTTCTCTTCCATCCGGGCTATGAACATTCAGGTTACAAATTACATATTAACGACTATTCAATAACGAATTAACTACAAATTGGAAATACTAATAATATTTTTTCTAATACTATTAAACGGAGTTTTCTCTATGTCTGAAATCGCACTGATTTCGGCCAGAAAAACCAGATTGGAAACGGCTGCAAAAAAAGGGAATAAAAGTGCCAGGATTGCGCTCGATTTAGCCAATTCCCCTAATAAGTTTTTATCAACAGTACAAATCGGAATTACCTTAATCGGAATTTTAACGGGTATTTACAGTGGTGATAAAATCACGATGGATGTTGAAGCTTTTGTTAGTGGGTTTGCCATTTTAAAACCTTATGCACATTCGGTTGCAGTTGGGATTGTGGTTGTCGTTTTAACATTTTTCTCTTTGGTTTTAGGAGAATTATTGCCAAAACGTATCGGATTAAATTATCCTGAAGCGATCGCAAAAGCAGTTGCACTGCCAATGAAAATTGTTTCAATAGTTACGGCACCGTTTATTTGGTTACTGACAACTTCAACAGATTTTTTATTGAATGTTTTGCAAATAAAACCCTCGGCAGATGGTAAAGTTACTGAAGAAGAGATTAAGGCAATCATAAAAGAAGGAACCGAAGGCGGAGAAGTTCAGGAAATTGAACAGGATATCGTAGAACGCGTTTTCCATATTGGTGATCGAAAAGTAAATTCATTAATGACACACCGAAAATCGGTAGACATGTTGCCTTTAGATGCAGATAAATCAAAAATTAAAGAATTGGTTTTGATGGATTTGCATACTGTTTATCCGGTTTATAGCGACAACTATGATGATATTGTCGGAATCGTAACACTCAAAAATATATTCGCCAATATCGAAAGTGACCATTTCGATTTGTCGGCAATAATGACAGATCCTCCTTATTTAATGGAGCAGACAACGGCTTACAAAGCATTGGAAAATTTCAAAAGAACAGGCGTTCATTATGCTTTAGTTTCGGATGAATATGGTGTTTTTCAGGGAATTATTACCTTAAACGATATTCTGGAAGCATTGGTTGGAGATGCTTCTGATTTTTATAAAGATGAATTCCAACTTATCGAAAGAGAAGATGGTTCGTGGCTGGTTGACGGACATTATTCATTGCACGATTTCCTAACCTATTTTGAGTTAGACGAATTGACAAATGATTATGAAGTAAATACCGTAAGCGGAATGATTATGACTGAGCTTTCCCATATTCCAAAAGAAGGCGAGAAGTTAATCTGGCAAAAATTTGTGCTTGAAGTACTTGATATGGATGGCGTAAAGATTGATAAGGTGTTGGTAAAAACACTAAAAGAGTAAAAATAAAATAGTTTTCAGTCTCAGTTTTCAGTCGCAGTTTGCACTGAAAACTGAGACTGCGACTGAATACTAAAAACAATGACAGAAGGAAATTTTGTAGATTATGTTAAGATATATGTTTCTTCCGGAAAGGGAGGAAAAGGATCTACACATTTGCACAGAGAGAAATTTATTGAAAAAGGAGGCCCGGACGGAGGTGATGGTGGTCGCGGAGGACACGTATATTTAGTTGGTAACAAAGGACTTTGGACATTGTTCCACTTAAAGTTTGCGCGTCATATTAAAGCGGGTCACGGTGGAGACGGAGGAGGAGATCGTAGTACAGGTGCTGATGGAGATGATAAATTTATCGAAGTACCTTTAGGAACTGTTGTAAAAGATAAAGAAACGGGAGAAACCCTGTTCGAAATTACAGAAGACGGAGAAAAAAGAATCCTTTCAAAAGGAGGAAAAGGAGGTTTAGGAAACTGGCACTTTAGAAGTTCTACGAACCAAACACCAAGATACGCACAACCAGGTTTGCCGGGAGTAGAAATGGATGTAATTCTGGAACTTAAAGTTTTGGCAGATGTTGGTTTAGTAGGTTTTCCGAATGCAGGAAAATCAACTTTATTATCAGTTTTGACTTCGGCAAAACCAAAAATTGCAGATTATCCGTTTACGACATTAAAGCCAAACTTAGGAATTGTTGCTTACAGAGATTTTCAGTCATTTGTAATTGCAGATATTCCCGGAATTATTGAAGGAGCTGCTGAAGGAAAAGGACTTGGACATTATTTTCTGCGTCATATTGAACGTAATTCAACTTTACTGTTTTTAGTTCCTGTTGATACACCGGATATTAAGGGGGAATATGATATTTTGGTAAACGAATTGACAAAATACAATCCTGAAATGCTGGATAAAGAACGTTTGTTGGTAATCTCAAAATGTGATATGCTTGACGACGAACTTAAAGCCGAATTAAAACTAGAATTAGATGTCGCTTTTAAGGATATTCCGTATATGTTTATTTCATCAGTTGCCCAACAAGGTCTGACAGATTTAAAAGATAAACTTTGGAAAATGCTAAACGATTAAAAAATAATAAGTTTCTTTAAAAGGTGTTCTGTTTTCAGAACACCTTTTTTGTTTTATAAATATTGAATTCGTAAAAAATAGCTAAAAAATCAGCTGTATATTTCGTTTTTAAGAGTCAGGTGGTGACATAATTATGAAAATGAATTATCTTCGCAAGACTAATTCAATTATTATATGAAAAAAATAATCTTATTTTTTACGATGTGCCTTATGGCATTTCCCGTAAGAGCCGACGAAGGAATGTGGTTCCTGATGTTTATCGAAAGACTGAACCATAGAGATATGGAAAAAATGGGCTTGCAATTAACCACCGAAGAAATTTACAGCATTAATCATCATAGCTTAAAAGATGCTGTTGTACAATTTAATGGCGGTTGTACCGCTGAAATTGTTTCTAAAGATGGTTTGGTTTTAACAAATCACCATTGTGGATATGATGCAATTGCAGAACTTTCATCTGCTGAGCAAAACTATTTGAAAGATGGTTTTTGGGCAAAAGAAAGAAGTGCGGAGATGAAACCAAAATCATTATACGTTCGTTTCTTTGTTCGTATGGATGATGTTTCTAAAAGAATTTTATCAAAAGTAAATGATAAAATGACGGAGACAGAAAGAAACAAAATTATTCAGCAGGAAATTGCTTTGATTGAAAAGGAAAATAACGAAGGCGGAAAATATACGGTTTCAGTTCGTCCTTTCTTTCAGGGAAATGAATATTACTATTTCGTTTATCAGGATTATACAGATGTTCGTTTAGTAGGAACGCCTCCGGAAAGTGTTGGTAAATTTGGCGGAGATACTGACAACTGGGAATGGCCGCGCCAAACGGGAGATTTCTCTATGTTTAGAGTCTATGCTGATAAAGACGGAAATCCTGCTGCTTACTCAAAAGACAATGTGCCTTTACAGCCAAAACATTATTTGCCTGTAAGTATAAAAGGGGTAAAAGAAAATGATTTTGCCATGATTTTAGGATATCCGGGAAGAACAAACCGTTGGATGCCGGCTGGCGGAATTGAGCAAAACATAAAATTTGCTTACCCTGCCTGGGTTGAAGGTGCTAAAACCGGAATGGACCAAATGAAAAAGTATATGGATAAAGATGCAACTGTTCGTTTGCAATATGCTTCTAAATATGCTTCAACTGCCAATTACTGGAAAAACCGTCAGGGTATGATCGATGCTTTAACCAAAGCAGGAACAGTGGATGTAAAAGCTGCACAAGAAGATAAATTCTACGAATGGGCAAGTAAACCTGCGAATAAAGAAAAGTACGAAAATGTAATTCCAACTATTAATGATTATTACAGAGAAACGAATTTAAAATCGCGTCACGATAATTACTTAATCCAACTTTTGAGAACTTCAGGTTATGCAACAGGTCCGGCAAACTTAGGAAATGCATTAATTGCATATTCTAAGGAAAATGATGCTAAGAAAGCTGAAATGTTGCCTAAAATCAATGCGATGGTTGAGAACATTTACGGCGAATTTTATGCTCCATTAGAAAAAGACGTATTAACGGCACAATTGAATTTATACGCTTCAAAAGCTGCTGAGTATGGTTTGGCGCCACAAATTGCTAAAATGAAATCAGCTAATAATGGTGATTTTACTGCTGATATAGCAAAAGCAACTGAAACAAGTTTCTTTACATCTAAAGAGAAAATTTTAGAATATATAGCAAATCCAAAACCGGCTGCGCTTCCACTTGATCCGTTGTATATTATCTCTAATGATTTGCTGACAAAATACCGTTCTAAAACTGATGATCAGGCAAAAGCTGATGATGGTTTTGCTACTGCTTATCGTCTATTGGTAGAAGGTTTAAGAGAATCAAAATTGAATGCTGTAAAATATCCTGATGCAAACTCGACTTTAAGATTGACTTACGGAAAAGTTCGTGCTTTGCCTGCAGACCTACGTAACGATGCTAAAATAAACAATTATACTACCATGGAAAGTATGGTGAAAAAGTATAAAGCCGGAGATCAGGAATTTGATTTGCCAACGCGTTTATTAGAATTAAACAAAGCAAAAGATTATGGTCAATATGCGGATAAAGCAGGATATATGCCAATAAATTTCCTGACAGATAATGACATTACAGGAGGAAATTCCGGTTCACCAGTTCTTAACGGAAAAGGAGAATTAATCGGAATTGCTTTTGATGGAAATATTGAAGCGATGGCTGGAGATGTTATTTTTGATCCAAAATTGCAAAGAACTATTAACGTGGATATTCGTTATGTACTTTGGATTATTGACAAATATGCCGGAGCAAAAAATATTATTGATGAAATGACGATTGTAAAATAATTTGATTATCATAAAAATAAACCCGACAGTTAAGATTGTCGGGTTTTTTGATTTATATTATATCTGTATATAAAAGATTGTCATCCTGAGCGGAGTCGAAGGCTTTAGGATTCTAAAGGGGCTTCGACTACGCTCAGCCTGACAAAAGAGGATGTTTTATTTAGATTAAAAGTATCAATTAACTTTTACCCTAATTCCTTTTGTATGACTTGAGAATTCCGGAGCGTACATACTTTCAATTGTGGTAATTCCGTTTGAGAATTCACCGCTGTTATTTACTCTGATATCATATTCTAAAACATAAGTTCCTCTATCAATGCTATCAAAAAAGAAATGTGTTGCAGCATCTCACACCTAATCGATCTTTATATTGATACTTTGAAAATATAGATAGCGATTTTGAAGAAAAGGTTGGGAAGGTATTAAAAAAAATTTCGTACAAATTAGTAATTTGTCTCCAAAATCAAATGTTCGCTTTAATATTTCCTTATTTTTGAGATATGAAACAATTATTATTCGTTCTATTGTTTACACCATTATTAATATGGTCACAATCTAATTTCGAAAAAGGGGAAAAATTATTTCATGCAAAAAAGTTTGATGAAGCACAAACTGCTTTTGAAGAGGTTTTAAAATCCAAACCTTCAGATGTGAAGTCAATAGAGTATTTAGGAGATATTGCTTCCCATAATAAAAATTGGAAAGAAGCGGTAGAATATTATAAAAAACTTAAAGAATTAAAACCCACTGAGGCAAATTATTTCTTTAAATATGGAGGTGCTTTAGGAATGCGTGCTTCAGAAGTAAATAAATTTAAAGCTTTGGGTATGGCGGATGAAGTGAAAGAATCATTCGAAAAAGCAATCAAACTTAATCCGAAACATATTCAGGCCCGTTGGGGGTTAGTCGAATATTATTTGAATTTGCCGGGGATTTTCGGTGGCAGCGAATCTAAGGCGATTTTATATTCAAATGAATTATTACAATTATCTCTTGTGGATGGTTATTTGTCAAGAGGTAAAATTGAAGAGTATTTTAAAAGATATTCTGCAGCAGAAAAATATTATATAAAAGCGAATGAAATTGGTAAATCAAAAACTACGTTTCAAAAATTATATAATTTATATTTGAACAAATTAAAAGACGCTAAAAAAGCACAGGAATTAAAAAGAAAATTTGACTCATAATAATCAAATCTCAAATAATCTAAATTCTGGGAAATAATTGGAATTTAGAACTTAAAAATTGGAATTTTAAATGAAAACACATTTCATCGCCATTGGCGGAAGCGCTATGCACAATTTAGCATTAGCATTACATAACAAAGGATATCAGGTTACAGGAAGTGACGATGCGATCTTTGAACCATCAAAATCAAGATTAGAAAAAAAAGGAATTTTACCAGCCGAAATGGGTTGGTTTCCTGAAAAAATTACTGCAGATCTTGAAGCTGTAATTTTAGGAATGCACGCAAAAGCTGATAATCCGGAATTGCTGAAAGCGCAGGAATTAGGTTTGAAAATATATTCGTATCCTGAATTTTTATACGAACAATCTAAAAATAAAACCCGGGTTGTAATTGGTGGCTCTCACGGAAAAACAACAATAACTTCAATGATTTTGCACGTAATGCATTATCATAATATCGAAGTTGATTATATGGTTGGTGCACAATTAGAAGGATTTGATACGATGGTACATCTTACCGAAGAAAATGATTTTGTGGTTCTTGAAGGTGATGAATATTTATCTTCTCCGATAGACAGAAGACCTAAATTTCATCTATATCAACCTAATATTGCTTTGATTTCTGGAATTGCCTGGGATCATATCAATGTTTTTCCGACGTACGATAATTATGTAGAGCAGTTTGAGATTTTTATTGGTAAAATTACGAACGGAGGTATTTTGGTTTATAACGAAAATGATCCGGAAGTAAAACGTGTTGCAGAAGCTGCCACGAACCCAATTCGTAAATTAGCATATTCTACTCCGGAATATACAGTTAGTGATGGTGTTACTTTATTAAAAACACCGGAAGGCGATATGCCAATTGAAGTTTTTGGAGCACATAACCTGAATAATTTAGCCGGAGCCAAATGGATTTGCCAAAATATGGGTGTTGACGAAGCTGATTTTTATGAAGCAATTGCTAGTTTTAAAGGAGCCTCGAAACGATTAGAAAAAATTGCCGAAGGAAAAGGAAAAGTAGCATATAAAGATTTTGCACATTCGCCAAGTAAAGTTGCAGCAACGACCAAAGCAGTAAAAGAACAATATCCGAACAGAACTTTAGTGGCTTGTTTAGAATTGCATACCTACAGCAGTTTAAATGCCGAATTTTTAAAAGAGTATGAAGGTGCTCTCGAATATGCAGATGTTGCCGTTGTATTTTATTCGCCGGACGCAGTAAAAATTAAACAACTCGAAGAAGTTACTTATGAACAAATTGCAAGCTCATTCAATAGAGAAGATTTAATTATTTATACGAATCCAGCTGAATTCAAAGAGTATTTATTCAATTTAAATCTGCATAATTCAGCATTGCTTTTGATGAGTTCAGGTAACTATGGAGGTTTAAATTTTGATGAAGTAAAGGAATTGATTAATTAGTCAATTAGAAAATTAGATAATGCCAATTGCAGTTTTTGTAATTGGCATTTTTTTTAAAAATTATCTGATTGGCACATTATCTAATTTAAATTTGTGTAACTATAATGCCCCACAATTTTATATTCAAACAAACAATCTTCCAAAACCTGTCCGCCGCCAACGTTATGGACAATAAGATTTCGTTTACCGTCTTCTGATTTTTTATTAGTGATAATTCCGATATGAGGTAATTTCTCATTAATCATCCAGGTCACGATTTCGCCTGTTTTATAATCTTTTGCATCCTCAGAAACAGGTAATTTTATTCCTTTTCTTTCAAAGAAAACCTCTAAATTCGGTACTCTTCTATGATCAATATTAGTATCAGTTTTGGTCATCCCCCATTTTTTTAAATTCGGATATTCAGAAAAATTTGCAGCCATATCTTCATGTACTTCTTTTTGTAAATCAATATTTAGTTTTCTATAGCATCGGATGATGACATCTGTACAGACTCCTTTGTTTTCTGGAATATCTCCATTTGGATATTTTATAGAAAAATAGGCAGGATCATAATCTATTGAAGGGTCAATTATAGATATTGCAGCCTCAGATAATTTTTCTTCGAACGTATTGGTTGTTCGTTTTACAGTAAATGATAAAGTTTTATTTTTTTCTTTTTGACTGCATGAACAAAACAATATTACGATTAACAGAATAGAAATATGTTTCATCTTTTTTTGTTTAAAATTAAACATATTTAAGACAGGATTTTAAATTTAATTTGACTGAAATTTCTTCTTTTTTATGTAGTTTAGCAAAATAAGATATTTTATATGAATGAAAAGATTAAAGTTGTAAAAACAACTAGTGAAAACCCTGATTTTATATTTTTAATAGGAACCTTCGATGCTTATTTATGGGATCGTTACCCGGAGTTAAAAAAGGATTACTGGGGTAATAATTTAATTGAGTTTAACGCAAATGTTTTGATTGTTTATTTAGATGAAAAGCCCGTTGCCTGCGGTTGTTTCAAAAAATATAATGAAAAATCCGTTGAACTGAAACGTATGTTTGTTTTACCCGAAGCAAGAGGTTTAGGTTTGGCCCAGTTAGTTATTAAAGAATTAGAAGCAGAAGCAAAAAATCAAGGTTTCGAAGTTTTGATTTTAGAAACTTTATACAAACAAACTGAAGCTATTAATTTGTATCAAAAAACAGGTTTTAAAATAATAGAAAATTATGAGCCTTATGTAGGTTTGTTAAATAGTGTTTGTATGAGTAAATCTATTATTTAAAATTTTACGACAATGGAACAAATGCATTTTCCTATCAGAAACTGGTCTGATGATGATAGGCCTCGTGAGAAATTGATGCTCAAAGGCAAAAGTGCTTTGAGTGATGCTGAGTTAATTGCAATTTTAATTAGTTCCGGAAGCAGAAACGAATCTGCTGTTGATTTAAGTAAACGTATTTTGGCAGGTGCAGATAGTCTGAATTCCTTAGGAAAAATGTCGATTTCGCAATTGATGAATTTTAAAGGAATAGGGGAGGCGAAAGCTATTGCAATTATTGCAGCTCTGGAATTAGGACGTCGCCGAAGAGCCGAAGATGCTGTTGAATTGGTAAAAATTACTTCAAGTAAATTAGTTTTCGAAATCATGCAGCCTATTATTGGCGAACTTGCGCACGAAGAATTTTGGGTGCTTTTTCTGAATAATTCTAATAAAGTGATTTCTAAAGCACAACTGAGTAAGGGCGGAATCACAGGCACCATTGTTGATGTACGTTTGGTTTTTAAATTAGCACTTGAAAGCGGGGCTACAAGCTTGATTTTGTGTCATAACCACCCTTCAGGAAATCTGGCGCCAAGTGAGGCTGATAAACAGATTACAAAGAAATTGAAACTGGCAGGAGAAAGCTTAGATGTTAAAGTTTTAGATCATTTGATTATTACTGAAACAAAATATTATAGTTTTGTAGATAAAGGAATTTTTTAGATTATGAGTACCAATATTACAGATGTTTTTTTCGATTTAGATCATACACTTTGGGATTTTGATAAAAATTCTGAATTGGCATTTAATCGAATTTTTAAGGATAAATTTCCTGAAATTAATTGTAATGATTTTATTGAAAAATACATTCCTATAAACCAGGCCTGCTGGAAATTATATCAAAACGATAAAATTACGCATCTGGAATTACGTTATAATAGACTAAAGTTTTCTTTTGATGCTTTGAATATAGTTATTTCAGATGAGGATATTAATCAGATTGCAAATGATTATATTGAATTTCTAACAGATAATAATCATCTTTTTGACGGGGCAATTGAAGTTTTGGAATATCTAAAACCAAAATATAAATTGCACATCATTACGAATGGCTTTGCGAATGTACAGGACAAAAAAATAAATAATGCAGCACTTTCAGGATATTTTAGTACTATCACAAATTCAGAATTGGCAGGTGTAAAAAAACCAAATAGTATTATCTTTGATTATGCTGTCCGTTTGGCTCAGGCATCAAAAGAGAATTGCCTAATGATTGGCGATTGTTTGGATGCGGATGTTAACGGAGCATTAAATGCTGGCTTGGATGCTATTTTTTTTAATGATAAAAAAATTGAAACTCCTGAAAATATTAAACAAATAAATCATTTATTAGAACTTAAAAAATATTTATAATTATGAAAATTAAACTTTTTTTGATAACACTTTTTATTTCTGCTCTGGGTTTTTCACAGTCGGTTAACGATTATAAAGCCGTTATTGTGCCTATAAAATTTGATTTTGCAAAAGGTATAAATCCGTATAGATTATCAACAATGACGAAATCAAATTTGATAAAAGCAGGTTTTCAGGCTTTTTATGAAAATGAACAACTTCCGGCTGAATATCTTGATAGATGTGAGCTTTTATATGCTGATGTAAAAAAGGATAATGGTTTTTTAATTACAAAGCTTTTTGTTGAATTTAAAGACTGCTTCGGTAAGGTGGTTTATACTTCAGAAGTAGGAAAAAGTAAAGAGAAAGAATATGAAGCTGCATACAGAGAATGTATAGATTTGGCATTTTTATCCGTAAATAAGCTGCATTATAAATACAATGGTAAAACAAATGTTACTTCGTCAAAAATTTCAACAGCAGTTGTAACAACAACTCCTGTAACAACAACTGTAGTTTCTACTCCTGTAGTTGATATTTCTGATCCAAATTTACTGTATGCGCAACCAACAGAAAACGGATATCAATTAATTGATAAAACCCCAAAAGTGGTTATGAAATTGCTTAAAACTTCTCGACCGGATTCTTTCATTGCAATAAAAGATGGTATTCAGGGATCTTTAAATGCAAAAGACAATCAGTGGTTTTTTGAATATTATCAAAATGATAAATTGGTATCTGAAAAAGTATCAGTTAAATTCTAAATATAGAATTTGGTTTCAATAACCATATTTATCTTTCCAACGGTTCTTTAAAAATTCGCGGTTGCTGTTCTCTCGAGAATTGTTCCCCGGATTATAAAGAACCGTTTCTTTTATCGCTTCGGGTAAAAATTCCTGTTCAGCAAAATTATTGGCATAATCATGAGAATACTTATATTCGTCGCCATAACCTAATTCTTTCATAAGTTTGGTTGGTGCATTTCGTAAATGAATAGGAACTGGTAAATCACCCATTTGTTTTACTAATTGTTGGGCATTTCCAATAGCCATATACGAAGCATTGCTTTTAGGAGAAGTGGCCAGATAAATAGCACATTGACTTAGTATGATTCTGCTTTCCGGGTAACCAATAGCAGATACAGCCTGAAACGTATTATTTGCCATAATAAAAGCAGTAGGATTTGCATTTCCAATATCTTCACTTGATAAGATCAGCATTCTGCGTGCAATGAATTTTACATCTTCACCACCTTCAATCATCCTGGCCAGCCAGTATACGGCTCCATTAGGATCACTGCCTCTAATTGATTTGATAAAAGCTGAAACAATATCGTAATGCTGTTCTCCGGTTTTGTCATACAAAACAGTATTTTGCTGAACCAACTCAAAAACACGATCATTGGTAATAATAATTTGATCGCTTGAAGAAGCATTTACAACAAGTTCAAATATGTTCAATAGTTTCCTGCCATCTCCGCCAGAAAGTCTTAATAGTGCCTCGGTTTCTTTTAGGACTATTTTTTTTGAAGCTAATTCACTATCAGTTTTTATGGCACGGCGTAATAAATTTTCCAAATCATTTTTACTGAAAGCATTCAAAATATAAACCTGACAACGTGATAATAATGCAGGGATAACTTCAAAACTTGGATTTTCGGTCGTAGCACCAATAAGGGTAATCCAACCTTTTTCGACTGCTGCCAAAAGAGAATCTTGTTGTGATTTACTAAATCGGTGAATTTCATCAATAAACAAAATCGGATTTTTAGCAGTAAATAAACCACCACTTTGTTTAGCCTTTTCAATTACGTCACGAATATCTTTTACACCTGAATTTATCGCACTCAGAATATAAAAAGGACGTTTTGATTCCTGAGCAATAATTTGTGCCAGGGTTGTTTTTCCTGTTCCAGGAGGTCCCCAAAATATTAATGATGGAATAATTCCTTTCGAAATTTGCTGCGTCAAAGAGCCATTTGGTCCAACCAAATGACTTTGACTAATATAGTCTTCTAATTTTTGAGGGCGAATACGCTCTGCTAAAGGTGCTTCCATTTTGTAAAATTACCATTTTCAATTTTAATTTTATAATTTTCAGAAGCTATTTCCTGCTGTCCGCTGTATCTTTTTCCGGCTAAAAAAGCCGGAAAAAGGATGCCGCTACCATCAGGGCTAAATTCGTATCCAAGAATGTTTTTTGTTAGCTGACAAATTATCAGTAAATTATATTTGGATAGTTTTTTGATGATTATCTGTCGAACCGATTTTTATAACTTATGGACGACGATCATTTTAAATTCTCAAATGCTGTTATTGGACTTCCGGTATTTTTTGTCCTTTTTCTTTGGATAGTGTATTGGTTTCAAATTCGTTTTGATTTTGATTTTTATCAAAACGGAATATATCCACGTGATTTTTCAGGTCTGCAAGGAGTTGTTTTTAGCCCTTTTATCCATGAAAATCTGGGTCATTTGTATAATAACTCTATTCCGCTTTTAGTATTATTAGCTGCTTTGCAATTTTTTTACCCAAAACAATCTATTGCAGTTATAGGTTATGGAATTATATTTTCGGGTTTAATTACCTGGGTTATCGGTCGTGAAAATTATCATATCGGTGCCAGTGGATTGATTTATGTTTTAGTAAGTTTTATCTTTTTTAAAGGAATACAAACGGGTTATTATCGATTAGTAGCACTTTCATTTTCTGTTGTTTTACTTTATGGCGGAATGATTTGGTATGTTTTTCCGGAAGTTGATAGTACAATTTCGTGGGAAGGACACTTAGCTGGTTTTATTACCGGTTTTGTACTAACTCTTTTTTATAAAACTCCTGATTATGCTAAACCAATTGTTTATGATTGGCAAAAGCCCGATTTCAATCCGCAAGATGATGCTTTTATGAAGCACTTCGATGAAGCAGGTAATTTTGTTAATACGGAAGTAGAAGAAGAAATAGAAAATCTTTCAACTTATTTTAATTCTGATGTTCAGGTTAATTATACTATTCGTAAAACAGACAAAAACGATGAAATGCTATAGTTTATTTTTTGTCTGGAAATAACATTTTATGAATTCCAATTTGGAAATGGGAGATTATATACTGTTTATTTCATGACAAAAACTGTTTAGTATTGTCATGAAAACCAGTAAATGTATTTTTATTAAATGCTTTGAAGATAAATTTTAAATGACAAATTATTCATTATCAATTTATACGTATTAAGTTCTCTGACGAACTGCTTCATATAAAAAAGCGCCACAGGCAACTGAAACATTTAAAGATCCAATTGTTCCAAACATTGGAAGTTTTGCTTTTTCGTCTACGATTTTAAGAACCGAAGGGTTTATTCCACGATCTTCAGAACCCATTATAATTGCTACCGGTTCGTTTAATGAGAGATCATAAATATTTTGTTCTGTTTTTTCGGTTGCTGCAACAGTTTTGATTCCTGAACCCTGAAGATAAAATATGGCATCTTTAATATGTTCAACTTTACAAATAGGAACGTTAAAAACAGCGCCGGCAGATGTTTTAACAGTGTCTCCGTTTACAGGAGCAGAACCGGATTTTTGAACAATAATTCCGTTTACGCCTGTACATTCAGCAGTTCTGATAATGGCGCCAAAATTTCTGGCATCAGAAATTTGATCTAATATTAAGAATAATGGCTTTGCTCCGGATTCGATAGTTGATTCAACTAAATGTTCTAAATCAATAAAACCAATTGGAGAAATGGTTGCTACGGCACCCTGATGATTATTTGGAGTCAGACGATTTAACTTTTCTACGGGAACATACGAGAAATTTATGTTAGCGCGTTTCATCACCTTCATTAAATCCTTCATTAATTCTCCGGAAATTTCTTTTTGTATAAATACTTTGTCTACTTCTTTTCCTGCCTGAATTGCCTCTATAATGGCTCTGATTCCAAATATCTGATGTTCTTTTTCCATGGTGCAAATATAGGTATAATGTTTATATAAAAAAAAACCACCCTGAATGAACAGAGTGGTTTAATACGTGTATTAGGGAATAAATTACAAATTAGGATCCCAGAAAACATGAGTTTTCAATTTGTCACCGCCAATAGCTGCAGATGCTGTTGTCCAATTATTACCGTTAACTGTTTGTTCGTTAATTGGATAAGTTAACCTTTTTGGAACCTGACCTTCAGCTTCAGAATAGGCATTCGCTGGAGCAACCAAAACAGGGAAATTTAATCTGCGATATGCTGTCCATGCTTCAAAACCTCTATTGTAGAATGCAATCCATTCTTGGTTGGCAATTTTTTCTTCAGGAGTAGATCCTGGTGCAGTTGCGAAATTTACACTTGGATTTAACAAATAAGCTGCTGCCTGATCTGCAATGCCCCAATTTTCAAAAGAGGCAGTAATTGCTTGATTATAATAATATGCAGTAGTATTTCCAACTGAAAATCCCTTTGAAGCAGCTTCTGCTAAATAAAAATTCACTTCACTTGCTTCCATTAATAGAGAAGGGAAATCAGGAGCAGTCAGGATAGGATTTACATGAGAGAAATTGGTATAGATATTTGTATAACCATATTTTCCTCCTAGATAGCTTCCGTTAGCTAAAGGAGTAAAATATCTAGCTCTTCTTGGATCATTCAGGGTATTCATTGCATTAACTATTGTTGCTGCAGGAACAAAATCATTTCTGTTAGATGCTACTAAATTTTCATAAATAGGATTGTAATTTGGAGCAGATACCGCATAATTAAATGATGCGTTATTATCGTTAGTCGTTATTACTCCAGCGTTATAAGCACTTTCTATTGTGCTTTTTGCTAGTGTAATATTCGTATTAATAAGATTAACCCCTAATTTTATTTTTAATGAATTTGCAAAAAGTTTCCATTTTGCAACATCACCACTATAAACAATATCACCCGAACTAAAAGATCCATTGCTGGTATCCAGATTTGCTATAGCTGCATCCAAACGTGTAATTAATTTTGGATAAATTGAAGCGTCATCATCATATTTAGGTAAAACTATTGTTTTTGGTTGTAATGCATCTGTATATGGTATATCTCCAAATGAGTCAACTAATATTTGATAGGTATAAACTTCAAATATTTCTATAACAGCAAGTTTGTTTTTTTGCTCACTTTGAAATTGTGCAGCAGAAACTCCGGTAGGAGCAACTTCAGTGGCAATGACTTCTTTTGCAGATTCTAAACCACCAAGTACAGTAGCGTACAAAATTCTCCAGTGACGATCAGCAATTGCTCTGGAGCTTATTCTGTATCTTGATTCAGTGGTATACTGTGTTGCAGCTAAGTATTGTGGGAAATATCTAAAGATAGAACCTTCATTTACACTAGGGCTAGTCAGTTGATCAGTTAACGCTTTCTGAGAATTTGCAAATAAAGTAGCCGCGGGAACTTCATAAGCGGCATCTTTATTCTCGTTAAAAGTGACATCATCGCTTACGCAACTTGTCATTAATAATGACAAAATTGCTATTGAATATATTATTTTTTTCATTGTTTAGAATTTTACTTTTACGTTAAAAGAGTACATTTTAACAGAAGGCATAACTCCAGATTGGAATCCCTGTATGTTACCAGCAGAGGTTCCAGCTTCAGGATCAGCGTCCGGTAAATTTTTGTGAATAATCCAAACGTTATTGCCAATTAAACTGAATGACATGTCTTTGATAAAACTTTGCTCAAGATATTTTGAAGGAAGAGTATAGGTAAAGCCTACTTCCCTAAGTTTAACATAAGAAGCGTCATATACATAATTGCTGTTTGGATTTCCGGAAACTCCAAAACCTACTCCGCTTGCTTCACTAGAGTCAGATGCATCTACACGGGTTGTGTTTGTAACATAGTTGCCATTAGTATCTAGCATAACTCCCGGGTTGATGTATCCACCTCCATTAGCTAAAGTATTTCTAACCGGATTGCCTAAGTCGTTGATGTATGCAGTTTGAACACCTAATCCTGTGTCTTGTCCATATGCCTGATCAAGTGAGAAAACACTTCCTCCTTTTTTAACATCAATTAAGAAATTAAAAGAAAGATCTTTATAAGTAATTCTGTTTGATACCCCACCTATCCAATCTGCCTGAATGTTACCAATTATTTGGTTATCTACAGTTTCATAATTTCCGTCTGCATCTACGATTTTATTTCCGTTAGGGTCACGTGCTATTCCTTGTCCTCTGATGGCGCCATATTGTTCACCTACAGTCGCATTAAGAGTAACATTTTGGTTCCAGCTAGCCAATTGAAGATTTGTTCTTCCTTCGTTTAAAGAAACAACTGTGTTTTTATTTTTTGACCAGTTTACACCAATTTGCCATTGGAAATCTTTAGTTTTAATAGGAGATCCAGATAAGACTACTTCGATCCCTTTGTTTTCAAGTTCACCAGCATTTATCTGTGCAAAGCTGTAACCGGTTGATGGTGATTGAGGTACGTTGAAGATTTGGTTTATTGTGTTTGTTTTGTAAACAGATAAATCTAAAGTTAATCTGTTATTCAGAACTGAACCTTCTAAACCAGCTTCCCAGCTTTTTTGTCTTTCAGGTTTTAAGTTTCTGAAATCTACAAATGTAGCACTGTTTTGAAATAATGGATTTCCATTTAGTAAGCCATTATTGATTCTTGCGCCTAACATACCTGCAGCCGGATCATTTCCAACCTCAGCATAATTAAGTCTTAATTTTCCTAAAGACAGCCAATCTGCTTTTAATACTTCTGAAAAAACAAAACTTGATCCTATAGAGTAATAATCATAGGTGTTGTTATCGACATATAAGCTTGTTGATTCATCACGACGATATGATCCTTCCAGGTATACAGTTTTGTTGTAATCAAATGATGCTTGTGCATATAGCCCGGATTTTTCAGAATTTATTTCACTTTCTACGGGTGCAACAAATGTATTTGAATTAGCTAATGTATAAAGTCCCGGTTTAACAAGACCACCTGTAGTGGAACCGTCAAATGAATCAATATGTGATTTAATAAATGTTGCTCCTCCTAATACTTTACCACTAATAGTAGGACTTAATTTAAAATCATAAGTAGCTATGAAATCGTAGGTTTGTTGAAGAAATGCTCTGGTGTATAATGCATATCCTGAAGATTCGCTAATTTGACTTATTCCAAATTCTTCAGCATGACTTCCTATTGCTTTTCTAAGTTCTTGTCTGTCATTAGAGTTGTCAATTGTTACTCTGCCTAATAAATTGAAATTATCTGTAACATCATAACTTAAGTTAACACCTGTTAAGATTCTGCGTCTAACATCACTTTCGTAGTTTTCGTATCTGTCCCAATATGGATTATTCCAATACGCAGGAGTAAGATTTCCTGATAGTGGATCGTTCATATTCCAGGTAATATTTTGATGGTTTCTGAAATATTCTTGTCTTAACTCTTTTATATCAACGTTAGTTTGCCACCATTGTCTAAATCCTCCTATAAAGTTATCTCCATAACCTAAGCTGTTTCTACCGACAGTATTTTGATCGGTAAATGTAAAGAAAGCTCTTGCAGTCAATTTGTCGCTAAAATCTTTAGAGAAATTACCACTAAGTATGTTTCTTTTAAGACTGCTGTTTGGTAAAACACCTTTGTCTGAGTTGTTGGTTATGCTTAAGTTAAAAGTACTTGTTGCATCTCCTCCATTTAAGTTCAAGTTGTTTACAGTGTTGAATGCTTTTTCAAAGAAAGTGGTAGGGTCGTTTTGTGCAGCAACCCATGGAGTTGCCTTTCCAAAATTTGCATTTCCTGGAGCAAAAGCATTCCATTGGTAAGCTGGTAGGCCGTCAAAAGCATTACCATAAGAAATATCATATCCGGTTGGTACAACTCTGTCATCAGTACCATCACCATCAACATCTGTATATGTGAAGTTGTCATGACCATCATAACCACCACCACCATATTGTTTTTGGTAGTGAACGAAAGTAGATTTGTCTATCGTTCCAACTGAGGCAGTTGAACTAAAAGAAACGCCTAATCCAGAATTTTTCTTTCCTTTCTTAGTAGTAATCATAATTGCTCCATTTGCTGCAGAACTACCATATAAAGCTGTTGCGGCAGCACCTTTAAGAACGTTTACTGATTCTACGTTGTTAGGATCAATATCTGACGCAGAGTTACCAAAGTCAAACCCATCTCGTCCAGTTTGAGTATCTGAATTATTTAAATTTGCATTGGTTAAGGGTACACCGTCAACAACAATTAAAGCTTGGTTATTTCCTGTGATACTTTTTGTTCCTCTTAAAACAATGTTTGTAGATCCACCAAAATTTGAATTGCTTCTTACTTCAAGACCAGCAACTTTTCCAGATAAATTATTCAGGAAATTTGTTGTCGGTGTAGTGTTGATTGCAGCAGCTTCTAGTTTTTGTGATGAATAACCTAAAGATTTCTTTTCTCTACTAACGCCTAAAGCTGTTACTACTACCCCTTCAAGTTCTTGTGCATCTCCGGCTAATTTTACATTAACGACAGATGAACTTGCTACCACTTCCTGGGTTTTCATTCCAATGTAGCTGAATGCCAAAACTTGGCTTGATGATGCTTTGATAGTATATTTACCATCAAAATCTGTTTGCGTTCCGGTTTTTGTTCCCTTCAGTAATACGCTCACGCCAGGCAAAGGCATTCCTGCATTGTCGGTAACTATACCTGAAACAGCTCTTTCTTGCGCAAAAGTAAGTTGCGCTACTAGTACTAACAAAAGTACTAGGAATCCATTGAACTTTAGTTTCATTTTTAAATATTTTGAATTAGTATCGCAAAACTCTTAATAATTTGTTAACTATCCTAATAAATAAAAATCTTTTTTCAGTAAACATTAAAATTTAACATTATAACATATGTTTATGATACTGTTATATAATTTTAAATTTTGATCATTAGACAGGTTATTTGTAAGGTTAATCCTTAAAATTCCATTTGATGTTTGTAATGAAACACCAGCTCCAATTCCTGTTAATTTCTCAATTTTATCCTTGTTTGTAGTTTTTGTTAAGTCTTGATATATCCCATAATCAAGAATGGAATTTATATATAAATTTTTTGACACAACGTATCTGTACTCTGTAAGAATTGATGAAAATAGATTTGCTTGCAGACTATTTTCTAAAAAGCCTCTAATGGAATATATTCCTCCAAAACGAAATAATTCATTAACAATGTAATTTTTGCTTTTTAGGAAATAATTTTGTGAATTTATGTTAATGAAATTCTTTTCGTTTAATTCAAAATTGTATGAGAAGTTTAAGTTTGTGTAAAATTGTTTACTTGAGGAAGCTGTTTCGGGCTGATTGTTTGTGTTTCTTTTTCCAAACCCCAATATAAAGTTAATATTGGCTTTTCTTGGTAACAAAAAATTAACAGGATCGGTTTTTGTGTAGTCAAAATTCGATGTTATGAACGAATTTTTAAAATCACTGATACTCGTATTGTTTGTGTTTTGAATGTCACTTGATTCTGTTGATTGATATCCAAGATATAGTTTTGTGTTGTAATTTATGTAGTAGCCTAAATCAATTGCTGTTTTTGTATTTTGAAAAGTACTGTCTTGTTTGAAGATGTTAAGTTGGGCCTTAATTCCAAGAGAAGACTTAAATATATATGGGATTTCTAATTTTGTATTAAAGTTTTTTTGTTGATTTCCATCACTTTTCCAATACAAGGAAAATCGTTCTCCTGCATGAAGTGTATTTTGCAAGGTTATATCAAGATAACCATTTAGGTTTAATTTTTTATTTTCGTCATTAGAAAATCCTATGTATCCGTCAAAGGTATTTGCTTTCCTCTTTTCCAGATAAGTGTAAATTTTTGTTGAATCACTTGTGAATAATATTTCAGGATACTTTGTTTGATTTACAAATTCAAAATTATTTATATCGCTATAAAGTTCCTGAATTGTCTCTTGGTTAAAAGTTTTATTAATGTATTTTTTATTAAGTTGTTTTAGGTGTCCTTTAGGGAAATAATCTGTATGATTGCTGTTTGTATAATTTACGATAATGGAATTTACTTTGCGTTTTTTTTCAGAATTAAAATTTAAATCCGCATAAATTATCATATTCTTTCTCTGAATATTTTCGAGTTTTATTTTTGTTAAGGCAAATCCTTGTTTTTCGGCTTCTGAAATCTTTTGATTTATATAGTTTTCAGTTTCTTCATATGGAATAATTATGGTGTCATTTTTTGTTTCAGATGAATCAAAAAAAGGATTATTTCTACCTATATATATATAGGTATACTTTATTCTGTTTCCAAGTGAAAGTTTATAGCTATAAGAGGAGTCGTTTACTTTGGTGTTTTCCAGTAATTTGGTTTCTAAAAAGCCTCTTTTTTGGAGTTTTCTTATGATGTTGTTGCTTTCTTCAATCAGGGATTTTATGTTGGGGTGTTTTGTTGTGTAGTTTAGGGAATCTATTGTTTGGTTTTCTTTTGTATTAATGCCAATAATTTTTAATTCAAAATTTTGTGCACGACAGACCAGGCTAACAAAAAAAATAAATATGTAAAAAGATAGTTTCAATTTTAAATATTGCATTTATTAATATATTGCAAATATCTGATGTTTGTTTGGAAAATCATAAGTTTAAATAATGTTATTGAAAATTAATGAATTAACGTTTGTATAGTGAAAAATATTTTATACATTTGCAACCCCGTAAAAAGCGGGAATTTAATATACATAATAAATTTTTAGTATTAATTATGCCAACAATTCAACAATTAGTAAGAACAGGAAGAACTCAGATAACTAAGAAGAGTAAATCGGTTGCTTTAGATTCTTGTCCTCAAAGAAGAGGGGTTTGTACGCGTGTTTACACTACTACACCAAAAAAACCAAACTCTGCAATGCGTAAAGTTGCGCGTGTACGTTTGACAAATGGTAATGAAGTGAATGCTTACATCCCTGGAGAAGGACACAATTTACAAGAGCACTCGATAGTATTAGTTAGAGGCGGAAGGGTAAAAGATTTACCAGGTGTTAGATATCATATCGTTCGTGGAGCGCTTGACACGTCAGGAGTTGCAGGAAGAACGCAAAGAAGATCTAAGTACGGTGCTAAACGCCCAAAAGAAGCAAAAAAGTAATTTAAAAACTTTTAAGAAAAAGACATGAGAAAAAGAGCGGCAAAGAAAAGACCACTTTTACCAGATCCAAGGTTTAATGATCAATTGGTAACGCGTTTTGTGAACAACTTAATGTGGGATGGTAAGAAATCTACAGCTTTCAAAGTATTTTATGATGCAATTGACATCATTGAATCTAAAAAGCAAGATTCAGAAAAATCTTCATTAGAAATTTGGAAAGATGCTTTAACAAACGTTATGCCTCACGTAGAAGTGCGTAGTCGTAGAGTAGGTGGAGCTACATTTCAAATTCCAATGCAAATTAGACCAGACAGAAAGATTTCTATGGCAATGAAGTGGTTGATACTTTATTCCAGAAGAAGAAATGAAAAATCTATGGCACAACGTTTAGCATCAGAATGTTTAGCTGCGGCTAAAGAAGAAGGTGCTGCGGTTAAGAAAAGAATGGATACTCACAAGATGGCAGAAGCTAATAAAGCTTTCTCTCACTTTAGATTTTAATTCGTAAGAAATGGCTAGAGATTTAAAATATACAAGAAATATCGGAATTGCTGCTCATATTGATGCTGGTAAAACAACAACAACTGAGCGTATTCTTTTTTATACTGGAAAGTCACATAAAATTGGTGAAGTGCATGATGGTGCTGCAACAATGGACTGGATGGCTCAAGAGCAGGAAAGAGGTATTACAATTACTTCGGCTGCTACAACTTGTGAATGGAATTTTCCAACTGAGCAAGGTAAAATTTTACCTGAATCATTACCATATCACTTTAATATTATTGATACCCCGGGTCACGTTGATTTTACTGTAGAGGTAAATCGTTCTTTACGTGTGCTTGATGGTTTGGTTTTCTTGTTTAGTGCTGTTGATGGTGTTGAGCCTCAGTCAGAAACTAACTGGAGACTAGCTGATCAATATAGAGTTCCACGTATGGGATTCGTAAACAAAATGGACCGTCAAGGTTCTAACTTTTTGGCAGTTTGTCAACAAGTTCGTGATATGTTAAAATCAAACGCCGTTGCAATCACTTTGCCAATTGGTGAGGAGAATGATTTTAAAGGTGTTGTAGATTTAGTAAAAAATCAAGCTATCATCTGGCATGATGCTACTCAAGGGGCGACTTTTGATATTGTGCCTATTCCTGAGGATATGTTAGCTGAAGTTAAAGAATACAGATCTATTCTTATTGAAGCAGTAGCTGATTATGATGAAAACCTTTTGGAGAAATTCATGGAAGATGAAAGCTCTATTACAGAGGAAGAAATCAACAAAGCTTTAAGAGCTGCAACTATGGATATGGCTATCATTCCGATGATTGCTGGTTCTTCTTTCAAAAATAAAGGAGTTCAATTCATGTTAGATGCGGTTTGTAAATATTTGCCTTCTCCAATGGATAAGGAAGGTATCGAAGGAATTCATCCTGATGATGCTGAATTATTAGAAGAAGATCAAACTAAAATCTTACGTAAGCCAGATGTAAAAGAGCCGTTCGCAGCTTTAGCATTTAAAATTGCTACTGATCCATTCGTTGGTCGTTTAGCTTTCTTCCGTGCTTACTCTGGACGTTTAGATGCTGGTTCTTATGTTTTGAACACTCGTTCAGGAAATAAAGAAAGAATTTCTCGTATCTACCAAATGCACGCTAACAAACAAAATCCAATCGAGTATATCGAAGCTGGAGATATTGGAGCTGCGGTTGGATTTAAAGATATCAAAACTGGAGATACATTGTGTGATGAAAAACACCCAATCATTCTTGAGTCTATGAAATTCCCTGCGCCGGTAATTGGTATTGCAATTGAGCCTAAAACTAAAGCTGACGTTGATAAAATGGGTATGGCTTTAGCTAAATTAGCTGAAGAAGATCCAACATTTACTGTTAGAACAGATGAGGCTTCAGGGCAAACTATTATCTCAGGTATGGGTGAGCTTCACTTAGATATCCTTGTGGATCGTATGAAACGTGAATTTAAAGTTGAAGTAAACCAAGGTGAACCTCAAGTTGAATATAAAGAAGCGTTTACAAGAACTGCAACGCATAGAGAGACTTACAAAAAACAATCAGGGGGTCGTGGTAAATTCGGTGATATCGTATTTACGCTTGAGCCAGCTGACGAAGTTGATGGTAAAGTTCCTGTAGGATTGCAATTTGTTAATGCAGTAAAAGGTGGTAACGTTCCTAAAGAATATATTCCATCTGTAGAAAAAGGTTTCCGTGAAGCTATGAAAACTGGTCCTTTGGCTGGTTATCAAGTGGATAGTTTGAAAGTAACTTTGACAGACGGATCTTTCCACCCTGTCGATTCTGATGCGCTTTCTTTTGAGTTAGCTGCTAGAATGGGTTATAGAGAAGTAGCTAAGGCTGCTGGAGCAATTATTCTTGAGCCAATCATGAAAATGGAAGTTATTACGCCAGAAGAAAACATGGGAGATATCGTAGGTGATATTAACCGTCGTAGAGGTCAGGTTAATGACATGGGTGACAGAAATGGTGCTAAAACTATTAAAGCTGATGTGCCTTTATCAGAAATGTTTGGATATGTAACAACATTAAGAACATTATCTTCTGGTAGAGCTACTTCAACAATGGAGTTTTCACATTATGCAGAAACACCTTCTAATATTTCAGAAGCTGTAATTAAAAAAGCAAAAGGTAACGCGTAATTCTTAAGAAAATGAGTCAAAAAATCAGAATAAAACTAAAATCTTACGATCACATGTTGGTAGATAAGTCTGCTGAAAAAATCGTAAAGACAGTAAAAACTACTGGAGCAGTTGTAACAGGTCCAATTCCGTTGCCAACTCACAAAAAACTTTTCACTGTACTACGTTCTCCGCACGTTAACAAAAAAGCGAGAGAGCAATTTGAAGTAATGTCATACAAGAGATTGATTGATATTTATTCATCTTCATCTAAAACTATTGATGCTTTAATGAAACTTGAATTGCCAAGTGGAGTTGAAGTAGAAATAAAAGTATAATTTTTTTAATTATATTTATGCATAAAAGCGAGACACATTCATGTCTTGCTTTTTTTTGTTGCTTTAAGTTTTGCTTAGGAATTTTAAAGTGGTTTGTTTTTTATGTGATTATTGTGTTTTGACTGAAATGTCTTTTGTTTAGAGTGTTCCCGATGTTTTTTCTTTGATTGATTAAGTAATTGTTAAGGGTAATGACACTATAAGTTAAAAAGTAAAATTTAATTTTTCTGATAAATAAAATATTAGTGCCAGCAGGTTTGATCGTTGGATTTTGATTATGAGCGATTTAATTTTTGTAACTGTTTGGTATATTCGATTTTAATGTATACTTTTGCACTCCCTGTTTGGAAATTTCTGTTATTTTCAAATTGAAGGGAATTTTAGTAATTAATAATTAATATTTATGTCTGGGTTAATTGGTAAAAAAATCGGCATGACTAGTATTTTCGACGAAAACGGGAAAAACATTCCTTGTACAGTAATCGAGGCTGGGCCGTGTGTTGTTACCCAAGTCAGAACCAAAGGTGTTGACGGGTACGAAGCGTTGCAACTTGGTTTCGATGACAAAAACGAGAAACATTCCACTAAAGCGGCTTTAGGTCACTTTAAAAAAGCTGGAACTGTTGCTAAGAAAAAAGTCGTTGAATTTCAAGATTTTGCAACTGAACAAAAATTAGGAGATCTTATTGATGTTTCTATTTTTGCTGAAGGAGAATTTGTAGATGTACAGGGTGTATCTAAAGGTAAAGGTTTTCAGGGGGTTGTTAAACGTCACGGATTTGGTGGTGTTGGACAAGCAACTCACGGTCAACACAACCGTTTAAGAGCGCCAGGTTCTGTGGGAGCTTCTTCTTATCCATCCAGAGTATTCAAAGGAATGCGTATGGCTGGAAGAATGGGAGGAGACAATGTAAAAGTTCAAAACCTTAGAGTTTTAAAAGTAGTTGCTGAAAAGAATCTGCTTGTTATTAAAGGATGTGTTCCTGGACATAAAAACTCTTATGTAATCATTCAGAAGTAATGGAAGTAAAAGTATTAGATTTCAACGGAAAAGATACTGGAAGAAAAGTTCAACTTTCTGATTCAGTATTCGCAATTGAACCAAATAATCACGCTGTATACCTTGATGTTAAGCAATATCTTGCTAATCAAAGACAAGGAACTCACAAAGCAAAAGAAAGAGCTGAAGTGACAGGAAGTACACGTAAGATTAAAAAACAAAAAGGAACAGGTACAGCTCGTGCGGGAAGTATCAAAAATCCATTGTTTAAAGGTGGTGGAACAATTTTCGGACCAAGACCAAGAAGTTATTCATTTAAATTGAATAAAGGCTTGAAAAGATTGGCAAGAAAATCAGCTTTCTCAATCAAAGCAAAAGAGTCGAATATCATCGTTCTTGAAGACTTTGGATTTGAAGCTCCAAACACTAAAAATTTCATTAACGTTTTGAAAGCTTTAGGGTTAGAAAATAAAAAATCTCTATTTGTGTTGGGAGAGTCAAATAAAAATGTATATTTGTCGTCACGCAATTTAAAGGCTTCTAATGTCGTAACTAGCTCAGAATTAAGCACTTACGCTATTTTAAACACTAATAATTTAGTGCTTTTAGAAGGTTCTTTGGAGTTAATCGAAGAAAATTTAAGCAAATAATAGGAGTATGAGTATCATAATTAGACCTATAGTAACAGAAAAAGTAACCAAAGAAAGTGAAGTTTTAAACCGCTTCGGATTCGTTGTTGACAAAAAAGCAAACAAAGTTCAAATTAAGAAAGCTATTGAAGCTGCTTATGGAGTAACTATCGTTTCAGTTAATACGATGAACGTAAGACCGGACAGAACTACAAAATACACTAAAAGTGGTTTAATCAGTGGAAAGACAAATGCAATTAAGAAAGCAATTGTTCAAGTACAAGAAGGAGAAACAATTGATTTTTACAACAATATCTAAGATAGAAAAATGTCAGTAAGAAAATTAAAACCTATTACCCCAGGTCAGCGATTTAGAGTTGTGAATGGTTATGACGCCATTACAACTGATAAGCCGGAACGCTCTTTGATAGCGCCGATAAAAAACTCTGGAGGTAGAAATAGTCAAGGAAAGATGACCATGCGTTATACGGGTGGTGGTCACAAGCAGAGATATCGTATTATTGATTTCAAAAGAACTAAAGACGGAATTCCGGCTACAGTGAAATCAATCGAATATGATCCAAATCGTACTGCATTTATCGCTTTATTAGCTTATGCTGATGGTGAGAAAACTTATGTTATCGCTCAAAACGGATTGAAAGTAGGTCAGAAATTAGTTTCTGGTCCGGAATCTCAACCTGAAATTGGTAACACATTACCTTTAAGCAGAATTCCTTTAGGAACTGTAATCTCTTGTATTGAGTTACGTCCAGGTCAGGGAGCGGTAATCGCTCGTTCAGCTGGTACATTTGCTCAGTTAATGGCAAGAGATGGAAAATATGCTACAATTAAAATGCCATCTGGTGAAACAAGATTGATCTTGTTAACTTGTTCGGCTACAATTGGAGCTGTTTCTAATTCAGACCACCAATTAGTTGTATCAGGAAAAGCTGGTAGAACAAGATGGTTAGGAAGAAGACCTAGAACAAGACCTGTTGCAATGAACCCTGTTGATCACCCGATGGGTGGTGGAGAAGGACGTTCTTCTGGTGGACATCCACGTTCAAGAAATGGAATACCAGCAAAAGGTTATAGAACTCGTTCTAAGAAAAACCCGAGTAACAAGTATATCGTAGAACGTAGAAAGAAATAATAAGATATGGCACGTTCATTAAAAAAAGGACCTTTCGTTCATTATAAGTTAGACAAGAAAGTTCAGGAAAACATTGAAAACGGAAACAAAGGAGTAGTAAAGACTTGGTCTAGAGCTTCTATGATTACTCCAGACTTTGTTGGACAAACAATCGCAGTTCATAACGGTCGTCAATTTGTACCAGTTTACGTAACAGAAAACATGGTAGGTCACAAATTAGGAGAATTTTCACCAACTAGATCTTTTAGAGGTCATGCTGGAGCAAAAAATAAAGGTAAAAAATAAGAAGCAATGGGAGTTCGTAAAAGAGAAACAGCAGATGCGAGAAAAGAGGCTAATAAGTCTATTGCTTTCGCAAAATTGAATAACTGCCCTACTTCACCTAGAAAAATGCGCTTAGTAGCGGACTTGGTAAGAGGTCAGAAGGTAGAAAGAGCACTTAACATCTTAAGATTCAGTTCTAAAGAGGCTTCAAGAAAATTAGAGAAACTATTATTATCTGCAATCAACAACTGGGAGCAAAAAAATAGTGAAGGTAATTTAGAAGAAGCTGGATTATTTGTTAAAGAGATCAGAGTAGATGGTGGAATGATGTTGAAAAGACTTCGTCCAGCTCCACAAGGTCGTGCACACAGAATAAGAAAACGTTCTAATCACGTAACAATCGTGCTTGGAGCTATCAATAACACACAAAGCAATTCTTAAGCAGCATGGGACAAAAGACAAATCCAATTGGAAATAGACTTGGTATCATCAGAGGGTGGGACTCAAACTGGTATGGTGGAAATGATTACGGTGACAAACTTGCCGAAGATCACAAAATCAGAAAGTATATCCACGCTCGTTTATCAAAAGCTAGTGTATCAAAAGTAATCATCGAGAGAACTTTGAAACTTGTAACCGTTACTATCACTACTGCCAGACCTGGTATCATTATCGGAAAAGGCGGACAAGAGGTAGACAAGTTGAAAGAAGAACTTAAGAAAGTTACTGACAAAGAGGTTCAAATCAACATTTTTGAAATTAAAAGACCTGAATTAGATGCTTATCTTGTGGCGACAAGCATCGCTCGTCAAATCGAAAGCCGTATCTCTTACAGACGTGCAATCAAAATGGCTATTGCTGCTTCTATGCGTATGAACGCTGAGGGTATCAAAGTTTTGATTTCTGGTCGTTTGAATGGTGCTGAGATGGCACGTTCGGAAGGTTTCAAAGAAGGTAGAATTCCTCTATCAACTTTCAGAGCTGACATTGATTATGCTTTGGCTGAAGCTCATACTACTTATGGTAGAATGGGTATCAAAGTATGGATCATGAAAGGTGAAGTTTATGGAAAGAGAGATCTTTCTCCACTTGCAGGAATGGATAAAAAACAATCTGGAACTGGTGGTGGTAAAGGTGGAGATTCTCCGAGAGGAGACAGAAAACCTTTTAATAAAGGTGGTAAACCAGACGCTCGTAAAAGAAAGTAAATTTTTAAACTAAAGAAAAATGTTACAGCCTAAAAGAACAAAATACCGTAAGGTACAGAAAGGTAAAATGAAAGGTAACTCTCAAAGAGGGCATGAACTTTCTAATGGAATGTTTGGTATTAAATCTGTACATGAAGATGGAATGTTCTTAACGTCTCGTCAAATCGAAGCTGCGCGTATTGCTGCAACTCGTTTCATGAAGAGAGAAGGACAATTATGGATCAAAATATTTCCAGACAAACCAATTACTAAGAAGCCTCTTGAGGTACGTATGGGTAAAGGTAAAGGTGCCGTTGAATATTGGGCTGCCGTTGTTAAACCCGGAAGAATTATGTTTGAAGTTGGAGGAGTTCCTTTATCAGTTGCAAAAGAGGCTTTACGTCTTGCAGCTCAAAAGCTTCCAGTAAAAACTAAGTTCGTCGTTGCTAGAGATTTCGAAGCATAATTTATATTATATTATGAAACAATCAGAAATAAAAGATCTTTCTGCAGCGGAGTTGCAAGAAAAACTTAGTCAAACTAAGAAGATATATGCTGACCTAAAAATGGCCCACGCTATTTCTCCAATTGAGAACCCACTTCAAATTAGAAGTGTAAGAAGAACAGTTGCAAGATTGGCTACAGAGCTAACTAAAAGAGAGTTACAATAATTGTATTCTGCTGAAAGATGGAAGAAAAAAGAAATTTAAGAAAAGAAAGAATAGGTGTTGTTACTTCAAATAAAATGGATAAATCTATTGTTATTGCTGAAGTAAGAAAAGTAAAACACCCATTATACGGTAAGTTCGTGTTGAAAACAAAGAAATACGTTGCACACGACGAAACAAACGACTGTAACATTGGAGATACTGTAAGAATTAGCGAAACGCGTCCTTTAAGTAAAACAAAATGTTGGAGATTAGTTGAAATCTTAGAAAGAGCTAAATAATTATGGTACAACAGGAATCAAGACTAAAAGTAGCAGATAACACGGGAGCAAAAGAAGTTTTAACCATCCGTGTTTTAGGAGGTACCAAAAGAAGGTATGCCTCTGTTGGTGACAAGATTGTAGTATCTATTAAAGATGCAACTCCTAACGGTAACGTTAAAAAAGGAGCTGTTTCAACTGCAGTTGTTGTACGTACCAAAAAAGAAGTGAGAAGAGCTGATGGTTCTTATATCCGTTTCGATGATAATGCATGTGTTCTTTTGAACGCTGCAGGGGAAATGAGAGGAACACGTGTTTTTGGTCCGGTAGCAAGAGAACTTCGTGAAAAACAATTCATGAAAATTGTATCATTAGCACCAGAAGTGCTTTAATTCGTTTTAAGATGATAAAGCTAAAAATAAAATCAGGAGATATCGTAAGAGTTATTGCTGGAGACCATAAAGGTGCTGAAGGTAAAGTTTTACGTGTTTACCGTGAGAAAAATAAAGCGATAGTTGAAGGTGTAAACATGGTTTCGAAACATACAAAACCAAGTGCTAAAAACCCTCAAGGTGGTATCGTTAAGAAAGAAGCTTCTATACAAATATCTAACATTTCACTAATTGATCCTAAAACTAAGGAAACAACTAGAGTTGGTATTAGAGTAGAAGGAGATAAGAAAGTAAGATTTTCAAAAAAATCTAATCAAGTACTATAGTAATGGCATATACACCTAGACTAAAAGAAGAATATAAGAGTAGAGTAATCTCTGCTCTTAAAGAGGAATTCGGATATACAAACGTAATGCAAGTTCCAAAATTGGAAAAAATCGTTTTGAGCCGTGGAGTTGGTGCAGCTGTATCTGATAAAAAACTTATTGACTATGCAGTTGATGAGTTAACAAAGATCACTGGACAAAAAGCAGTATCTACAATTTCAAAGAAAGACGTTGCGTCATTCAAATTGAGAAAAGGGATGCCTATTGGAGCAAAAGTTACTTTGCGTGGTGAAAGAATGTATGAGTTTTTAGATAGACTTGTTACTTCTGCTTTGCCACGTGTTAGAGATTTTAGTGGTATCAAAGCTACTGGTTTCGACGGAAGAGGTAATTACAACCTTGGAGTTTTGGAGCAAATCATTTTCCCTGAAATTGATATTGACAAAGTAAACAAAATTTCAGGAATGGATATTACATTTGTTACTACTGCAAAAACAGACAAGGAAGCAAAGTCATTATTGGCTGAATTAGGATTACCTTTTAAAAAGAATTAAGACATGGCTAAAGAATCAATGAAAGCCCGTGAGGTGAAAAGAGAGAAAACGGTAGCTAAGTATGCTGAGAAAAGAAAAGCTTTGAAAGAAGCTGGAGATTTTGAAGGTCTACAAAAATTACCTAAAAATGCTTCACCAGTTCGTTTACACAATCGTTGTAAATTAACAGGTAGACCAAGAGGTTATATCCGTCAATTTGGTATTTCACGTGTAACTTTCCGTGAGATGGCTAATAATGGATTAATTCCCGGAGTTAAAAAGGCATCTTGGTAATCTCGCAATAAGTTACTACTTTTGCAAACCAAAAAATAATTTTAATTGATTAAAGGTTCGGGAGGCGAGTGCCTCCCGAAAACCATAGTCGCAATCAAATACATATGTATACAGATCCTATTGCAGATTATTTGACTAGAGTTCGTAACGCTGTGGCTGCAAACCACAAAGTTGTTGAAATTCCAGCTTCTAATCTAAAAAAAGAAATAACTAAGATCTTATTTGATCAAGGTTATATCTTGAGTTACAAATTTGAGGACAACACTGTTCAGGGTTCAATCAAAATCGCTTTGAAGTATGATAAAGATACTAAAGAGCCAGTAATTAAAGATATCCAAAGAATTAGTAAACCTGGTTTACGTAAATATGCAGGTGCTGCCAAATTACCAAGAATCCTTAATGGATTAGGAATTGCTATTGTTTCTACATCAAAAGGTTTGATGACCGGAAAACAAGCTAAGCAATTAAATGTAGGTGGTGAAGTAATTTGTTACGTATACTAATTTTAAAGACTAAATAAGATGTCAAGAATAGGTAAAAGCCCAGTTGTAGTCCCTGCCGGTGTAACTGTAGAAGTTAAAGACGGTATCATTACAGTAAAAGGAAAAAAAGGTCAACTAACTCAGGAGTTTTCGGACATTACTGTAAAAGTTGAAGGCGATCAGGTTCTATTAGAGAGATCGTCTGATCATAAAGACCAAAGAGCAAAACACGGATTATACAGATCATTAATCAATAATATGATAATTGGTGTATCTGAAGGTTTTACAAAAGAACTTGAATTAGTTGGAGTAGGTTACAGAGCTTCAAACCAAGGTCAGAAATTAGATTTAGCTCTTGGGTATTCTCACAATATTGTTTTAGAAATTGCTCCGGAAGTAGCTTTAGAAACAATATCTGAAAAAGGAAAAAACCCTATCGTAAAATTAACATCATTTGATAAACAACTTTTAGGTCAGGTTGCTGCGAAAATCAGAGGTTTCCGTAAGCCTGAGCCGTACAAAGGAAAAGGTGTTAAATTTGTGGGTGAAGTATTAAGAAGAAAAGCAGGTAAATCAGCTTAAAAAATAAGATTATGTCATTAACAAAATCTGATAGAAGACAGAGAATTAGATTCAGAATTAGAAAATCGATTAGTGGTACTGCTACTAACCCAAGACTATCTGTATTTAGAAGTAACAAAGAAATTTATGCTCAACTTATTGATGATGTAAATGGAGTTACTATATTGGCTGCATCTTCAAGAGAAAAAGAAATAGGAAAAGGTACTAACGTTGAAATCGCTGCTGCTGTTGGAAAATTAGTTGCAGAGAAAGCGTTAAAAGCCGGGATTGATACCATCACTTTTGATAGAGGTGGATATTTATATCACGGTCGTATTAAATCATTAGCAGAAGGCGCAAGAGCGGCTGGACTTAAATTCTAATATATTATGTCTAAATACAAAAATGTAGAATTGGTAAAACCAAGTGGTCTTGAACTTAAAGATCGTCTGGTAAGTGTTAATCGTGTTACTAAAGTTACAAAAGGTGGTAGAGCTTTCGGTTTTTCTGCTATTGTAGTTGTAGGTGATGAAAACGGAGTAGTTGGTCACGGATTAGGAAAATCTAAAGACGTTTCTGAAGCAATTGCGAAAGCAGTAGAAGATGCTAAGAAAAATTTAGTAAAAATTCCTTTGAACGGACAATCAGTTCCTCACGAACAAAAAGGTAAATTTGGTGGTGCACGTGTATTTTTAATTCCTGCTTCTCATGGTACAGGAGTTATTGCTGGTGGAGCTGTTCGTTCAGTTCTTGAATCAGTAGGTATTCACGATGTATTATCTAAATCTCAAGGATCATCAAATCCTCATAACGTGGTTAAAGCAACTTTTGATGCTTTATTACAAATGAGAAGCGCTTATACTGTTGCAAAACAAAGAGGTGTTTCTTTAGAAAAAGTTTTTAAAGGTTAATTCAAGGAAATTATGGCTAAATTATTAGTAAAACAAGTAAGAAGCAAAATCAACTGCCCTCTTTCTCAAAAGAGAGGTTTGGAAGCTTTGGGTCTACGTAAAATGGGACAAGTTGTAGAGCATGATTCAAACCCTGCTATCCTTGGGATGATAAACAAAGTTAAACACTTAGTTTCTGTCGAAGAAACTAAATAACAAATACTGTTATGAATTTAAGTAACTTACAACCAGCTGAAGGGTCAACACACAATCAAAATAAAAGATTAGGTAGAGGAGAGGGTTCTGGAAAAGGTGGTACTTCTGCAAGAGGTCACAAAGGAGCAAAATCTCGTTCTGGTTATTCTAAAAAGATTGGTTTTGAGGGAGGGCAAATGCCACTTCAAAGACGTGTGCCTAAGTTTGGTTTCACAAACATCAACCGTAAAGAATACGAAGGTGTTAATTTAGATACGCTTCAATTATTAGTAGACAATGGTGTAATTACTGATTCTGTTTCTATGACAGATTACGTAGCAAACCGTCTAGCTACCAAAAACGAAATCGTTAAGATTTTAGGTAGAGGAGAATTGAAAGCAAAATTAAAAGTAACTGCTCACAAATTTACTGCTACTGCAAAAGCTGCTATTGAAGCTGCTGGTGGAGAAGCTGTAACAATATAATTTTTCTATTGTATGAAGAAATTTATTGAATCAATAAGTAATGTTTGGAAAATCGAAGAACTGAAAAACAGAATCCTGATTACATTAGGTTTGCTTTTAGTATATCGTTTTGGAGCACACGTTACGCTTCCTGGAATTGACGCAACTCAATTGACTGGTTTAGCGGGACAAACAAAAAATGGTTTAGGATCTATCTTAGACATGTTCACCGGAGGTGCATTCTCTAAAGCTTCAGTTTTTGCTTTAGGTATCATGCCTTATATTTCTGCGTCTATTGTTGTTCAGTTAATGGGAATTGCGATTCCATATTTACAAAAACTTCAAAACGATGGAGAAAGCGGTAGAAAAAAGATTAATCAAATTACCCGTTGGTTAACTATTGCTATTACATTGGTTCAAGGTCCGACTTATATCTATAATTTATACAGAACACTACCTAGCAATGCATTTTTGCTAGGGTTCAACTCTCCTGAGTTTTTGTTTTCTTCTGTTATTATCTTGGTTACAGGTACTATTTTTGCTATGTGGCTTGGAGAAAAAATTACTGATAAAGGAATTGGAAATGGAATTTCATTATTGATTATGGTTGGTATTTTGGCTCGTTTACCACAAGCTTTTATACAAGAATTTACAACCAGAGTTACGAATAACAACGGTGGTCCGATGTTATTGGTTATTGAAATTATTGTATGGTTGTTAGTTATCATTTCTTGTGTATTGCTTACAATGGCAGTACGTAGAATTCCAGTTCAGTACGCTCGTCGTACAACTACAGGAGATTACGAACAGGATTTAGCAGGTGGTAATAGACAATGGATTCCACTTAAGCTTAATGCTTCAGGGGTTATGCCAATCATTTTTGCTCAGGCAATTATGTTTATTCCTGCTGCTGTAGCCGGATTGTCTAAATCAGATACATCACAATCTATTGTTGGAGCATTTAGTAATATGTTTGGGTTTTGGTATAATTTTGTTTTTGCAACTTTAATTATTGTATTTACATTCTTCTATACTGCGATCACAGTACCTACTAACAAAATGGCTGATGATTTAAAAAGAAGTGGTGGTTTTATTCCGGGTGTTAGGCCTGGAGCAGAAACTTCAGACTTTCTTGATAAAGTGATGTCTTTAATAACTTTCCCAGGATCTTTATTCCTTGCTTTGATTGCTGTGTTCCCAGCTATTGTTGTAAGTATTATGGATGTACAACAATCTTGGGCAATGTTTTTTGGAGGTACCTCTTTAATAATTATGGTTGGAGTTGCAATAGATACTATTCAACAAATCAATTCATACTTGTTAAACAAACATTATGATGGTTTAATGAAGACTGGTAAAAATAGAAAAGCGGTAGCTTAATATATTTATGGCAAAACAATCAGCAATAGAACAAGACGGATCAATCATCGAAGCATTGTCAAATGCGATGTTCCGTGTAGAATTAGAAAATGGACATATTGTAATTGCTCATATTTCTGGTAAAATGCGTATGCATTACATCAAATTATTACCTGGTGATAAAGTGAAACTGGAAATGAGCCCTTATGACTTGTCAAAAGCAAGAATTACTTATCGATATTAAAGGATATTCACTATGAAAGTTAGAGCATCAGTAAAAAAGAGAAGTCCCGAGTGCATCATTGTGCGTAGAAAAGGGAGATTGTACGTAATAAACAAAAAGAATCCTAGATTTAAACAAAGACAAGGATAATTATGGCAAGAATAGCAGGGGTAGATATCCCAAAAAATAAGAGAGGTGTTATAGCACTTACCTATATCTTCGGATTAGGAAGAAGTAGAGCAATTGAGATTTTAGAGAAAGCTCAAGTTAGCCAAGATAAAAAAGTTCAAGATTGGAATGATGATGAGATCGGAGCAATTCGTGATGCTGTTTCATTTTACAAAATTGAAGGAGAATTACGTTCTGAAGTTTCTTTGAACATCAAACGTTTGATGGATATTGGATGTTACAGAGGTATCCGTCATAGATCTGGTCTTCCTTTAAGAGGGCAAAGAACTAAAAATAACTCTAGAACAAGAAAAGGTAAAAGAAAAACTGTTGCTAACAAGAAAAAAGCAACTAAATAATAAGTAATATGGCTAAAGCAACTGCAAAAAAACGTAAAGTTATCGTTGAATCAACGGGTGAAGCTCATATTTCTGCCACTTTCAACAACATCATTATTTCTTTGACTAATAAGAAAGGTGAAGTTATTTCTTGGTCTTCAGCTGGTAAAATGGGTTTCAGAGGTTCTAAAAAGAACACTCCGTACGCAGCTCAAATGGCAGCAGAAGATTGTAGTAAAGTAGCTCTTGAGGCAGGACTTAAAAAAGTTAAAGTTTATGTAAAAGGACCAGGAAACGGACGTGAGTCTGCTATCCGTTCTATTCATAACGGTGGAATTGAAGTTACAGAGATTATTGATGTTACTCCAATGCCTCACAACGGATGTCGTCCTCCAAAGAGACGTAGAGTTTAATAATATATTTAAGTATAACAAGGTAGAATAAACGATTATCGAAGGATATGACCTGAATTCATAATCTCTACCTTAAATTTAATTTTTAGAAATGGCAAGATATACTGGTCCAAAAACTAGAATTGCTCGTAAATTTGGCGAAGCAATCTTCGGAGATGACAAATCTTTCGAAAAAAGAAATTACCCACCTGGACAACACGGGATGGCTAAAAAAAGAGGTAAAAAATCTGAGTACGCTGTTCAGTTAATGGAAAAGCAAAAAGCTAAATATTCTTATGGAATTTTAGAAAAACAATTCAGAGGTTTATTCAAAAAAGCATCAGCTACTAAAGGTGTTACTGGTGAGGTTCTTTTACAATTATGTGAAGCAAGATTAGATAATGTTGTTTTTAGAATGGGAATTGCTCCATCTCGTAGAGGTGCTAGACAATTAGTTTCTCACAGACACATTACTGTAAATGGTGAAGTTGTAAATATTCCTTCTTACCACCTTAAGCCTGGTGATAAAGTTGCAGTTCGTGAAAAATCTAAATCTTTAGAAGCTATCGAACGTTCTTTGTCAAATTCAAGTCATGTTTATGAATGGATTACCTGGAACAATGATCTTAAAGAAGGAACTTTTGTTTCTGTACCTGCAAGATTACAAATTCCAGAAAACATTAAAGAACAATTAATCGTAGAGTTGTACAACAAATAATAATTGACTTAGTCGAAATTTATGGCAATATTTAATTTTCAAAAGCCCGATAAAGTTATCATGATCGATTCAACCGATTTTGAAGGTAAATTCGAATTTAGACCTTTAGAACCTGGTTATGGATTGACAGTTGGTAATGCACTTAGAAGAGTTTTGCTTTCAGCATTAGAAGGTTATGCAATTACATCTGTTCGTATCGAAGGTGTAGATCATGAGTTTTCTACTATTTCAGGTGTTGTTGAAGATGTTACCGAAATTATCCTTAATCTAAAACAAGTACGTTTTAAACGTCAAATTGAAGATATCGATAATGAAGCAGTTACAATTTCTGTTTCTGGTAAAGATCAATTGACAGCAGGTGATTTTCAAAAATTTATTTCAGGTTTTCAAGTTTTGAATCCAGACCTTGTAATCTGTAATTTAGATTCTAAAATCAAATTGAACTTCGATCTAACAATCGAAAAAGGTAGAGGATACGTTCCTGCTGAGGAGAACAAAAAACAGAATGCGGCAATTGGTACTATTTTTACAGACTCAATTTTTACTCCGGTAAAAAATGTAAAATATGCAATTGAAAACTTCCGTGTAGAGCAAAAAACAGATTATGAAAAATTAGTTTTTGAAATTAAAACTGATGGTTCTATTAATCCAAAAGATGCTCTTACTGAAGCTGCTAAAGTTTTAATTCACCACTTCATGTTGTTTTCTGACGAAAGAATTACACTCGAGGCTGACGAAATTGCACAAACAGAATCGTATGATGAAGAGTCATTGCATATGAGACAATTGCTTAAAACTAAGCTTGTTGATATGGATTTATCTGTGAGAGCATTAAATTGCTTGAAAGCGGCTGAAGTTGATACACTTGGTGATTTAGTATCGTTCAATAAAAATGACCTGATGAAATTCCGTAATTTTGGTAAAAAATCTTTAACTGAACTTGATGAACTTGTTGCAGTTAAAAATTTAACTTTCGGAATGGATTTAGCTAAATACAAACTAGATAAAGAATAATTCAATCCCGCTTGCGGGATTAAATTTAAAATAGCAATGAGACACGGAAAAAAATTCAATCACTTAAGCAGACAGACTGGACATAGAAAAGCTATGTTAGCTAATATGGCTTGTTCTCTTATTGAGCACAAACGTATTAACACTACTGTTGCTAAGGCTAAAGCGCTTAAACAATTCGTTGAGCCTTTAATCACAAAATCAAAAGAAGATACGACTCACAATCGTCGTATTGTTTTTGCTTACTTACGTAGCAAATATGCGGTAACTGACTTGTTCAGAGACGTAGCTGCTAAAGTTGGAGACCGTCCAGGTGGATACACTCGTATCATTAAAGTTGGAAATCGTTTGGGAGATAATGCTGATATGGCAATGATCGAACTTGTAGATTTCAATGAACTTTACAATGGAGGTAAAAAAGAAGTTAAAAAAGCAAAAAGCCGTCGTGGTGGTAAAGCAAAAAAAGCTGAGGAAACTACTGAAGCTCCAGCTGCTGAGTCAGAAACGACTACTGAAGCTTCTGAATAATTATGAAAGTAATGATTCTATAAAAATCAAGGATAAGCTAATTTTTAGTTTATCCTTTTTTTTTAAATGAATTCAAAATTTAACTTATTTCTCTTATGGGGTTTTATTTTTATGAATGAAATTTTTAAAAAATCTTGGAGGCACTCTTTTAAAAAAGTAAATTTGCAAAATATCTAATTATAAATAAACGAGCCTACCGCTTGTTTTAGAAGACGATAAAAAACAATACAATTAAAGAATGAAATACACGACACGACAAAGCGCCATTTTATTACTAAGTGATGGAACTATTTTTCACGGAAAATCTATCGGAATTAGCGGTAAAACTTTTGGTGAAGTTTGTTTTAATACTGGAATGACAGGATATCAGGAGATTTTTACGGATCCTTCTTATTTTGGACAAATTATGGTGGCGACCAATGCTCATATTGGGAACTATGGTGTTAATGATTTGGAAATTGAATCTGATAGCATCAAAATTGCTGGTTTAGTTTGTAAAAACTTCAGCTTTAATTATTCGAGAGAAGATGCTTCCGGAAGTTTAGAGGACTATTTTATTAAGCAAAATTTAATTTGTATTTCTGATGTTGATACAAGAGCGCTTGTAAGTTATATTCGTGACAACGGAGCTATGAATACTGTTATTTGTACTGATGGAACTTCGATTGAAGAATTGAAAAAAGAATTGGCTAATGTGCCAAACATGGAAGGTTTAGAGTTGGCATCAAAAGTATCAACTACTAAGCCTTATTTTTTTGGAGATGAAAATGCAACTTATAAAATCTCTGCATTAGATCTTGGAATTAAAAAGAACATACTAAGAAACCTTGCTAAAAGAGATTGTTATATTAAAGTTTTTCCATATAACTCAACCTATAAAGATTTAGCTGAATTTAATCCAGACGGATATTTCTTGTCGAATGGTCCTGGGGATCCAGATCCACTTTTTGGAGCTATCGAAGTTGCAAAAGAAATTTTAGCAAACGATAAACCTTTATTTGGGATTTGTTTAGGACATCAGGTTATTGCTTTGGCAAATGGTGTTCAGACTTATAAAATGTTTAACGGTCACCGAGGGATAAATCATCCTGTAAAAAATATTATGACAGGGAAAGGAGAAATCACCTCTCAAAATCATGGTTTTGCTGTAAATAAAGAGCAATTAGATAATCATCCTGATTTAGAAATAACACATTTACACTTAAATGATGGTACAGTCGCAGGTATGCGTATGAAAAATAAGAACTGTTTTTCAGTACAGTATCATCCGGAAGCAAGTCCCGGACCTCACGATTCATCATATTTATTTGATCAATTTGTTGAGAATTTAAAACAAGTCGAATCTAAAACGATGTAGTTAATAAAAAAAGATATTTAATTATTAAATATGGTATTTAGTATTAGATATTTTTATAATTTCGAAAAATATTTATAATTTATTAATAAAAAACAAAAATAATGAGTATTATAATAAAAGTTCACGCAAGACAAATTTTTGATTCTAGAGGAAATCCTACCATTGAAGTTGATGTAATTACAGAGAATGGTGTTTTAGGAAGAGCTGCTGTTCCATCTGGAGCTTCAACTGGAGAACATGAAGCTGTTGAATTACGTGACGGAGGGAAAGCGTTCCTGGGGAAAGGGGTTTTGAATGCAGTGAATAATGTAAATACTGTTATTGCTGAAGAATTAGTTGGAACTTCTGTTTTCGAACAAAATACTATCGATCAATTAATGATTGATTTAGACGGAACGCCAAATAAATCTAAATTAGGAGCTAATGCTATTTTAGGAGTTTCATTAGCTGCTGCAAAAGCCGCTGCTAATGAACTTGGATTGCCATTATACAGATATGTTGGTGGAGTTTCTGCTAATACATTACCAGTTCCGATGATGAACATCATCAATGGTGGTTCTCATTCTGATGCACCTATCGCGTTTCAGGAATTTATGATTTTCCCGGTGAAAGCGACTTCTTTTTCTCATTCTATGCAAATGGGAACAGAGATTTTTCACAGTTTGAAAAAAGTATTACATGACAGAGGTTTGAGTACTGCTGTTGGCGACGAAGGAGGTTTTGCTCCAAACTTAGCCGGGGGTACTGAAGATGCTTTAGATACAATTAAAAAGGCAGTTGAAAATGCAGGATATTCTTTTGGAGACGAAATTATGATTGCTCTTGACTGTGCAGCTTCTGAATTTTATGTAAACGGTAAGTATGATTATACTAAATTTGAAGGTGAAACTGGAAAAATCAGAACTTCTGAAGAACAAGCTTCTTACTTGGCTGAATTAGCTGCTAAATATCCAATTATTTCTATCGAAGACGGAATGTATGAAGATGACTGGGATGGCTGGAAACTGCTTACAGAAAAAATTGGTGATAAAGTGCAATTAGTAGGTGATGATTTATTTGTTACTAATGTTGAGCGTTTATCTACAGGTATTGAAAAAGGAATTGCAAATTCAATTTTAGTAAAAGTAAACCAAATTGGTACTTTAACTGAGACAATTGCAGCTGTAAATATGGCTAAAAATGCAGGATATACTTCAGTTATGTCTCACCGTTCTGGAGAAACTGAAGATAATACTATTGCTGATTTAGCTGTAGCTTTAAACTGTGGACAAATTAAAACAGGTTCAGCTTCTCGTTCTGATCGTATGGCAAAATACAATCAATTATTAAGAATTGAAGAAGAATTAGGAAGTACCGCTTATTTTCCGGGGTTAAAAGCTTTTAAAATCAAATAATCGTAAGAGTTATATTGTAGAATCAAGGCCATTCGTGAAAACGAATGGTTTTTTTTTGGAGTTTTAACAAATTGATGGCATTATTCCTTTTTTAATTAGTCTTAAATTCCTTAGATTTGATAAATTATTATTTTAAAGAATTATTTCCGATTATATTATGTCAAAAATAGCTACATTAGAAGTAGATGGTAAGAAAATTGAGCTTCCGGTAATCACGGGGAGTGAAAATGAATCAGCTATCGATATTAACAAATTACGTGATTTAACTGGTATTATTACTCTAGACCCGGGATATAAGAATTCTGGTTCTTGTAAAAGTGAAATCACATTCTTAGACGGAGAATTAGGAATTTTGCGTTACAGAGGATATTCAATCGAAGATTTAGCTGAAAAAGCGAACTTCTTAGAAGTGTCTTATCTTTTAATTTTTGGTGAATTACCAACAGCTCAGGAATTGGAGCAGTTTGAAAATGGTATTAAAAAACATACTTTGGTAAACGAAGAGATGAAAAATATCATTGATGGTTTTCCAAAAACAGCTCACCCGATGGGTGTTTTATCTGCTTTGACAAGTGCTTTAACAGCATTTAATCCAAAAGCTGTAAATGTTGATAATGAAAAAGAAATGTACGAGGCCATTTGTAAAACAATGGGTAAATTTCTTGTAATTGCTACGTGGACTTATAGAAAATCTATGGGTTATCCGTTGAATTATTACGACAATACACAAGGGTATGTAGAAAACTTTATGCAATTAATGTTTAAATTGCCTACAGGACCTTATGCAGCAAATCCGGTTATTGTGGATGCATTGGATAAATTGTTTATTCTTCATGCAGATCACGAGCAAAACTGTTCTACATCAACAGTAAGAATGGTTGGTTCATCTCATGCTGGTTTATTTGCTTCTATTTCTGCAGGAGTTTCTGCTCTTTGGGGGCCACTTCACGGAGGAGCTAATCAAGCTGTTCTTGAAATGTTAGAAGAAATTAATAAAGATGGCGGTGATACTGATAAATTTTTAGCGAAAGCAAAAGATAAAAATGATCCGTTCAGATTAATGGGATTTGGTCACAGAGTTTATAAAAACTTTGATCCAAGAGCAAGAATAATCAAAAAAGCAGCTAAAGAAGTGTTAGAAACTTTGGGTGTTGAAGATCCTATTTTAGAAATTGCTAAAAAACTAGAATCTGCTGCTTTAGAGGATGATTACTTCAAATCAAGAAACTTATATCCAAACGTAGATTTCTATTCTGGAATTATATACAGAGCATTAGGGATTCCTACTGATATGTTTACTGTAATGTTCGCTATCGGAAGATTACCGGGATGGATTGCACAATGGAAAGAAATGAGAGAAAATAAAGAACCAATTGGAAGACCAAGGCAAATTTACACTGGCCATCCATTGAGAGATTTTAAATCTAATAAATAAAATCACCTTAAAAGCTTCACGTAACTGTGAAGCTTTTTTTTATCTTTGCTACAAAATCTAATAAGTTTATGTTGCAATTAAATATAAAGAACGAAACGTCAAGATTGCGTACTGTAGTTTTGGGTTCAGCCGTTCATAATGGGCCAACTCCTTTAATTCATGAGGCCTATGATCCTAAATCGTTGGAGCATATAAAAGCAGGAACGTATCCTCTGGAAAAAGATATGGTAGTTGAAATGGATGCTTTTAATGCCGTTTTTCAACAATATGATGTAACTGTTCATCGTCCGGAAATGATAGAGAATTACAATCAGATTTTTACGAGAGATATTGGTTTTGTAATTGATGATGTTTTTATAAAATCGAATATTTTACCAGACAGAGAGCGTGAACTCGACGCTATTCAGTATGTAATAGATCAGATTGATCCCTTGAAAGTGGTTCGTCCGCCCGAAGAAGTTCATATAGAGGGTGGGGATGTTATGCTATGGAATGAACATATTTTTGTTGGAACTTATAAAGGAAGTGATTATAAAGATTACATTACAGCCAGAACTAATATGTATGGAGTGAATTTTATTAAAGAATTATTCCCGAATAAAATAGTAAAAGAGTTTGATTTGGTTAAATCTAAAATTGAAGCCAGAGATAATGCTTTGCATCTTGATTGTTGTTTTCAACCAGTTGGGAAAAACAAAGGAATTATTTATAAAAGAGGTTTTCGTGAAGAAGCTGATTATATGTATTTGGTGAATCTTTTTGGAAAAGAAAATTTATTTCACATAGAAAGAAACGAAATGTATAATATGTTTTCGAATGTCTTTTCAATTGATGAAAATATAGTAGTTTCAGAAAAAAACTTTACCAGATTGAATAACTGGTTACGAGCAAACGGTTTTATAGTAGAAGAAATTCCATATGCTGAAATTGCTAAACAAGAAGGGTTGTTGAGATGCTCGACTTTACCTTTAATCAGAGATTAATTTTACATTAAAAAGATGAAACAAACTACAAATTCAATTGTGATGATTCGTCCGGTTGCATTTCGAATGAATGAGCAAACGGCAATAAATAATTATTATCAGAAAGTATTAGACGGGCTTTTGCCAAGTACGGTAAATGCAAAAGCACAACAAGAATTTGATGCTTTTGTAGAAAAACTAAGAGTTGTCGGAGTAGATGTGACTGTTGTTGAAGATAATATTGATACAGATACGCCTGATAGTATTTTCCCTAATAATTGGATTTCTTTTCATGAAAATGGAGATGTTGCTTTATATCCTATGTTTGCCGAGAACCGCCGTCAGGAACGCCGTGAAGATATTTTAGATATTTTAGAAGACAAAGGCTTTGAAATTAATAATATAATAGATTATACTTCAGCTGAAGAAGATGGTTTTTTTCTGGAAGGAACTGGTAGCCTACTTTTAGATAGAGCCAATGGGAAAGCATATTGTGCTTTGTCGCCTCGTGCCGATGAAGAATTGTTTATCGAGTTTTGTGAGGATTTTGATTATGCCCCGGTTATTTTTGAAGCTTTTCAAACTGTTGATGGAGAGCGTAAATTAATTTATCATACGAATGTGATGATGTGCTTGGGAGAAACTTTTGCAGTTGTCTGTGCAGATAGTATTGATGATAAGAAAGAACGTAAAATGGTTTTGGAGAATTTAAAGGCCGATAAAAAAGACGTTATTTTGATTACGGAAGCACAAGTAAATAATTTTGCAGGTAATATGTTAGAGGTTCGAGGATCAAATGACAAAAAATATATTGTTATGAGTACATCGGCACATCAAAGTTTAACTGCAAAACAAATTACACAGTTAGAAAACCATGCTGAAATTTTAAGTTCAAGTTTAGATACTATTGAAGCTTGCGGAGGAGGAAGTGCCAGATGTATGATGGCTGAAGTCTTCTTGCCAAGAAATTAAAAATCATTTTTTGAAGCAAAAGGGATAAAATTGTATGTTTTATCCCTTTTGTGTTTTTGATGAAATTTACATCAGATTTCCTTTTACAATATTAATTATAGAGCTCACAATGTATTGAATTCCTATTGCAATTACTATGAAACCGATTATTCGCGAAATAGCAACAATACCTGATGCTCCTAATATGCGAGCTAAATAATGCGCACTTTTTAAGACAGCAAAAATGGTAATTGCTATTGCTAAAATCGCTAAGCTCGAAATTATTATTTCTTTCATTTCATGATGCTCCTGATAAAAAGCAATTAACAAAGAGATTGATCCCGGACCAGCAAGCATCGGAATTGCTAATGGGGTTAATGCAATATCATTTCTCTTTTGCGCATCATTTTCTACTTTTTTATTAATTCCTCTTTTCTTGCTTATTTTTCCGGATAACAATGAAAAACCTGAATTTAAAATTACAAGGCCGCCGGCAATCCGAAGTGCATCAATACTAATCCCAAAAAAGGTCAATACATATTGGCCAATAAAATAAGAAACAATCAGAATAATGAAAACATTTATAGCTGTCCATAACGAAATTCTGGAGCGTTCTTTTTGAGAATCATCATGAGTTAGTCCAACAAAAATAGGAACAGTACCAATTGGATTTAAGACAGAAAAAAGGGCAGCAAATAAGTAGATAAATAAATCCATATTTTTTAGGTTAAAGCAGTAAAAATAATCAATTTTTAAGATTTTACTTCAAAATTGGTATTAGGATGTTGTTTTTTCTTTTTAGAATCTCTAAATCAATATTGCACAGGAATTCGTGCTTTTTTGATTACTTTTGTGACATATTTAAAAATAATGAAAAATAAAAAAACCTTAGTTCTGGGTGCAACAACAAAACCTGAACGTTATGCTTTTAGAGCAATAAATATGTTGACTCAAAAAGGGCATACAGTTTTGGCAATAGGTCAAAATACAGGAGAAGTGGCAGGAGTAAAAATTTACACCAAAGCCATTCCTGTCAAAAATATAGATACAGTAACTTTATATTTAAACCCGACTCGTCAACGCGATTACTATAATTACATCATCGAGGCACAGCCAAAACGTGTGATTTTTAATCCAGGAAGCGAAAATCCTGAACTGTATCAATTACTGGAACTTAATAATATCAAATTCGAGATTGCTTGTACGTTAGTTTTGTTAGCAACAAATCAATATTAGTTCTAAGGAGCTATTTCCAGCTGTACACTTTATCTTTTTTATTGCTAAAAAAGCAATAAAAAAGGATGCCGTTTCCATCTGGCTAAAAATAATTCTGAAAATATCGTTTGGAATAGAACACTAACGATTTAATAATTCAAAAGAAGCATAATTTTAAAATACATTACTTTTGTTCCTATGGAATTCTCATCAAAACTAATAGAAAAAGCAGTCAGTGAAATGTCACAATTACCGGGAATAGGTAAACGTACTGCTTTGCGTTTAGTTTTGCATTTATTAAAACAACCCAAAGAACAAACAGGTTTTTTATCTCAGGCGTTATTAAATATGCGTGAAGATATTAAGTTTTGCGAAAGTTGCCATAATATTTCAGATACAAAAGTTTGCGAAATTTGTGCTAATGCATCGAGAAATCATCAGACAATCTGTGTTGTCGAAGATATAAGGGATGTAATGGCTATAGAAAATACTGGACAATATAAAGGTATTTATCATGTTTTAGGAGGTAAGATTTCTCCAATTGAAGGAGTCGGACCGAGTCAGCTAAATATAACAACTTTGGTAGAAAAAGTAAAGTTGGGTAAAGTCGTCGAAATTATTTTTGCTTTAAGCTCTACGATGGAAGGAGACACCACAAATTTTTATATTTACAAGCAAATTGCTGATTCTGAAATCATAATTTCTACAATAGCACGAGGAATTTCAGTAGGGGATGAATTAGAATATGCAGATGAAGTGACGCTTGGCAGAAGTATTTTGTATCGTGTGCCTTTCGAAAAAACATTCAAAAATAATTAATAAATACAAATGAAGTAAGATTTCCTGAAGATTAAAGGAATAGCTATATTTGCTGATAAAATTTAAAAAATGACAAAAAACGGTTTTTATTTATTGTTCTTGATTAGCACACTTTTTACGTCATGCATTCCTGTAAAAGATTTAGTGTATTTACAGGACAAAGGGGCTTCAGGAAACGAAACTACGGTTTCAGCGGTGGAATCAAAACCTTACAGGTTGCAAGTAAACGATGTTTTGAGTGTGGATATTAAAGCTATAGATCCTAAATTGGTTGCTATTTTTAAGCCTTCAGAGAGTGCCACATTAGGTAATAATGATAAATCTGAATCAGGATTGTATTTTAATGGATTTACTGTTGATGATCACGGAAATATAAGAATGCCAATTTTAGGCGAAATAAATGTAATTGGTTATACGCTTGAAGAAGTGCGTCTTAAAATTGAAAAAAAATTACAGGAAGAATATTTTAAAGCTGAAGCAAATATTTTTGTTACTGTAAAATTAGCAGGGTTTAGATATACAATAAATGGAGAAGTAGGAAGTACAGGGACTAAAACTTTGTATATGGAACAGGTAAATATAATGGAAGCTATAGCAAATGCGGGAGATATTACTACTGTTGGTAATCGAAAAGCAGTAACTATAATACGTCAAACCCCTACAGGAGTACAAATTAATGATATTGATCTCACTGATGTAAATGTTATAAAATCTCCTTATTATTACTTACAGCCTAATGATTATGTTTATGTAAAACCACTAAAGCAAAAAACTTGGGGTACTGGTCAGACAGGTATACAATCTATAGGCTCAATTGTAACTTTGTTATCTTTGGCAACAACAATTTATTTATTGTCGAAAAATTAAACTAAATACAAGAAATGTTAGATATAAAAGATTTTTCGATTTTTGAAAATCATCCAAGTTTTGATTTTAAAGGGTTTTTGTTAAAAATCGCAAGTTATTGGAAATTGTTTTTAGTGAGTTTAATTATTTCATTCACTATTGCCTATCAGGTCAATATTCGTAAGGAAAAGATTTATTCAATGCAAACTTTAATTTCAATTAAAGAAGAGAGTAATCCTTTTTTTACCTCTAATACCAGTTTGGTTTTTAATTGGGGAGGAATATCAGATCAAGTGAGTGGTATTTCGACTATTTTGCAATCCAGATCGCATAATGAACTTGTAATAGATAAATTACAATATTATATAGACTACCTTGAACAAGGAGAGTATAACATGATTGATGTTTATGGCGCAGTTCCTTTTTATGTTAATATTGATAAAACGAAGCCTCAATTAGTTGGTTCATTAGTCAAACTTAAATTTTTAAGTCCAAATGAATATGAAATCAGAATTCCATTTGAGAGTAATTCTGCTTCATTATTTACTTATTCTAATAATACTTATAGCAATACTGCAGTTCAACCTGTTGAATTTATTAAAAAATATAAGGTTGGCGAACAAGTTAATTTACCATTTTTAAATTGGAAACTTGAAATAGTTGATAATCCGGGATTTTATAAAGGGAAAGAATATTTTGTTAGATTTAATGATTTTGATGCTACAGTATCTCGCTACCGTGGAATTAATATTGATGCAGATGAAAAAGCAGGTTCAATTCTTACATTATCTATGCAGGGTACGAACAAGGCCAGAATGGTCGAATATTTGAATTCGACAGTAAAAATGTTAATTAAGATTCAATTGGATGGCAAGAATCAATTTGCAACTAATACCATAAGTTTTATTGATAGTACACTCGTTGCTATGGAATCAATGCTGAAAGAAAACGGGAATGAGCTTAAAACTTTCAGAAAGGATAAAAATATATATGAAATTGAACAAGGCGGGGAAAAATTTTCAGATAAAATTTTAGATTTTGATGTTGAAAAAGATGCTGTTACCAGAAAAATAGCTTACTATAATTCTTTAAAAGCATATTTAAAAAACAGTGTTGATTATTCTAAATTACCTGCGCCATCAGTGGCAGGAATTGATGATCCCAATATTGTTACAAATGTTTCTAAACTTATTGCTTTGTCAACTCAGCGTTCTGAAATGTCATATGCTGTAAAAAGTGATAAAATTTTTAAAGATTTTGATAATCAGATGATGGCCGTAAAAAATGTTTTGCTTGAAAATATAGCTACCGCCAAATCATCACTACAATATGATTTAGCATTAGTAAATAATAAAATTGGTCAAGCAGAAAACACTATAAAAAGACTTCCCGAAGAACAACAGGAGCTATTAAAAATCAAAAGGAAATATGATTTAAACGATAATATTTACAGTACTTTTCTTCAAAAGAGGAATGAAGCAGACATTGTAAAAGCATCGAACCTTTCGGATATTCATTTTATCGATCCCGCAAAAGATATTGGAGTAGGGCTAATTGGACCTAAGACTTCTGTTAACTATATATTAGCTTTGTTTCTTGGGATTTTAATTCCTTTAATTGTTGTTTTTATACTTTTTTTTGTCAATAATTCTATTCAAAATACTGAAGATATTAGTAAGCAGACACAAATTCCATTAATAGGGATTATAGGTTTAAGTAAAGGATTTACTAGTTTAGCTGTTTTTGATAAGCCAAAATCGGCATTATCTGAAGCTTTTAGGGCAATTCGCTCATCTTTACAGTTTTTGTACAAAAAAAAGCAATTAGGTGGAGCAAAAACCTTAATGATTACTTCGTCTATTAGTGGTGAAGGCAAAACATTTTGTTCAATAAATATTGCAACGGTATTTGCCTTAAGTGAGAAAAAAACGGTAATAATAGGTTTAGATTTACGAAAGCCGCGATTGGCTGAAGAGTTTAATCTTGCAAATCCAAATGGTGTTGTGAATTATCTGATAAAACAAAAAACATTAGCCGAAATAGTAAATAAAACTCAAATTCCATGTCTTGACGTTATTCTGTCAGGACCAATTCCTCCAAATCCTTCTGAGTTAATTATAAGCGAAGCTATGGGTGAGCTAATTGAAGAGCTTAAAGAAAAGTATGACTATATTATACTTGATACACCACCTGTTGGTCTTGTTTCGGATGCAATAGAATTAGTGCAATTTAGCGATGTTACTTTGTATGTTGTAAGACAAAATTACACAAAAAAGGAAATGATTACATTGTTAAATAACCGTGTGAAAAGAGGTGAATTAAACAATGTAAGCATTGTTTTGAATGGTTTTGAAAACAAGGCAAAATATGGCGCGACTTATGGGTATGGATATGGTTATGGAGCATATTCGAATGGGTATCATGAAGACGAAAAAGAAATAGGTCTATTAAAAAAGATTTTTAATAAATTCAATAAAAAATAATCTAAAAATAGATGAAAACATCTTTTCAAAATACTATTTTAATAACCGGAGGTGCTGGTTTTATAGGTTCTAATTTATGTGAATATTTTTTAAATTCAGGACAAAAAGTAATTTGTTTAGATAATTTTTCAACTGGCCACTATCATAATTTGAAAGATTTTATAAAGAATCCGGATTTTAAATTAATTGAAGGGGATATTCGAAGCATAATTGATTGTAATTTAGCTATTTCAGGTGTGGATTATGTGTTGCATCAAGCAGCATTAGGTTCTGTACCAAGGTCAATAAATGACCCAATAACTACAAATGACGTTAATGTTTCAGGGTTTTTAAATATGCTGGTATCAGCTCGTGATGCAAAAGTAAAACGATTTATCTATGCCGCGAGTTCTTCTACATATGGAGATTCTGAAGGATTGCCCAAAGTTGAGGATATAATCGGGAAGCCCCTATCTCCTTATGCGATTACTAAATATGTAAATGAATTATATGCTGAAATTTTCAGTAAAACATATGGGCTGGAAACTATTGGATTACGTTATTTTAATGTGTTTGGAAGAAAACAAGATCCTAAAGGAGCCTATGCAGCTGTAATTCCAAAGTTTGTAATGCAATTAATGAATTATGAAAGCCCTGTAATTAATGGAGATGGTAATTATTCAAGAGATTTTACTTATATTGATAATGTGATTCAGATGAATGCTTTGGCAATTTCAGCTAATGATCCTAATGCAGTTAATACTGTTTACAATACTGCATTTGGAGATAGAAATACCCTGAATGATCTAGTTGGATATTTGAAAAAATATTTAACCGAATTTGATTCAAAAATAGCAGATGTGCCAATTATATATGGGGAAAACAGATCAGGTGATATTCCGCATTCATTGGCAAGCATAGATAAAGCTAAGAATATGTTGGGATATAATCCAAAATATTCATTGGAAGAAGGATTAAAAGAAGCGATTGCCTGGTATTGGGATAATTTAAAATAAAGATTAAGATAATATAGAACAATATGAAAATTACAAAAATTTGTTGTATAGGTGCAGGTTATGTTGGAGGGCCAACTATGGCAGTAATTGCTCAAAAATGCCCACATATTCAAGTAACCGTAGTAGATTTGAATGAGCAAAGGATAAAAGATTGGAATGATCCAAATACAGATAATATTCCAATTTATGAGCCTGGTCTTTCAGAAATTGTTGCAGAGGCAAGAGGTAGAAATCTTTTTTTTTCAACTAACGTAGAAAAAGCAATTGATGATGCTCAGGTTGTTTTTATTTCAGTAAATACCCCTACCAAAACTTACGGTAAAGGTAAAGGAATGGCTGCTGATTTGAAATATATTGAATTATGTGCAAGACAGATAGCTAAGGTTTCTAGAGATAATAAAATTGTAGTCGAAAAATCAACTTTACCGGTTAGAACAGCAGAAGCGATAAAAAGTATTTTGGATAATACAGGGAATGGGGTTCAGTTTCAAATTCTTTCTAATCCTGAATTTTTAGCAGAGGGAACGGCAGTTACAGATTTATTGAACCCAGATAGAATCTTGATTGGGGGTGATTCAACTCCTGATGGAGAAACAGCAATTAAAGCACTGGTTGATGTTTATGCTAATTGGGTAAGTAAAGATAAAATTTTAACGACAAATGTTTGGTCATCTGAATTGTCTAAACTTACTGCAAATGCATTTTTAGCACAACGTATTTCGTCAATCAATGCAATGTCCGAATTGTGTGAAAAAACAGGTGCTGACGTAAATGAAGTAGCCCGTGCTATTGGAATGGATAGTCGTATTGGGTCAAAATTTTTAAAAGCATCAGTTGGATTCGGAGGTTCTTGTTTTCAAAAAGATATTTTAAATTTAGTTTATATAGCAAAATCTTATGGATTAAATGAAGTTGCTGATTATTGGGAGCAAGTAATCATTATGAATGATTATCAAAAAAGAAGATTTTCAAATAAAATTGTTCAGACATTGTATAACACTGTTGCCGATAAAAAGATAACTTTTTTGGGATGGGCATTTAAAAAAGATACTAATGATACGCGTGAATCTGCAGCAATATATGTGGCAGATGATTTAATTAATGAGCAAGCGAAGATCTCAGTTTATGATCCAAAAGTATCACGAAATAAAATTTTAAGCGATTTAGATTATTTAGAAACAAGAAATTCTTCGGATAATGTGGATGCAGTTCAAACGTTTCAGGATGCTTACGAAGCTTGCAAAGGAGCTCATGCTGTTGCCATACTTACAGAATGGGATGAATTTGTAAAATATGATTGGCAAAAAATATATGATTCTATGCATAAACCAGCTTTTGTTTTTGATGGAAGAAATATACTAAACGCAAAAGAATTAAAGTCAATTGGTTTTATTTACAATGGAATAGGTTCTTAAAAAAAAAACAAATCACATGAATTGGTATGTTGTTTATACAAAACCTAAATGGGAAAGAAAGGTAGCTGAAAAGTTAAATGAAATAGGAATTGAATGCTATTGTCCTTTAATTACTCAGATAAAACAATGGTCTGACAGAAAGAAAAAAGTTGAAGTCCCTCTTTTTAATTCTTATGTTTTTGTTCAATTGCCAGATGCGCAAAGAAATTCTGTATTTCAAATAGCCGGAGTAGTTAGGTATTTGTTTTGGTTGGGCAAACCTGCAGTTGTTCGGGATGATGAAATTGCAATAATAAAAAATAGTCTTTCAAATACAAATATCTCGGATGTTTCAGTAATTCCATACAAGAAAGGGGATAAGATAAAATTAGAAGCAGGCGTATTTAGCAGTCAGGATGCGATTGTCCAGGAAGTTACAAATACACATTACATATTAGTTTTGGAATCTTTAGGATGTGTTTTGAAGATAAAATATAAAAAAGAGAGCACATGATTTTATAACAATGAATTAAAAGTTTGCTTAATTTACAAAACAAAAGGTGACTAGTTTTAGTGATTTTTTGTTTTTGTTTTTATAAAAAAAAATCATTGTTTGCTGAGCTATAAGTGTTTGAATTTTCTTGCATGATTTAGAAGCTGTTTTTTTTGATTTATAAGTTTTGAAGGTTGATTAAATTGACTTATTGTGCTATATTTGCCGAAAAATTGAATTCTCGAATTATTCATGCCAAATATGTGACTTTGAATGGCGAAGCCGTACTTTATAATAGACGAAATTAAGGAAAAATATGAATAATAACGTAAATATAGCCGTTATTGGTTTAGGTTATGTAGGTTTGCCTTTGGCTCGTTTATTTGCTACAAAATATCCTGTGATAGGTTTTGATATTAATGAATCAAGAGTTACCAGTTTAAAATTGGGTACAGATACGACATTAGAAGTTGAAGACGAAATTTTACAAAAAGTATTAGTCGATGGGCCTCTAGAAACAAAAGGTTTGTATTGCACTTCAGACATTAAAGATATTGCAACATGTAATTATTTTGTTATAACTGTACCAACTCCGGTTGATAAAAATAATCGTCCTGATTTAACTCCTTTATATAAAGCGAGTGAAGCAGTAGGTAAGATATTAAAAAAAGGTGATATTGTAATTTATGAATCAACTGTTTATCCTGGAGTTACAGAAGAACAATGTGTCCCTGTTTTAGAAAAAATATCAGGGTTAATATTTAATGTGGATTTTTTTGCAGGATACTCACCTGAAAGAATTAATCCAGGGGATAAAGAACACACAGTAGAGAAAATTCTGAAAATTACCTCAGGATCAACTCCTGATATAGGATTAAAAGTAGATGAACTTTATAAATCTGTTATTACTGCCGGAACTTATTTGGCACCTACAATAAAAGTTGCCGAAGCAGCCAAGGTTATCGAAAATTCACAACGGGATATTAATATTGCTTTTGTGAATGAACTTGCTAAAATATTCAATTTAATGAATATTGATACTCAGGAAGTATTAGCTGCTGCCGCGACAAAATGGAATTTTCTTCCATTTAAACCAGGGTTGGTAGGGGGACATTGTATAGGTGTAGATCCTTATTATTTAGCACAACGTGCACAAGAATTTGGTTATCATCCTGAAATAATTTTGGCTGGCCGTCGTTTAAATGATAGTATGGGCGAATATATAGCGTCACAAGTAGTCAAATTAATGATAAAAAAAGGGATTTCAGTAAATCATGCTGAACTTTTGATGCTTGGAATAACTTTTAAAGAAAACTGTCCAGATGTTCGCAATACTAAAATTGTGGATGCTGTCAGGGCATTAAAAGAATATGGTATTTCTGTTACAATATATGATCCAATAGCAAATATCGAAGAGGTTAAAAAAGAATACGGATTAAAAACAATAAACATTCTTCCAAAAGAAAAATTTGATGCTATAGTTTTAGGGGTAGCACATTCTGAATTTTTAAAGTTAGATTTTCCAAGTATTCAAAAAACAAATAGTTTAATTTATGATGTAAAAGGAGTTTTAGGAGCTATAGCCAATAATAGATTATAGTTTTTTAAGTCCTTTTTTTTATTTTGAAAAAAATGGAAATAAATAATTCAATTACTCATGTTATTTTAACTGGAGGTGTAGGTAGTAGATTATGGCCACTTTCTCGTAAAAGTCAGCCTAAACAATATTTAGAAATATTTGAAGGTAAATCTTTGTTTGAAATGACTGTAAATCGTAACAGTCATTTAGCCAATAATGTAATGGTAGTTGGTAATGTTGACAACCATCATTTAAGTGGTAAGGTGATGGAGAAATCTAAAACCTCATATATCAATATCGTTGAGTCTACTCCTAGAAATACTGCTGCTGCAATTGCATTTGCTGCATTTGCCTCTAATCCTGACGATATATTGATAATAACACCATCGGATCATATTATTGATAAAATGGGAGATTATAATGATGCTATAAATCAGGCAATTGTAAAAGCTCAGGAAGGCTTTATTGTAACTTTCGGAATTATTCCAACCAAGCCGGAAACAGGTTATGGTTATATAGAATCAAAAGGAGATAAAGTGATTTCATTTAGGGAAAAACCAAATGAAACAACTGCTAAAGATTTTATTGCAAAAGGTAATTTTTTATGGAATAGCGGAATGTTTTGTTTTAAAGCGAGTGTGCTTCTGGATGAATTAAAACAGTTTCAGCCTGAGGTTTATGAAAAGTCCAAAATAGTTTGGGAATCAAGTAAAGAAGGTTTTCTGGATTTAGAATCATCTTTAGAAATTCCATCGATTAGTATTGATTATGCAGTTATGGAACGCAGTAAGAAAATTAAAGTTGTTCCTGCATCATTTTCCTGGTCTGATTTAGGATCGTTTGAATCAGTTTATGATTATTTAGTTTCTAAAGGACATCCAATCGATAAGAATGGTAATATGGTTATAGGCTGTGATAAATACACTACTTTCTTGGGGTTAAAAAATACGATCTTTGTTTATACAGATACAGCTAATTTGATTTTGCAAAAAGAAAGTTCACAAGATGTAAAAGATATATATTGTGAATTAGAAAGACAAAATTCAGAATTATTAAATTAATTAAATTTAAAAAATGAAAAAAATTCTTATAACTGGTGGCGCTGGTTTTATAGGGTCACATGTAGTGAGACGTTTTGTAAATAAATATCCAGAATATCAAATTTACAACCTTGACGCTTTGACATATGCTGGAAATTTAGAAAATATTAAAGATATTGAAAATCACTCTAATTATAATTTCATTAAAGGAGATATAGTTGATGAGATTTTTATAAATGAACTTTTTTCGATTCATAATTTTGATGGTATATTACATTTAGCTGCAGAATCTCATGTTGATAGATCAATCGAAGATCCATTGGCTTTTGTGAAAACAAATGTTATTGGTACAATGAATTTACTTAATGCTGCTAAAAAACAATGGAAAGATAATTTTGAAGGTAAAAGATTCTATCATATCAGTACAGATGAGGTTTATGGCTCTTTAGGAGCGAAAGGGCTTTTTACAGAAACCACTCCTTATGACCCAAATTCTCCTTATTCTGCCTCAAAAGCAAGTTCAGATCATTTTGTACGGGCTTATGGCGAAACGTATGGACTACCGTATGTTTTAACAAACTGCTCTAATAACTACGGTTCTTATCATTTTCCTGAAAAATTAATTCCACTTTTCATCAATAATATTATTAATAATAAACCATTGCCTGTTTATGGAGATGGTAATTACACTCGTGATTGGTTATTTGTTGAAGATCATGCCATTGCCATTGACTTGGTTTTTCATAAAGGAAAAAACCATGAAACTTATAATATTGGTGGTTTTAATGAATGGAAAAATATTGATTTGGTTAAATTATTATGCCAGATTATGGATGAAAAACTAGGAAGGGAAAAAGGTAAATCCCAGGAATTAATCACTTACGTGAAAGATAGGCCTGGACATGATTTGCGTTACGCAATTGATGCTTCTAAAATTAATAAAGAACTGGGCTGGAAACCATCTGTAACTTTTGAAGAAGGTTTGGAAAAAACCATTAATTGGTATTTGAAGAATGAAGTATGGTTGAAAAATGTAACTTCTGGTTCTTATAAAGATTATTATAAAAAACAATATTCTTAAAAATAAGTTTTATTCTGATTTGAATTTTTTATCAAAATCAAAACATCATTAAATATGAAAAATATAACGGTTGTTATTCTATTGTTCTTTACTTTTTTATTTTCTTTTCAAGTAAATGCTCAGGATTTAATGAAATCAAGTGATTTGAGTACTGTAAAAGTGGATTATTTATCAGATAGTGATATTGTTAAAATAAAAACACAACTACAAAATAATAACATGACTATTGAGCAGGCAGAACCTATGGTTTTATCAAAAGGAATGAGTGCTACAGAATTTGCAAAATTAAAAACAAGAGTAAATGAAGGATCAGTGAATACTTCAATTAAAAAAAATATTGAAAGTACTAATGTGAATAAAAAAGATTCAGGAAGGACTCAGGAAAAAATCGTAAATAATAAAGTTAAAGACTCTGTAAATGCTTTAATATTTGGTTCTGAATTGTTTGATAATCCGACATTGAATTTTGAACCTGATTCAAATCTTGCCACTCCGATGAATTATATTTTAGGGCCCGGTGATGAACTTCAGGTAAGTGTTTATGGAGTGCAGGAATATAATGCGAGTATTCCTGTAAGTGTTGAAGGAAAAATATCCATTCAGTATGTAGGGCAAATTTCAGTTTCAGGAATATCAATTGAGGCTGCAACTCAAAAAATTAAAGCAGCAATTGCAAAGGTCTATAGTACTGTAAGGTCTGGTCAATCGCAGGTAAGTGTAAGTTTAAGCCGAATTAGAACCATTAAGATTACTATTGTTGGAGGAAAACAACCTGGAAATTATTCTATTTCATCTTTGGCAACTGTTTACAACGCATTACATTTAGCCGGGGGACCTGGTAAAAATGGTAGTTACAGAAATATTGAATTAATTAGAAATAATAAGATTTATAAAAACATAGACATTTATCGTTTTTTAGTTAAAGGTGATCAGTCGGACAATGTTAGTTTAAAAGAAAACGATGTAATTCGAATTCCAGTTTATACCCAGAGAGTTACTGTTGAAGGGGAGGTAAAGAGACCTGGTGTTTTTGAGATGAAAAAAGGAGAAAAATTTACAGATTTACTAAATTTTGCTTCTGGATTTAATGAATTTGCCTATACTGCCTCAGTAAATGTTTTGCAAAAAACAGGAAAAGAGTTTAAAGTTCATGACATTAATGAAAGTGATTTTACTTCCTATGAACCACAATCAGGTGATGTTTTTAAAGTAACTAAAATTTTAAACCGATTTGAAAACCGGATTAAAATAGAAGGAGCGGTTTTTAGACCAGATTATTATTCTTATAATGAAGGAATGAGAGTTTCTGATCTTATTGCCAGAGCTGAGGGGCTTAAAGAAGATGCCTATACTAAAAGAGCAAGAATTATTCGTTTAAAATCTGATTTAACTACAGAAATAGTAAATGTTGATTTATCAAGTGCTTTATCAGGAAATTTAGATGCTGATATCGAGTTAAAAAGAGAAGATGAAGTAACAGTATATTCAATTTTAGATTTTAGAGAAGAATACAAAGTTACTATCGATGGCGAAGTGAAAAATCCTGGTGAATATCCATTTTATGATAACTTAACATTAAATGATTTAGTCGTCCAGGTAGGAGGTTTAACAGGCTCCGCTTCTAAAAGAGTAGAAATTGCACGAATGATAAAATCTGATGAAATTGATGATGCAAATCCAAAGCGTATCGAATTAGTAGAATTGGAAATAACTGCAGATAATAATGAACAAGTTAAAAACTTTGTGTTAAAACCTTTTGATGTTATTAATATTAGGAGGATGGCTGTTTACGAAAAGCCACAAATGGTCAAAATTAGTGGCGCCATTGCTTATCCGGGAAAATATGTATTAGCTAATAAAAAGGAGTCAGTTTATAATGTTGTTATGCGTGCAGGAGGATTAACATCTGTTGCTAATTTAGAGGGAATGAGGATTAAAAGACCAATCAAACAAGAACAAATAGATCAATTAGAAAGCATTGATTTGAATTTGTCTAAAAATGATACATTAAAAGAAGATCTTGCTAAAAAATTAAAAGATGAAATAAAATATGCTACTATTCCATTAGATTGGAAAAAAATAGTAAAAGACAAAGAACATTATTCTAATGTAACTTTATTTCCTGATGATGAAATAGAAGTATCGACATTTAATGAAGGAGTTAAAGTTACAGGAAATGTATTGCTTAATTCTGAAATTCCATACAGAAGTGGTAAGGGTTTTAAATATTATATAAATGCAGTTGGAGGAGTTGATAATAAAGGTTGGAAGAAAAAAGCATATATTATTTACCCTAATGGTAAGGCCTCAGTAACTGGTTCATTTTTATTTTTTAGATCATATCCTAAAGTTACACCTGATTCTCAAATTGTAGTACCTGAAAAACCAGAAACCAAAAAAATGAGTACTGGAGAGTGGGTAAGTATTGGTAGTGTTTTGACTAGTTTAGCATTATTAATTGTAACAGCATTTAAGTAAAAATTTAGATTCTTATGGAAAATAATTTACCAATTAAAAGTGATGAAATTTCATTGAAAGAATTATTGCAAAAAGGAAGAGAGTGGTGGAGTTATTTACTTTCGCAATGGAAAATCATTTTGATTACAGGTATAATTGGGGCAGCTTTGGGATTGACTTATTCGTTTATTAAAAAACCAATTTATACTGCAACGTTATCATTTGCTATGGAAGATGAAAAAAGTGGAGGAGGTTTAGGAAGTGCTTTAGGTTTAGCAAGTTCATTTGGTTTAGATTTAGGAGGAAGTGGTGGTGGAATGTTTTCTGGTTCTAATTTGGCTGAATTGTTTAAATCTAGATCAATGGTTGAAAAAACCTTATTATCTCCCATTAATGTGGATGGAAAGGTTATTTCTTTAGCAGAAATGTATATTCAAAACAATAAATGGAGAAAGTCTTGGAATGATAATTCAAAATTAGCATCATTGAAGTTTTTGCCAAATTCAAATAGAGAAAAGTTTACTCGTATTCAAGATAGTATAATGGGGGTAATGTATCAAAAATTATCTGAAGGATTATCTGTAGCACAGAAAGATAAAAAGATATCTATAATAAATATTGATGTCTCTTCTACAAACGAATTGTTTGCGAAATTTTTTTGTGAATCATTAGCGAAACAAGTTTCTAATTTTTATGTAGATGTAAAAAGTAGAAAGGCGAGAATGAATATGAATATTTTGGAAAAACAAGTTGATTCAATTAGAGGACAATTAAATAGTTCAATAGGTAGAGTAGCTGTGGCTAATGATAATACTTTTAATTTGAACCCTGCATTAAATATACGACGTGCACCAGCAGCGCGAAGTCAAATTGATGTTCAAGCAAATACTGCGATTTTTACTGAATTAGTTAAGCAGTCGGAATTAGCAAAAGTTAATTTAAGGAAAGAAACTCCTCTTATTCAGATTATAGATAAACCTATTTTGCCTTTAGAAAGAGAAAGACTTGGAAAAATTAAAGGTATTTTTATCGGTGGTTTATTTTTTGCATTTGTTTCTATTGTTATTTTAATATTTAAGAAAATATTTAAAAATATTATTTAATTTACATGTTTTATGTATTTTTTTAAAAATTTTAGTGGTGAAGCAGCAGAAAAGTGTGAGATTTAATTTTTTTTTAAATGCGTCTAGAGTTGTCTTTGGGATACTTATAGGCTTTTTTACAATGCCTTACGTAAATAGAACAATTGGAGTTGATGGTCTAGGCAAAGTTGAATACGTTAATTCTATAATTACCTATTTTATTTTATTTTCTGGGTTAGGTATTCCGATGTATGGTATACGAGAAACAGCTAATAAAAGAAACAATGTTGAAGCTAGATCAAAATTAGTTATAGAGTTACTAAGTATTTTAACTGTAACTACAATTGTATCTTATCTTATTATGTTTTTTGTTGTGCTTAAAATACCTTCTTTAGAATCATTAAAAAACCTTATTGTTCTTACGAGCTCAATGATTTTTCTTACAAATTTAGGAGTTGAGTGGTTTTACCAAGGTATTGAAGACCAGTTGTATATTACAGCTAGGTATTTTTTTGTAAGAATTTTAGCTTTAATTTTATTATTTGTTTTTGTTACTTCAAAAGATGATTATTTATATTATAGTGTAATAATGGTTTTGTCTTCTGTTGGAGGAAATTTATTTAATCTTATAAATCTAAAAAAATATATCAGCTTTAAAGATATTACTTTTGAAAGCTTAGATTTTAAACAACATTTGAAACCGATTTTTACAATTTTTATAGCAAGTATTTCGATAAGTATTTATGTGCAGCTTGATAATTTAATGTTAGGTGCTTTGAATGGCAGTAAATCTGTTGGTTATTATGCAATGGCAAATAAATTGATTAGATTTGTCATAGTGCCCATAACTACTTTAGGCACAGTTCTTCTGCCAAGATTGTCTTTTTTAGTTAAGAATGATAAGCAACAATATTTTATATATATCAAAAAAGTATTGAATTATTTTTTAATTCTTTCTTTTCCTTTTGTTGTATTGTTTTTAATGCTTGCGAAGGATTTTACTTTAGTCATAGGTGGTCAAGAATTTTTGCCGTCTGTTTTGACAATGCAAATTTTATCACCAATTATTATTATTGTTAGTTTCGCGTATTTTTTAGGGTATTTAGTTTTGTATCCCCAAGGAAAAGAATATATATATACCACAGCTGTAATCTTAAGCGCGTCATTGAGTATTATCTTTAACTTTTACTTAATTCCAAAATTTGGATATAATGGAGCGGCTGTGGTTGCAGTATTATCTGAGCTAGTGGGTGTTATTGTGATGGTGTTTTTATATTATAAAGAATTAAGTTATTTAAAATTATTAAATAAAAGTTTAGTTTACTTTATTGCTTCAAGCGTAATTATGGGAGCAGTAATATTTGTAATTAGTTTTTTTAATTTTATATCGATTTTAAATTTGATAGTTTCTAGTGTTATTGGTGGTTTTAGTTTTTTTCTTTCATTATATTTTTTCAAAGAAATAACTATTCTTGGAATTGTAGACGAAATGAAAAGTAAGTTAAGAATTTTTAGATAATTTTTTTTAATCATTTATTACAGGTTATATTAATCATTTATTTTTTGATTTCAATTTTTTCTTTATTATGGTTTTAAAAATAAGTTTATGAATATTGATATTTCGGTTGCACTTGCTACCTACAATGGTTCTAAGTATTTAAAAAAACAATTGATTTCAATTTTAAATCAAACTATCGTTCCACGCGAAATTATTATAGTTGATGACTGTTCTAATGATAATACAGTTGAAATTATTAAAGAGTTTCAAAGAAGGTATAGTAATATTGATTTGCATATTAATGAAACTAATCTTGGTCCAATAAACACTTTTAAAAATGCAATTTTAAAATGCAATTATGATTTTATTTCTCTCTGTGATCAAGATGATATTTGGGAACTTAATAAATTGCAGCGATGTCACGAAGAGCTCTCGTGTCTAAATGATGTTAAGCCATGTATTGTGTTTAGTGATTTAAAAATGATTGATGATCGTGGTGACTGTACAGGATTCTCATTTTGGGAAGTTCAAGGTTATAAACCATCAAAAGTTAACTTAAACCAATTGTTAATTGGTAATGTTGTAACTGGTTGCACCATTATGATGAATGGAAGGATGAAAGAAGAAATTTTTAAAATGCCTACTGATATTATTATGCATGACTATTGGATAGCTTTAATAGCTTACAGTAAAGGGGATTTTAAAATCATAAATGATAAACTTATAAATTATAGAATCCATCAAAGTAGCGTAACGTTAAAATCTAAAATGAGTTTTGATGAAAGATTTCAATTTTTTTTTAAAGTTTTTTCAGACGATAAAAGAGAATACTTATTAGAAAATATTTTACAAGCAGAGTCTTTTTTTAATATTTATGGATTAGAAATGTCAAATGAAAATAATAAAATATATAAAAACTTCATTTTACTTAAAAATAAAAGTAGTTTATTTAGAAAATTTTATGTTTTTTGTGTTAAGTACTTGTGAATTTTTAATATAAATAAGTTTATATAATTAAGTATAAAATATAATGTTGTATCATGATTTATTTTTGGTAATTGTACTATACAAAAAAAACTTATCAAATTCTGAAACTTTACGAACTCTTGGTGAGTTTTTGAATTCTCCAATTAATATTCTTGTTTTTGACAATAGTCCTGATAGACAATATTTTAGTGATTATTTTATTTTTAATAAGTTTAGAGTGAAATATTTTCATGATGGATCTAATCCTGGACTTAGCGCAGCATACAACTTTGCAATTAAAGAAGCTGTTTTTGAGAATAAAAGGTGGGTTTTATTACTTGATCAGGATACTGTTTTTACCAAAGATTATTTTTCGGAGATATTAACACTGGATTCATTAAAACTTCATGCTGATACTGTTGCAATAATTCCTAAAGTATTTTCTTTATATGATAATATTATTTCACCTGCAAAAATGTATTTGGGGGGCTTATGCAGACCTATAATAATTGATTCTGGATTATCTAATGATCCTATAACAGCCATTAATTCTGGCACAATAATCAGTGTGGCTTTTATTAAAAAAATTGGTGGATTTAGTGAATTATTTCCCTTAGATATGTTAGATCATTGGTATTTTAGAGAAATTTATAAATTAAAGAAAAAGGTTTTAGTTTTAAATAGTATAATTTTTCAAAATTTATCAGTTGCTGGAAATTATCAAAAAGAAGTTTCGGTTGTAAGGTATAGAAACATGTTAATTGCTGAAAAATTATTTGTGAAGCAAGATGGCGTAATCGCTTATACAATTTTTATTTTACGTCTGATCAGGAGGGCTTTCAAACAGATCAGATTTAAAAATAAAAAGTATTTTTTTGAGAGTATTAAAAGTCTCTTTAGTCTGAACTAACTAAGTATTTTTAAATATAATCTATGTGAATAAAATAAAAAACAGCAAATTATCATTTATTAAAATTATTTTTGTTTTAAGTTTTTTTGAATTGATTGTTGGCGGAGGAGGAAGATTCTTAGAATTTGGGTTTTTGACTGTTAGAATGGTTTTGTTTTTGGTTATTATCGTAATCTCGCTAATTCTGTACGTGTTCAGAAAGAAAATAAAGAGAAATATAATATTGCTGACAATTATTTTTTCTATAATAACTTTGACGGGAGTAGTTATAGGATTATTAAATAATGCCCTAATTAATGGTATTTTCGAAGATATTAAACCCCTATCTTTTTTTTATATTATCTTGTTTTTTTCTCTGATAATAAAAGACGAAAAAGATATTGTATTAGTTAGTAATATAATTAAAATTGGATCGGTTATTTTAGCAATCGTTTATGTTGGTTTTATAATATTTTTATACTTCGGGTTGATTGATTTTGTATCATTTTATAATAAGCAAAGCGAAATTGGTGAAATATTATTTAGAGGAGATTTTTTGTTTTTTTATAAAGGTTTTTTATATCTCTGCATAGGCTTTTTCTTTTTTTTAACATCTGATTATAAATATAAATTATTACTTCTGGTTTTTTTATTTACTAGTATTGTTCTTACTTTGACGCGTGGGTTTATATTGTTTACTTTTTTAATTACTTGTTACTATATATATTTTATCAATAAGAAGATTTTAATTAAAATAATTTCAGGAATATTATTATTAGTTATTTCTACATTAATTGGTACTTTTTATCTTCAAACCGTGGGAGACAGAGCAGACTCTGATAAAGTTAGATATATACAGATTGAACAGGTTTATGATAGAATTAATCCAATTAGTATTTTTATAGGACACGGTTTTGGAAATGGGGTTCCCGATCGCCCAATTCATATGGAAAACTCCTTTCTCGAAATTTTTCATAAGCAAGGATTGCTGGGGCTTTTTTTTTGGATAGCAATGTTATTTTATGTTTGTTTACTATATGTAAATATTAAAAACGTAATTTTTAAAAAATTAGCACTTCCATTTCTTTTGGGTGTATTTTTTGTTTATTTTCAATCATTAACTAATCCTTTTATAAATAATCCAATGGGACTTTGTCTTTTATTAATTACCATAGTAGTCTTTTCTAAATTGTTAGAATTACAAAAAAAATAATATTATTATGATTTCAGTTTGTGTAGCGACATATAATGGAGAAAAATATATTAAAGAACAAATAAATTCTATTCTTGAACAAATAGGTAAAAATGATGAAGTTATTGTGTCTGATGACGGATCAAAAGATAGGACTGTTGAAATTATACAAAATTACAATGATAGTAGGGTGACAATTTATCATAATGTCTTTAAAAGTCCAATAAGAAATTTCGAATTTTTAATATCAATAGCAAAAGGAGATTATATTTTTTTATCGGATCAAGATGATATTTGGCATGAGGATAAGGTAAGTAAATATTTAAAGATATTTAATGAAATTCCTATGGTTTCTTTAGTTATTAGTGATTTAAAAATTATAGATAAAAACGGAATCATTCAAGATAAAGAGTTTTACAAAAAGGGGTTTAAAAACAATATATTACAAAATATAATTTCAAATAATTTTATAGGTTGTACTATGGCTTTTAAAAAAGAACTTAAAACGCATATATTGCCCTTTCCTAAAAATATAGCGATGCATGATTGGTGGATAGGGCTTTGTGGTGTTTTATTTGATGAAATTTATTTTATTGATGAAAAGCTACATTACTATAGAAGGCATGATAATAATGTAACTAATGTAAATAATTTCAATTTTTTAGCAAAAGTAAAATTTAGAATTAATATGGTAAATGAACTTTTAAAAAGATATTTTAAAACTAAATATAATCTATTATAATGAAGGAGGTACTTGTTATTCTTGCAGCCTATAATGGTGGGAAATATATTAGTGAGCAATTGAGTTCAATATTAGAGCAGAAAGATGTAAATGTACATATTAAAGTATATGACGATGTGAGTTCTGATAATACTGTTGAAGTTGTAAAGACATTTGTTGAGGATGACAGAATTGAATTAATTCAAAATATAGTTGGTCATGGTAGTGCTGCTAGTAATTTCTTTAATGCAATTAGTACTTTGTCTGAAAATACAATAAAAGAATATAATTATGTTTCTTTTTCTGACCAAGATGATTTATGGTTGCCAAATAAATTAAATGCAGCAGTAAATGTATTATTGCAAGAAAATTCAAGTCTATATTGTTCAAACTTACTTTTGTGGAATGAAAGAACTGATAAAACATCTATAATAAAAAAAAGTTACTCACAAACAAATTATGACTACTTATTTGAAGGTGGCAGTGCTGGTTGTACTTATGTTTTTACAAGCGAGTTTTGTTTAAAATTAAAAAAGATAATAGGAGCAACAGATTATTTTGATTGGCAATACTTTTCTCATGATTGGTTTGTTTATTTTTATGCAAGAATATCTAAATGTAAAGTTTCAATAGATAAGAATATTTATATAAAATATCGTATTCATAGTAACAACGTACATGGTCAACTGAATCAGAAATCCTTATTTGCTATCAGCGAAAGACTTAAATTGATTAAAAAAGGATGGTATTTTAAACAAATAAGAGAGTTTGTTAAGCTTACAGATGTCGGCTCTCCAGAAAAAAAGATTTATGAACTTTATTACAGAAATTACTTTACAAGGCTATATATTTTGTTGAGATATAATTTTTCTTTAATTCGTAGTAATAAAAAATTTATTCAATTTTTTATTACTAGTTTATTGCCAATTAGAATTAATAAATAATTTATGTATAGTAATATATTTAAAAGTGGAATTGATTTTTTGATTTCTTTGATTGCCCTAATATTGTTAAGTCCATTATTTTTATTTGTAACGATTGGGCTTTTTTTTGCAAATCAAGGAAAACCGTTTTTTTTTCAAACCAGACCAGGCAAAAAAGGAAAGTTATTTAAAATTGTCAAGTTTAAGACAATGAATGACAGAAAGGACTTAAATGGAAATCTATTATCTGATGCGGAAAGATTAACAAAAATTGGTAGTTTTGTTCGAAAAACTTCTTTGGATGAGATGCCACAATTGTTGAATGTCATCAAGGCTGATATGAGTTTAATTGGTCCAAGACCTTTGTTGCCACAATATTTAGCATTATATTCGGATTTTCAAAATAGAAGACATGAAGTAAAACCAGGGATAACCGGTTGGGCACAAGTAAATGGACGAAATGGAATATCTTGGGATAAAAAATTTGAATTAGATGTTTGGTATGTAGATCATATTTCATTGATTTTAGATTTAAAAATAGTACTTTTAACAATAAAAAAAGTGTTGATAAGAGAAGGAATAAACTCAAAAGGACAAGTGACAACAGAGGCATTTAAAGGAAGTTAATATGGGATGTCTAATAAAAGCAATAGAATACGTTTATCCTGAAAACAAAGTAAGTAACGAGGATTTGGGGAAAGTGTTTCCAGATTATGATTTTTTAAAATTTGAAGAAAAAGTAGGGATAAAAAATAGATATTGGGTAGGGGAAAATGAAACAGCATTTGATTTAGCTTTGAAAGCATGTGAGAGGCTTTTTCAAAATCACGATAGACAAGAAATAGATTATATTTTATATTGCACACAGAGTCCGGAATATTTTTTGCCTACTACGGCTTGTATTTTACAAAATAAGTTAGGGATAAAAAAAAATATCGGAGCCTTAGATTTTAATCTTGGTTGCTCAGGTTATAGCTATGGTGTTAGCCTTGCAAAAGGCTTAATTAGCTCAGGACAAGTAAAGAATGTGTTATTAGTGACCGCTGAAACCTATTCTAAATATCTTCACCCAAAAGATAGATCTAATCGATCGATTTTTGGAGATGCAGCTACTGCTACTTTAATAACGTATTCAGAAGAAGAAGGGATTGGGAAATTTTTATTTGGTACTGATGGTTCTGGATATGATAAATTAATTGTTAAAAATGGATGCAGCAGATTTTCATATGATCCAGAATCTCCAGAAATTATTTATGGTACAGATAATATTTATTCTGATAATCATTTATATATGAATGGGCCTGATGTGTTTAATTTCACTAGTGAAGTTGTGCCTAATTTCACAAAAGAAATCGTTGAAATAAACAATATGAGTATTGACAATGTAGATCAGTTTGTTTTTCATCAGGCAAATGCATATATGTTAAATTTTATGCGTAAAAGATTAAAAATTTCAAGCGATAATTTTTTTATAGATTTGGAGGATGGAGGTAATACAGTGTCTTGTACAATACCTATTGCATTAAAAAATTATAGTAAATTAATTAAGACTGAATCTATAATAATTATTGTTGGATTCGGAGTAGGGCTTTCCTGGTCGGGAGGACTAATAAAAATAAAAAGTAAATTATAAGATTATGAAAAAAAATGATTTTATTTCAGGAATAGCAGAAGAATTAGAAATTGAAACTATTCTGGAAAGTACAACAAACCTTAAAGATTTGGATGAATGGGATTCTATGGCAGCTATGGTTTTAATTGGTTATGTGTCAAATGAATTTGGAGTTACTTTAAATGCAGATGATTTAAAAGATATGACTACAATTGAATCATTAATCGAAAGAATAGGATTAGATAAATTCAATTAATATGTTTCAGGAATTTCTTGGTGTAGAAATCGAGGCAATTAGTGCTTGTGTTCCGAAAAGAAAAATTTTAAACAATTCTTTTGGTGAATTATTGTCACCAAAAGAGTATAGAGTTTTTGAAAAAACGGTGGGCATTTTAGAAAGACGTTGGGCAGAGGAAAATGTCACAGCATCTGATCTTGGATATGCGGCAGCTTTAGATTTAATTAATAAGTACGAGGTAAATAGAGAAGATGTTGAGTGTTTGATTTTTTTAAGTCAAACTCCAGACTATAAGATTCCATTTACTTCTAATATTCTGCAGCATCGACTTGAATTAAAAAAAGAAATTTTATGCTTAGATATTAATGCTGGCTGCGCAGGATTTATTCAAGGATTAAGTACTGCTTTTTCAATTGCAACTTCTCTTAAAAAAGGAAAAATTCTTTTTATTGTTGCAGAAACGTTATCAAAGATACTTTCAATTGATGATAGAAGTACTGCAATGTTATTCGGTGATGGTGCTGCTGCTGTTTTAATAAATTCTGACGAAGCGAAACAAAATAAAGCATATTTTAATTTCTTTTCTGACGGACGGAATGCTGATGCAATAAAAATACCAGATGGAGGATATCGAAATGGAATTACAAATAAAAGTCTTGAAATTGTTAGTGATGAACTCGGAAATAAAAAGAATAATCTTCACTTATCGATGAACGGACCTAAGGTTTTTGATTTTACACTAAGAGAAATTTCAAATAGTATCACAGAATTATTAAACAATGCAAAAGTTAAAAAAGAAGATGTTAACTATTTTCTTTTGCATCAATCAAATCAGTTTATAATTAAACAAATTGCTTCTCAATTACAGGTTGATCAAGAGAAAATGTTAATAAATATTAGAGATTTTGGAAATACCAGCGGAGTTTCAATCCCTCTTTTAATATGTTCTAATAAGGAAATTTTAAAAGATTCTAAAAATATTTTACTGAGCGGATATGGTTCTGGATTAAACTGGGGTAATTTGATTATTGATTTATCTAATACTGAAATTTTTAATATAATAGAAATATAATTGCCTATGAAAGCTTTAATAAAGCCAAATGAATATTTTGAAAAAGAGATTTTTGAGGATGAAAAGGTAAAACTTTTTTCTCAGTGTTGGAATTTTATTGGTTTTATAAATGATTTTACTGAGATTAATGATTTTATTGTTTCTGAGATTTCTGGAGTGTCAGTTATAATACAAAATTTAAAAGGTAAAATCAGAGCTTTTAAAAATGTGTGTTCTCATAGACATTCAATTATTCAAACAAGCAAAAAAGGAAATAGACCTTTAATGTGTCCTTATCACGGATGGGCTTACAATGATAAAGGAATTCCATTTGGTATTCCCAAAAAACCTTTTTTTAATTTTACGAAAGAAGAATTGGAATGTCTTAAACTTCAAGAGTATTCTGTTGAGATTTGTGGGTCTTTAGTGTTTTTAAAAATTAAAGAAGACGAAATTACTCTACAAGATTACTTAGGTGATTTCTATGGTGAAATAGAAACAATGTCTAATAATTTTGGAAAACTTATAGATTTAAATGAAATAGAAATTGCTTGCAATTGGAAAATTGTTGTAGAGAATACTTTGGAAAGTTATCATGTTGCGTTGATTCATTCAGAGACATTTAAAAAATTAGGAGCTGATGGATTGGATTTTTCTTTCTCAAGTGATCATTCAATGTGGAACGCAGATGTATTAATAAAAGAAAATGAGGGAAAACAAGCTAAAGTTCATAAACCATTTCAAGAAAGGAATTATAAAATTAATGGGTATAAACATTTAATTGTGTTTCCTAATATTTTAATTTCATCAACTTATGGTATTTCTTTCAATTTATCACAGATTATACCTTTAACAGAAGATAAAACATTATTTAAGAGTTTTGTATTTATGACTAAGAAAGAAAGTAATAATGGTTCTATTTTAGAAAAAGTTTATGAAGAAAGTTTAGTTGACTTTAATCGTAAAGTCTTTGACGAAGATAAAACTATTTGTCAAGAAGTACAAAAAGGAGTAAAATTTTCTTCTTATGACGGAGAATTGAGCCAAGAAGAAGAAAGAGTACTTTTTTTTCAAGAAAAATATAAAAAATATTTGAAATGATACAAAATAAAAAGGTGTTAGTTACAGGAGCTACCTCTGGAATTGGGTTATCTCTTTGTGATTTTTTGATACATCAGAAATGCAACGTAATTGCTGTTGGCAGGGATGAAAGTAAAATTAAAAATCTTCTAGATAAGTCTAGGAATGAATTGAAATTTATATCCTTAGATTTAAACGATTTTAATAACTATTCGAAAATATTTGATGAAATGTTGGCAGGAGAGAAATTTGATGGTTTTGTTCATTGTGCAGGTATAGAGGAAACCTTTCCATTGACGATGTATAATCCAGAAAATGTAAAAAAAATATTTGATATTAATGTATTTTCAGGAATTGAATTATTAAGATATTTTTCTAAAAAAAAATATTCAAATGAAGGAGCTAGTGTAGTTTTTTTATCTTCTGTGATGGGAGAATTAGGGCAACCAGGTAAAATTGGATATTGTGCTACAAAATCAGCCATTTTAGGAGTTGTGAGGTCATCTGCTTTAGAGCTTGCTAAAAGAAAATTTAGAGTAAATGCAATATCTCCGGGTGTTGTGAATACTCCAATGACTCAAAAATTATTTTCACAAATTGAAGATGAAAACATTCAAAAGATTAAAGAAATGCATCCTTTAGGGATAGGTGAAGTAGAAGATGTGGTGCCAATAATAACATTTTTATTGTCAGATTTTAGCAAATGGATAACCGGACAAAATATAAAAATTGATGGAGGATACTCAATACAATAATTTAGAACTTATTATTTTAGGAGCAGGAGGGTTAGCAAGAGAAATAGCTAGTTGGCATAATATTTCGATTGCTAATAAAAAAAGTAATATAGTAGGCTTCATGGATGAAAATTTAGATGCCTTAAAGGGATTTAATAGAGATCAAGAGGTTATAGGAAAGATAGATTTAAAGAAAATAAAGCAAAATCAATCGGTGATTTGTGGAATTTCAGATGTAAAAATTAAAGAGAAGTTGTTTGATGATTTAAGACAACACAATGTTTCAATATTTTCTTACATACATGAATCTTGCTTTGTTGGTGAACGAACAAAATTTGGTATTGGATTAGTATTGTTCCCTTATGCTATTATATCTTGTGATTCAAAAATTGGAAATTTGGTTTTTATTAATAATGGTTCACAAATTGGTCATGATGTTTCAATTGGAGATTTTTCAAGTATTATGGCAAATGTTGATATTGGAGGAGGTGCCCAGATAGGTAAAAATGTTTTTATTGGTTCAAATGCAGTTATTCTTCCTGAGGTCAAAATTCCTGATAATACAAGAATTGGTGCAGGTGCAGTAGTCCTAAAATCAATAAAAAATGAAGGAACTTATTTTGGCAATCCCGCAAAAAAAATATTTTAAGTAAATGAATAATTCAAAGATATGGCTTTCTTCTCCACATATGGGAGGAGCAGAACAAAAATATGTACAAGAAGCTTTTGATACAAATTGGATAGCCCCATTAGGACCTAATGTAAACGGTTTTGAAGCAGCTTTAGAAAATTATCTGGATCATGGATCTTTTGTTGGGGCATTGAGTTCAGGCACTGCAGCCATTCATTTGGGATTAATTCTTTTAGGTGTACAAACAGGTGATGAAGTAATTTGCCAGAGTATGACCTTTTCAGCTTCGGCGAATCCTATTTTGTATCAAGGAGCAATACCCATATTTGTTGATAGTGAAGAGCAAACTTGGAATTTATGTCCTTTAGCTTTAGAAAAAGCTATATTAGATAGAATTATTAAAGGTAAAAAACCAAAAGCAATTATTGCCGTACATCTTTATGGAATGCCTTATAGAGTAGATGAAATTAATGCTGTTGCTGCTAAATATGGAATTCCAGTTTTGGAAGATAGTGCAGAAGCTTTGGGGAGCCATTATGAAAAACAAAAATGTGGTACTTTTGGAGTTATTGGTGTTTTATCTTTTAATGGCAATAAAATTATAACTACATCAGGTGGAGGGGCTATCGTTACTCAAAATAAAGAAATAAAAGATAAAGCTGTTTTTCTATCTACCCAAGCAAGAGATAATATGCCACATTATCAGCACAGTGAAGTAGGATATAACTATAGAATGAGTAATATTTGCGCAGGAATAGGACGTGGACAAATGGAAGTTTTGGACAAACATGTTCAGCGACGAAGAGAAATGCATGCTTTTTATTACAACTACTTTAAAAATATAATTGGAATAAAAGTTTTAACTGAACCAAACGATAGTTATTTTTCTAATCATTGGCTTTCGGCGATTACAATTAATCCTGAAAAAACTGGTGGAAAAACAAGAGAAGGATTGCGAATTGCTTTTGAGGATGCAAATATTGAAAGTCGACCACTATGGAAACCGATGCATTTACAACCTATTTTTAAAAAATATCCTTATTATGGCAATACAATAGCAGAAAAATTATTTGAAAATGGATTATGTTTGCCTTCAGGGTCAAATCTCACCGATTTTGACAAGGAAAGGATAAAAATGGTTTTAGATCTTTTTTTTAATAATTGATTTTTTTGAAATCATATTGTCAATAAATAGCGATCAGCATTTAAAAGAAAAAAGGAAAATATAGTTTGTTAAAAAATGTTAGTTCTCAATTTTAATTAAATCTTCAAAAAAATAGATATCAAAAGAAAAGATATATTCTTGCAGGTTTTAAATCTTAAAATATGTTTACTATTGCGGCCATAGCCTATGCCTTTTCAATATTTATTGATGTATCTGTGTATCATTTTAAATATTACATACAGGATAGTAAAAACATTAGGCATCTTTTAGCATTGATAAATATTTTTCAATATTGTTCGCGTGGGTTTATTTTAATTTTTATCCCAATAATAGCGTATGTTACAGAATCAATTAAAGATAAAAATGAAGTTTGGCTTATTACAATACTTGCTCATTTTTTAGTTATTTTATTTTTATTACCGCTTTATTCTTATCGATTTACTTCTTTTTTTTCTGTAAAAGTTATTGAATTATTGAATAGTTTTTTTGGAAAGTCAAAACCTGTTAAATTAGAAGAAATTAAAAAGCAGTATAGGAGCAAAATTTTTGGTTTTTCAAAGAATTGGACTTTATTCGTTACTAATTATATTGCTGGTTTTTTGTTTTCAATCAGTATTACTTTCTTATACTTTATTAGTTTTTTCTATCCTCAAAAAGCATTAATTTTAAGTTCGATGACACAGGTAATCAATATGTTTGGTTCAATGTTACTTATACTTTTTATTGATCCAAGGATTATGGGGGCAATAGATGATGGAGAAGGACATAAGGAAATTCAAATTTTAACGACTAGTCGAATTTTGGTGCATATTACTTTAGTTATAATACTTATTTGTGTCCGATGATAATTTTACTAATTACTTTGTTATTTACGTTTTTATCTTATTATTTCGCCAGTTTTGATTATGAAGACCTAAAGTGGAAAATACTTTCTATATCCTGCTTTATTGCTAGTTCTTTTGCTTTAAGATTGGTGCTACAAACTAATTTAAATAATGATTATTTACTGTATTATAATTTTCAGATTTTTCACAAGCCTTATGGTTTTCTTTCTTATTTATTAAATGAACCTTATCTGTATTTAGTTTATACACTATTTAGTTATTTTATAGATGCAAAGGAAACTGTTTTTCAATGCATGTATTGGTTTAATTATTTGATTGCTACCAGTTTTTTTGTTTGGTTATTAATTAAAAAAGATGTTGAAATGTGGAAAAAAATGGTCTTATTTGTGTGCCATTATTTCCTATTTGCTTATGTTGTTCTTCGAAATGGTCCCTCATATATATTGTTTGCTATGTATTTTTATTATTCATCTAGGAACAAAAAATTTAATTGGATCTTGATAACACCATTTATGCATATAAGTTCATGTTTGTTGTTGGTAACTTACATCCATAAATGGAAATACTATTTTTTTGTATTGTTTTTTTTATTCCTTTTTATATTTACATTTTTTTTACTAATGACTCCGTTTTTGTTAAATATAGGATATTTTAATTCAATCTTATCTAAAATAGCGACATATTCACAAGAAATAAAGATGATTAAGATTATGCATATTATTTATTTTTTATTTATTATTTTATTGAGTAGTATGGGAGGTGTAATTTATAAAAGAAAAATGCTACATCCTATACTTCTTACACCATTATTATTTTATGTTATAGCTTTTTATATCAATCCTATTCTTGCACATCGCTTTTCACCTTATGTGCTATTTTCTTTTCTTTTATTTCCTTTCAATAGTGTTATTACTGATCAAAAATTAAAGAAAGTAAATCAATTGACAATTTTGTTTTTTCCGATTTTCGTCTATACCCTTTTTAATACTCATACACCAAAACTATTTTTTCAATATTTTATGAAATAATAAGAAAGCTATACAGCCAGAATTTTATATTTATAACGTCAATCTAAAATTTTTAAATTAAATGATCCTACAAACAACACCGATCCAAGACCTAGTAATTATTAATCCATCCGTTCATAACGATGACCGCGGTTATTTTTTTGAATCATATAGCAAAACAAAATTTGAAGATTTGAGAATAGATATTGATTTTGTTCAGGACAATCAATCTTTTTCTAAAAAAGGGACTTTAAGAGGGTTACATTATCAAAATCCACCTTTTGCACAAACTAAACTGGTTCGCGTTTTAGAAGGAGAAATTATTGACGTTGCTGTTGATCTAAGAAAAGATTCGCCAACTTATGGAAAATCATTTAGCATTTTACTTTCAGCAGAAAATAAAAAACAATTGCTGGTGCCACAAGGTTTTGCACATGGATTTTCTGTTATTAGCGAAACGGCCTCCGTAATGTATAAATGTGATCAGTTTTATAATAAAGCTTCCGAGGGTGGAATTAAATTTGATGATCCTTCTTTAAATATTGATTGGGGTATGAATTTGGAAGATGCAATAGTTTCTGAAAAAGATCAGATACTTCCTTTTATAGAAAATTGTAATAGTTTGTTTTAATGGAAAAAATACTAGTAACAGGCGCAAACGGTCAATTAGGATCTGAACTTTTGATTCTATCAACAAAATATTCAAATTATGAATGGGTTTTTGCAGATAGAACACAAATTACTTTGGATGATTTAGAAGTTTTAGAAAAGCAATTAAATGATATCCGACCTGAAATAATTCTTAATTGTGGAGCTTATACTGCGGTTGATAAAGCAGAATCAGAAAAAGAAATTGCCTTTACTGTAAATTATTCTGCAGTAGAATTGATAGCAAAATATGCATTCAAAAATAACGTAAAATTGATACATATTTCAACTGATTATGTATTTGACGGTTCTTCTTCGATTGCCTTAAGTGAAGAAGCTCAAACAAATCCTATAAACATTTATGGAGCTAGTAAACGAGCTGGGGAAGTAGCCTGTTTGAATGAAAATCCGAATTCAATTATAATAAGAACTTCATGGGTTTATAGTAAGTTTGGTAATAATTTTGTTAAAACAATGCAGCGATTGATGAAAGAAAAAGAATCAATTAATGTAGTGAATGATCAAATCGGTTCTCCAACTTATGCAGCTGATTTAGCACAAGCAATGCTGGATATTATAAAGTCTCCAAATTGGATACCCGGAATCTATAATTATTCCAATGAAGGAGAAATAAGCTGGTATGAGTTTGCGTTGAGCATAAAAGAACTTGGAGGATATAGTTGTAATGTTGGAGGTATTCCATCAGCATCTTATCCAACTCCGGCAAAGCGTCCTGAATTTTCATTATTAGATAAGAAAAAAATAAAAATAATTTATAATTTAGATGTGCCGGATTATAAAGAAAGTTTAAGAAAAATGTTTGTGTAAAATGATTTAAGGATAATATTTCATATATCAATAATGAAATCTAAAATCTAAAATCTAAAATCTATATTTATGAAAGGAATTATATTAGCCGGTGGTTCAGGAACACGATTACACCCTTTGACTCTTGCTATGAGTAAGCAAATGATGCCTGTATATGATAAGCCAATGATTTATTACCCGTTGTCGACATTGATGATGTCGGGAATAAATGAAATATTGATTATTTCTACACCTCATGATTTGCCAAATTTTAAAAAATTATTAGGAGATGGTTCTAGTTTAGGATGCAAGTTTAGTTATGCTGAACAGGCTGTTCCAAATGGCTTAGCTCAGGCTTTTGTAATTGGAGAAGAATTCGTTGGAAACGATGATGTTGCATTGATATTAGGGGATAACATATTTTTTGGGTCTAATATGCAGGAACTTTTAAAGTCAAATACAAAACCGAATGGAGGAGTGGTGTTTGCTTATCATGTTTCAGACCCGGAACGTTATGGAGTAGTGGAATTTGATGAGAATTTAAAAGCTATTTCTATCGAAGAAAAACCAGAAAATCCAAAATCAAGTTATGCTGTTCCGGGATTATATTTTTATGATAATTCAGTAGTAGAAATAGCTAAAAATATTAAGCCAAGTGCAAGGGGCGAATATGAAATTACAGATGTTAATAAGGTTTATTTAGAGAAAGAATCTTTAAAAGTTGGTATTTTAAGCAGAGGAACGGCCTGGTTAGATACTGGAACTTTTAATAGTTTAATGCAAGCCGGACAATTTGTTCAGGTTTTAGAGGAAAGACAGGGATTAAAAGTGGGTTGTATTGAAGAAATAGCATGGCGACAAGGTTTTATCTCAGATCAACAACTTGAAGAACTTGCATTACCTCTTGTTAAATCGGGCTATGGATCTTATCTGATCGAATTTTTAAAACAAAAGAATAAAGGAGTCAGATTTTAATTTTATAGAGAAATATTTTTTTAAAATCTTTAATTAGTACTTTTGTAAGTGTACTGAGTTTTCAATACTAAATATAACGAATTTGAATACAGATAGACAAACTAAAATAGCGGCTTTGCTTCATAATTATTTTTCCCCACGGAACTTTAAAGCAAATATTAATAATCTTAGTTATTTGCCCAGATGGATTATTGTAGCTATTGATATAATGGTACTTATTTTTTCATTTACCTTTACCTATATGTTGTTTGAAGGAACTGCATTAGGGTATATTGTAACGTCGTATCAATTTTATTTTATATCGTGTCTAATATGTGTTAATGTATTTTTCTTTTGGTTATTTAGAACATATTCAGGTATTATCAGACATTCTTCTTATATAGATGCAATAAAATTGTTGTTTTCTCAAATGTCAGTTTTGATTTTCTTTTTGGTTTTCAATTTAGTTTTTGAGTTATATTCAGGTCATAAAGCATTTTTAAATACTGCACTTTTTATAAACTTAGTGTTGTCTTTCTGTGGATTATTCATATACAGAGTAATTGTAAAGCAAACTTTTGAAATCTATTTTTCTGAAAAAACTGACTCTAAATTAATAAGAACAGTCATTTATGGTACAGATGCAAATGCAATTTCTGTAGCAAATGCACTAAAATTCGAAACACCTTCAAGATTCAAGATTGTTGGTTTTGTTGATAAAAATAGCCAAAATGCTTCTAAGCGAATGTTGGATTTGCCAATATTGATTCAAAAGAAAAAATTACCAGCATTAATGAGATCTGTAGCTGCAGAAGGTGTTATCATAGCTGATAAAAGTTTATCTAAAGAAGATCAGTTAATTATTGTTGATCAGTGTTTGGAATTTAATTACAGAGTTTATACAGTACCATTAATTTCTAATTGGGAAAATCAAAAAGAAATTTCTCAAAAAGTAAAAAACATTCAGATAGAGGATCTGTTAGAAAGAAAACCGATTGTATTAGACAGTAAATCCATATCTAAACAATTAAAAGATAAGGTGATACTAATAACAGGTGCTGCAGGTTCAATTGGTAGTGAAATTGTAAGACAGGTTTTAGGATTTAATCCAAAAATGATTGTAATTTTAGATCATGCAGAAACTCCTTTGCATAATTTGTGTTTAGAGACCCTGGCATTAGATTCGCAAACTAAAATAAGAGCTGTTATTGCGGATGTTAAAAGTAAAAAAGCTTTAGAAAAGATATTTATTGATTTTAGACCACAAGTAGTTTTTCATGCTGCAGCATATAAGCATGTACCTTTAATGGAAGAAAATCCTTCACAGGCAATCCTTACAAATGTCAAAGGAACCAAAAATTTAGCCGATTTGTCCTGTAAATATAATGTAAAGAAATTTGTAATGGTTTCTACAGATAAAGCTGTAAATCCCAGTAATGTTATGGGAGCGAGTAAACGTATAGCTGAAAAATATGTACAGTCTTTATTTTTAAAAAATAAAAGAGAAAAGGAAGAGGGCGTTACAAAATTTATTACAACACGTTTTGGAAATGTTTTGGGCTCAAATGGTTCTGTTGTTCCTTTGTTCACGAAACAAATTGCCGAAGGAGGCCCTGTTACAATAACCCATCAGGATATCATTCGTTATTTTATGACTATTCCTGAAGCTTGTCAATTGGTATTAGAAGCTGGAGCAATGGGTAATGGTGGTGAAATTTATATATTTGATATGGGGAAACCCGTAAAGATTATTGATTTAGCTAAAAAGATGATTAAATTAGCAGGTTTCATTCCTGATAAAGAGATAAAGATAAAAATTGTAGGACTTAGACCTGGTGAAAAATTGTATGAAGAATTACTGAATGATACTTCTAAAACGTTGCCAACTTATCATAACAAAATTATGATAGCACAGGAAATTCAAGATGAATATGAAAACTTACATGTAGAGATAGATGAGCTTGTAACAATTGCAACTTTTTATAATAATGATGACATAGTAAGTAAAATGAAAAAAATTGTTCCTGAATTTAAAAGTATGAATTCTGCTTTTGAAGTTTTGGATAAATAGAAATCTTAAGGTTGCTTTAATAAATTTTAAAAGGTGTTTCTAAAAACGCCTTTTGCTTTTTAAATAATCTTTTAGCCAATATTATAATATAGTTGTAACTAAATATAAAATGAATAATACCAATGATAATGATTGGTTGTTTGAAATAACACCCAAAAATAAATTTTTCAGACTCAATCTTAAAGAAATTTGGCAATACCGTGATTTATTATTTCTTTTTGTAAAACGAGATGTTATCACAGTTTATAAACAAACAGTTTTAGGACCGCTTTGGTATTTGATTCAACCATTATTTACCTCAGTTACATTTACTATAATTTTTAATAATGTGGCTGGAATTAATACAGGGGCAATACCTCCGTTTTTATTTAATTTAGCAGGAATTACGGTGTGGAATTACTTTACTGCTTGTCTTAACGGAACTTCTGATACTTTTAAAGCTAATGCCAGTATTTTTGGGAAGGTTTATTTTCCAAGAATAATAACACCACTGTCCGTTGTAATTTCAAATTTGATAAAATTCGGAATTCAATTTATTATTTTTATAGCATTTTATCTTTTTTACTATATAAAAGGAGCTGATTTAACTTTGAATGGTTTAGTGATTTTTTTTCCCATTTTAATTACTGTTATGGGAATTTTAGGTCTTGGACTTGGAATGTTAATTTCCTCTATGGTTACCAAATATCGTGATTTTAGTAATTTGGTTACTTTTGGAATACAGTTGTTAATGTATTTATCTGCAGTAATGTATCCAATGGAATTGATTAAAGATAAATTGCCAAAATTTGGCTGGATGGTAGAGTACAATCCATTAGCCTATATTATTGAAACTTCTCGTTATATGCTTTTAAATACTGGAGAAATTTCAGTTTTAGGATTATGTTATACTTTATTAGTTACTATTGCTGTATTTTTTGTTGGCCTTTTAATTTTTAATAAGACTGAAAAGAGTTTTATAGATACTGTATAATCAATAGCAATATCAAAAAACAATTTCAATATTCTCAATTATTATTTTTATTTCTAATCCAATTCTAAATTGAAAGATATTATATTAAAAGCCGAAAATATTTCTAAGCAATACCGTTTAGGACAAGTAGGTACCGGGACTTTGAGTCATGACCTGAATCGTTGGTGGCATGAAATACGAGGTAAAGAAAACCCATATCTAAAAATTGGCGATATTAACGACCGTTCTGTAAAAGGAAATTCTGATTATGTTTGGGCTTTACAAGATATAAATTTTGAAGTAGAGCGAGGTGAAGTTCTTGGAATTATTGGTAAGAATGGAGCTGGTAAATCTACTTTATTAAAAATATTGTCTAAGGTAACTGCTCCTACAACGGGAAGCATTAAATCTCGTGGGCGTATTGCTTCGTTGCTTGAAGTTGGTACAGGATTTAATCCTGAGTTAACCGGTAAAGAAAACATATTCCTGAACGGAGCGATTCTTGGAATGACCAAAAAAGAAATAACCTCCAAGCTTGAGGAGATTGTAGAGTTTTCCGGTTGCGAACGTTATATAGACACTCCCGTAAAGCGCTATAGCAGTGGAATGACCGTACGGCTGGCTTTCGCAGTAGCTGCTTTTTTGGAACCTGAAATTTTGGTGGTCGATGAAGTATTGGCTGTAGGTGATGCTGAATTTCAGAAAAAAGCCATTGGTAAGATGCAGGATATTTCTAAAGGACAAGGAAGGACTGTTTTGTTTGTTAGCCATAATATGGCGGCAGTGAAGAGTTTGTGTACTAAAGGGATAGTTCTGGAAAATGGATTAATAAAATACAATGGTTCAGTAGAACAAGCGTTGGATATATATAACTCTCAAAACAAATTAACAGAATCAAAAATTTGTTGGTCGTCTGCGGAAGCACCGGGTAATGAAAAAGCAATTATAAAGTCAATTAATGTATTTTCTAAAAGTGGATTTAATTACATTGAGGAAGATGTTTTTGTGGAAGTTTTTTATGAAAATTTAATTGAGGAACAAGTTTTAAATGTCTCAATATCGATATTTGATGATAAGGAAAATTATTTAATTGCTTCTCCAAACTTAAATAGACAAAAACTTAAAAAGGGAACTTTTAAAAGTGTCTGTAAATTAAATAAAAACACTTTCAATACGGGCAAATATTTCTTTAGTATTTTATTAGTTGGAAATAATTTTGAATTAATTGTAAAATTAGAAAGTATTGTATCTATAGAATTTAAAGAAGAGGGAACAAAAAGAGGGAATTTTTTTGACACCTGGAGCGGGGCATTAAGGCCTTATTTTGATTGGTCAAATTCAGAAGTCTAAGCTGTAAACAAAAAATGATACTATATAAATTTAGAAGAAATATCATAAAAAAAATAAAAACTATTTTTTTAAAACAAAGGTTTGTGAAGAGTTTTTATAAAAATGATTTATTTATTTATGATGATATTTTTCCACATCCAATTTCTGGTTTTCGGTACGAAGAGTTTAAAACTTTACTAAATATTTTTAAAAAATCTAAAATTATTGTAGAACCCATATCCTATCCGGCATTAAAAACTGAAGTAAAAATTCACAAAATTCATATTTTGGAATTTAAGTCCAAATTTCCAGAGTTAGAAAATAAGTTTATAGAAAAGAAAAGAATTGTAAATATTAACACAAAACTTTTTTATTGTGTTTTTTTGTCTAATATATATCGCAATTTAGTTTGGTTAGAAAAATATAAAATTCCTTTTGTATTTACACTTTATCCAGGAGGTGGATTTCAGGTAGAAGATTTGATAAGTGATCAACAATTAAAAAAGGTATTAGCATCGCCCCAATTTAGAAAAGTTATTGTAACGCAATTATATACCAAAGAGTATTTAATCAAAAATAATTTTTGTGAAGCAAATAAAATAGAATATATTTTTGGTTGTGTTGTGCCACAGCTTTCATTAAATGCAAATATATCGTTTAAAAAAAACTATCCTGCTAAGGAAACATTTGATATTGTATTTTGTGCTGCTAAATATATGTCAAAAGGATTAGATAAAGGTTATGATGTATTTATTGAGTTAGCACATAGTTTGATTAAAAAATATGATTTCGTTCGTTTTCATGTTGTTGGTGGTTTTGATAAAGAAGAAATAGATGTTACTTTACTTAATGGAAAAATTACATTTTATGGATATCAAAAATTTGATGATTTAAATACTATTTATCAACAAATGGATGTGATTGTATCTCCAAATAAACCTTTCTTATATGGAAAAGGAGCGTTTGACGGCTTTCCTTTAGGCACAGTAATAGAAGCAGTTTTAAATAGTGTTGTTGCAATTGTTACTGACAAGCTGAACCAAAATACAGTTTTTGAAAACGGAAAAGAAATTATTATTACGGATGGAGATGTAACTTCAATTGAGAAAGAAATAGTAAATTTGATACAAAATCCTGAAAAACTGTTTGATATATCTCAAAAAGGGAGAAATAAATTTTTAGAAATTTATTCTAATGATTATCAAATGAATCCTAGAATTAAATTACTAACTGAAGAAATTGAAAGAAAATAACATGATAAACGTAACCAAGACTTTTCTTCCACTTATAGAAGAATACAACAAGCAGGTTCAACGTGCATGGGATAATGAATGGCTAACTAATCGTGGAGAATTAGTTTTGGAGTTAGAAGAAAGATTAAAAAAGTATTTATCCATTTCTAATATTATAATGACTAATAATGGTACCGTGCCATTGCAAATTGCATTAAAAATATTGGGAAATAAAGGAGAAATTATTACCACACCATTTAGTTATGTAGCAACTACAGCAGCAATAGTCTGGGAAAATTGTACTCCGGTTTTTGTAGATATTCATCCAGAGTATTTAACGATTGACGAGACTAAAATTGAAGCCGCTATTACGGATAAAACCACTGCTATTTTAGCTACACACGTTTTTGGTAATCCCTGTAATGTGGTTGCAATAGAAGCTATTGCAAAAAAACATAATTTAAAAGTTATTTATGATGCCGCACATTGTTTTGAAGTAAAATACAATGGCAAATCTATTTTTGATTATGGAGATGTAAGTACCTGTAGTTTTCATGCTACAAAATTGTTTCACACAGGAGAGGGTGGGGCTATGTTTTCAAAAAATCTTGATTTGCAACATCAATTATTCTACAGTCATAATTTTGGGCATAACGGGCCATTAGCATTTCATGGTTTGGGTATAAATGGAAAAATGTCTGAATTGCAAGCTGCAATGGGTCTTGCTGTTTTGCCTTATATGAATAAAATAATTAATGAGAGAAAAAAAGTAGTTGATTTTTATAATGATACACTTAATTTTTCAAAACTACAAGGCTTAAAAATAAGGGAAAATACGCAGTGGAATTATAGCTATTATCCTGTAATTTTTGATAGCGAAGAGCAATTACTTAAAGTTCAAAAAGCATTAAATGAAAATCAAATTTTTCCTAGACGTTATTTTTACCCTTCTTTGAATACAATCGAGTACACCATTGGGATGTCAATGCCTATTTCTGAAAGTATCGCATCTCGAATTTTATGTTTGCCTTTGTATGTTGGTCTGTCAGTAGTAGATATGACCAGAATCGTTACTTTAATAAATAAGAATTTATGTTAATTGTTGGCGCGAAAGGATTTGCAAAAGAAGTTTTGGAAATAATTAACCAAATGAATCAATTAGAAAATTTGGTTTTTTTTGACGATGTTAATGATGATATAAAAGGGAATTTATATGAAATTTTTCCAATTTTAAAAACAACTAATGAGGTTGCTGATTACTTTAATACAATAGATAATCGATTTACAATTGGAATTGGTAATCCTGTTTTAAGAAAAAAGTTATTTAATAAATTCATTTCATTGGGCGGAGTCTTTACTTCTACAGTTAGCCCTTTAGCAAATGTAGGTTCATTTGATGTTCAAATAGGACATGGAACTAATATACTTTCAGGCGTAATTATTTCAAATAGTTCCAAAATAGGAATGGGATGTATTGTTTATTATAATTCAATAATTACTCATGATTGTAAAATTGGTGATTTTGTAGAAATTTCCCCAAGTGTAACTTTGTTAGGAAGATCTACAGTAGGGTCTTACTCTCAAATAGGATCAAATGCAACGATATTACCGGACAAAGCAATTGGTAAAAATGTTATAATAGGTGCTGGCTCAGTAGTTACAAAAGACATACCTGACAATTGTGTTGTAGTTGGCACACCTGCAAAAATAATAAGGGAGCTAGACCCATTAGAGTTTTAAGTATGCCGCAAAATTTGAAAGTTAGTGTTTGTATGATTACTTATGGTCATGAAAAATATATTCGTGATGCAATTGAAGGGATTTTAATGCAAGAATGCGATTTTGAGGTAGAACTTATTTTAGCAAACGATTGCTCCCCAGATCAAACGGATAAAGTTATTCAGGATATTTTAGAGAATCACCCAAAGAAATCCTGGATTAAATATTTCAAACATGAAAAAAATTTAGGAATGATGCCTAATTTTATTTTTGCAATGAATGAATGTCAAGGTAAATACATTGCATTATGTGAAGGTGATGACTACTGGACAGATCCATTAAAATTAAAAAAGCAAGTTAGTTTTTTGGAAAAGAACGAAGAGTTTGTGATTAGCTGTAGTAATAGTCATTTAATTAACCCTGATGGTAGCTTTATTGGAATATTTAATGAAAATGAAATCCCTGAAATTACGGATACAAATTATATTTTAACTAATGAATGGTATATTCCAACAGCGAGTGTTGTTTTCAGAAATATAAATATTGAGTTGCCAAAATGGTTTTGTAAAGTACTAAGTGGAGATTATAGTCTTTATCTAATTCTTACTGCTAATGGAGGTTTGGTTCATTATAAAAATGAAACAAGATGTAATTATCGATTGCACGAAAATGGAGTTTCGAATATTTTTAAAAAAAGTGAAAAGATATATAATTATTCGATGTTGTTTATATATAAGATGTTTAATGACTATAGCAATAGGAAATATAGCTCTTCAATTAAAATAAAAATAGAAAGATACTCAATTAATATTTTAAAATCATTGCCTGTTTTATCAAAAGAATTCTGGAAAATTTCATTTCATTTATTTTGGTTTGACAAGACTTTAAGTAGAAAATATATTGATTATTTTATGAGGCGAATATTTAGAAAAATAAAATTTTTATTAAAAACGTCTTAAGGAGCTTATTAAAAATTAAAGGTTCATCTAAATTTTAAATTAATTATTTACGAGTTTTAATTTAAATAATAAAAGCAATTAATTAAAATGAACTATCCAAAAATATCAATTGTAACACCAAACTTTAACGGAGGAGAATATCTTGAGCAGACTATTCAATCTGTTTTGTCTCAGGATTATCCTAATTTAGAATATATTATTATTGATGGCGGCAGTACAGATAATTCAATTGATATAATTAAAAAATATGAAAATCAATTAACGTATTGGGTTAGTGAACCTGATAACGGTTTGTATGAAGCAGTTCAAAAAGGTTTTGATAAATCGACAGGCGAAATTATGGCCTGGATAAATTCAGATGATTTGTACCACCCAAAAGCATTTTTTACAGTTGCTGAAATATTTAAATTGCCTGGCATAAATTGGCTTCAGGGAATTCCGTCTACTTTTGATGAGGCAGGGAGAACTATTGCAGTTAATAAAATAAAAAGATGGTCTAAATTAAATTATTACTTAGGAGATTTTAAGTGGATTCAGCAGGAATCAATTTTTTGGCGACGTTCCTTATGGGATCTATCGGGAGGAAAACTGACGGTCGAAATGAAATATGCAAGTGATTTAGAATTATGGATTCGTTTTTTCAGGCATGAAAAATTGTTTGTTACCAATGCTTTGCTGGGTGGATTTAGAATGAGATCAAAACAACAATTATCATTAGATTTTGCTGAAGAATATTTGAAAGAAGCAAATGAAAGAATAAAATATGAGGTTGATAATATTATTTCAAATGAAGAAAAAAAAATAGTAATACGTATAAAAAAAATGAATGTTTTTCTGTCTAAATTTCGATTTGGATTTATAAAAAGGATAGTAGAGAAAATTTTATATTTCAAACTTCAAAAAAACAAAGAATCCCTATTTTGTTATCCGCCCATGATAGTTTTTGACAGAGTAAAACAAGAATTCAAAATTGATAAATAATGTTGAAGTTATCCATTATTACAATTAACTATAACGATGTTCAGGGTCTAAAAAAAACCGTAGAAAGCGTTACTAATCAAAGTTGTAAAGATTTTGAGTATATTGTGATTGATGGTGGTTCTACAGATGGCAGTGGTGAATACTTATCCCTTCAAAACGATAAAATTAATTATTGGATAAGCGAACCGGATCATGGCATTTATAATGCAATGAACAAAGGTATTAAGAGGGCAAAAGGAAGTTATTTTTTGTTTTTGAATAGTGGCGATACTTTGGTAGATGATAAAGAAATATTAAATAAAATTATTTCAAAATTAAACGATAAAGCAGTGTATTATGCACCTATATATTTGCTGAAAAATGATTTAACTCAAACTAAACTTGATTATCCTATAAAATTAGATGAACGGTTTCTATTTACAAATACGATATGTCAACAGGCAGTAATTTATCATAATTTGTCTTATCATAATTTATATTTTGATGAAAAGCTAAAATATATTTCTGACTGGAAAATGCATTTCGTTCTATTTAAAAAAAGGTTTGATTTTATTTATTTAGAAATTCCGTTTGCAGTTTATGATTTAAATGGAATAACCAGCAATGGAGAAACTAAATATGCTGCCCATCGTGAAAGATTAAAACTACAGTTTTTTGAGTTTTTTTTCTATTTTGTAAAATATTATGGAACTAATAGACGAGTGCTTTTTAGATTACTTAAAATATTCATAAAAAATAATTAAAGCTTTTGCTATAGTTTTAAAAAAAATATAAATGATAACTATTCTTTATACGTTTAGAAACAGAGATATAAGAAGAATTAAAAATTCTCTTGATTCATTAGCAAAACAAGTAAGCCAAAATTTTAATGTAATTTTTGTAGATTATGGTTCCAGCGATATTATTTCTTCAAAAATAAGAGAGCTTTTAAATCAGTACAATTTTGTTACTTATATCCATCTTTTTACAGCAGAACAGCCTTGGAATAAATGTAAAGCCTTAAATTATGCTATAAAAAACTTAGAATCAGATTATTGTTTTACTGCGGATGCTGACATGATTTTTCATTCAAAATTTACAGGGATTTTAGAAAAATTCGCAGAACCAAATAAAGCAACTTATTTTCAGGTGGGATTTTTAAATGAAGAAGAAAGTCTAAAAGATGTTCCTTTTGAAAATTATAAAACTAATTTTTTAACCAATAATGAAGCAACAGGAATGACGTTGTTTCCCGTTGAAAAATTGAAGTTAATAAATGGTTTTGATGAGTTTTTTCATTTTTGGGGAGCCGAAGACACAGACATTCATAATCGTTTAAAGAATCTGGAATGTGAAATTGTATATTATGATACTGAATTATTATTATTGCATCAATGGCATAAAAATTATAGATCAAGAGAGACACAAGAGTTAAGTACTGAATTACAATTGTCAGGAATAGTTGAACTTAATCATAAACATTTGGTTTATAATTTAAAAAATAAAACAATAAAAGTAAATTCGGAAAACTGGGGTATAATATTAGATAAAACAGAATTTAATGAACTAAGTGATGTTAGTCCAAAAAAGCTTTCCACTGAAAAATCTAAAATTGATCATTTTTTATATTATGAATTGCCAAATTCAAAAGAAAAAATAATTGCAATACAAATAAAAAAGGATGAAATTGGTCAATTTGAAGTTAAGAGCATTCTTAAAAAAATATTAGGCAGGAAAGTAACGAAGCATTATACATTAAAAGAAATAAACGATCTATTACTAATGCATATTGTTTCGTTTTATCATAAATATCCTTATTCTTATAAAATTAGCGAAGATTTAAAAAGTATCATATTTAAAATAAAAAAACAGGAATTATAATTTTAAAACCTAAAAATGCCAAAAGTAATTTTGATTTCGCAAGTACCTCTTCCTTTCGATAAAATTGGAAGCTGGACAACATTATATAAAAACTACCTGATGAGTAATCATCAAATAGATTATATAGTTTGCAGTGAGCCAAAATTAAAATTTGAAAGCGTTGATTACAGTTTTGTGACTAATGATTTTAGTGAAAAAGTAATTAGAAAACTGACTAAAAACACCTATTATGGCTATCTAAAAGCTCTGGATAAGATTATAAAACCAAATGAAAAATATATTATTCAAATTATCGATAATTATGGTATCGTAAAGAATTTGGTAGATTTTTTAGAAAAGAACCACAAACGAAATCAGTGTTATCTCCAGTTTTTTTACCATAGTTTTCCTCCATTTTATGCAAATTTTCATGGGAGATGGTTTTTCGAATCAATTGATGAAATGGTTTTATTGACGCATGACTCTTATTTAGCGCACAAAGATACTTATACTGTTTTGCCAACACGTTTTTCTGTATTGCATAATGGAATTGATACATCAAAATTTTATCCTGTTTCGATAGTTGAAAAAGAGCAATTAAAAAAAGAACAAAATCTTTTAGATAAGAAAATTTTTGTGTGGTGTTCTCAGGATCGCCCCAAAAAAGGATTACATATTGTTCTGGACGCCTGGAAAAGAGTATATGAAACTCGTCAGGATATTGTTTTATGGGTTATTGGATGCGAACCTAAAAGCCCTGTAAATGGAGTTGAATATTTAGGAAGAATTCCTAATGATGAATTACCAAAGTATTATCAGGCAGCTGACTGTTATTTGTTTTCGACTTTATGCCATGAAGGTTTTGGAATGAGCCTGATTGAAGCTTTGCATTGTGGTAACTATTGTATTGCATCAGCTGCTGGGGGCGTTCCGGAAGTGCTGCAATATGGTAAACTCGGTAAATTAATAAACGAGCCAAATTTTGTGTCAGAATGGGAAAAAGCTATTTTAGAGTTTTTAAATAAGGAATCCGTTTTCGATATTTCAATTCCAAAAGATTTATACTCAGCCGTAAAGTGGAATGAAGGTATGGATGTGTTAATTGAAAATGCTAAGAAAAATATGGGCTAATGAAAACAATAGTTATAATTCCTGCTCGGGGAGGTTCTAAAAGATTACCTCAGAAAAATATAAGACTTTTGGGTCAGATTCCTTTATTGGCGCATAGCATTTTGTATGCTCAGGCAAATAGCGATATTGTTGATGAAATTTATGTTTCTACAGATGATGAACAAATAAAACATGTTGCCTTACAATTTGGAGCCAAAATTATAAACCGGCCTCAATCGCTGTCCGGAGATTTAGAACCTACAGTTTCAGCATTAAAAAATGTTTTAGAACAAATCGATGATGAGGTGGAAAATGTAATTTTATTACAAGCAACAAACCCATTACGTCCAACAAATTTATTAAGGGAAGCATTTGAAATTTATAAAGAAAAAAAAAATGATAGTTTATTTACCGTTAGTCAGAATCATCAAAAATTAGGTAAAATTGAAAATGATAAATTTATTCCGTTCAATTATACAATCGGTCAGCGTAGTCAGGATTTAGAGCCTTTATTTTATGAAAACGGATTGCTTTATATAAGCAAAACAAAATTAATTTTAGAAGATAAAATTTTATCAGAGAATGCTTTTCCTTTAAAGATGAATCATATTTTTGCTAAGGTTGATATTGATGATCAAAATGATTTTGATTATGCGGAATATTTATTAAAGATTATTTGAAAATGGAAATAAAAAAAAATGCCGTTGAGAATTATAAATTTTTTTGTTCCTTGGAAGGAAGTGATTATATCGCAACTCCATTTGCTTTAGAAGTAATTTTAAGATTAATTACTACTTTTAAATCAAAAAGAATATTAGAGATCGGAATGGGAATTGGTTGTGTTGCTGATACTATTTTGAAATATAATGACAAGAATAAACTTGAAATTGAATATAGTGGAACTGAAAAAAATGATTTTTGCTTAAAAGCATTACCTATTAATGTAGCATTTTTTAAGGATGTCATACTTTATTCTGAATTAAAAGAAATCAAAAATGAAAAATTTGATTTCATTATAATTGACGGATCCGATGAAGCTCTAATGAATATTAAAGAATATTGCAATAAACATACAGTACTTTTTATCGAAGGTGACAGGCAAATTCAAGTTCAAACAGTTGTAAAAGTTTTTCCAAAAAGCTTATATGTCAATGTCATTACATTAGAAAAAAATCCGCCATATGCACATGAAGGGAGAGATATAAATAGTTATATAGGAGGTGGACAATTAATTTTTGCAAATCCTACTTTTCAGATGAAAATATATTGGTTTAAAGAGAAGGTGAAAACATTTATAAAAAGAAAAATAAGAAAATTTAAGAGGAAATGAATCCATACATAGAAATTGCCGGCAGAAAAATTGGACTTGATTTTCCGCCTTTGGTTATAGCAGAAATCGGAATTAATCACGAAGGATCTCTTCAGGTTGCTAAAGAAATGGTCGATGCTGCACATAGAGCAGGAGTTGAGGTCGTAAAACATCAGACTCATATCGTTGAAGATGAAATGAGTGGTGCTGCAAAAAAAGTAATCCCAGGTAATGCAGATGTTTCTATTTATGAAATCATGGAACGCTGCTCATTAAATGAAGCGGATGAATTAGAACTAAAAAAATACGTTGAAAGTAAAGGAATGATTTTTATTTCGACTCCATTTTCACGGGCTGCGGCCGAGAGATTAAAAAAGTTTGATATTCCGGCTTATAAGATTGGTTCCGGAGAGTGCAATAATTATCCATTGTTAGAGCATATTGCCTCTTTTGGGAAACCCGTAATATTAAGTACAGGAATGAATACTATAGAAAGTGTTCAAAAAGCAGTAGCCATTTTTGATAAATATAATATTCCTGTGGCTCTTTTGCATACAACCAATTTGTATCCAACACCAATTCATTTGGTTCGTTATGGCGCAATGATAGAATTGCATGGAGCTTTTCCGGATAAAGTTTTTGGATTAAGCGATCATACATTAAACAATAATGCCTGTTTAGGAGCAGTAGCTCTTGGAGGAAGTATTTTAGAGCGGCATTTTACAGATCATATGCAACGTACAGGTCCGGATATTGTGTGTAGTATGGATGAAAAAGCATGTCAGGAATTAATTGTTTCCTCTGCAGAAATCGCATTAATGCGTGGTGGAACAAAAAAACCGGCACTTGAAGAACAAGTTACAATCGATTTTGCGTTTGCAACGGTATGTTCTATTAAAAATATTAAAAAAGGCGAAACTTTTACCAAAGAGAATATCTGGGTAAAACGTCCGGGAACAGGAAAAATTTTAGCCGAAAAATTTAATGATGTTCTTGGAAAAAAAGCAACAAGAAATATTGAAACTGACGAACAACTAGATTTTTCGGATTTTGAGTAACTCACAAAAAAAGATTCTTTTCCTGACAGGTACACGTGCCGATTTTGGTAAAATAAAATCATTAATTCAAACGCTTGAAATACAACAGGATTTTGAGGTTTTTGTCTTTGTTACCGGTATGCATCTGCAGGAGTTGTACGGCTATACTTTAATAGAGATTGAACGCTGTAATTTTAAAAATGTTTTTACTTTTGAAAATCATACCCACGAAACCACTATGGATTTAACTTTGGCTAAAACCATAGAAGGATTGTCAGGTTATTGTAAAACAATTAATCCGGATATGATTGTTGTACATGGTGATCGTGTAGAGACGCTTGCCGGAGCAATTGTAGGATCTTTAAATAATATTTTAGTTGCGCATATAGAAGGAGGAGAAGTTTCGGGTACAGTAGATGAGTTAATTCGTCATAGCGTAAGTAAATTAAGTCACGTTCATTTTGTTTCTAATGTCGAGGCCAAAAAGAGACTTTTACAAATGGGAGAAATCCACGAATCAATTTTTATGATAGGATCTCCGGATATTGACATCATGTTTTCGGATCAATTACCGGATTTGAAAAAAGTTAAGGAATATTACAATATTGATTTTGAGCAATATGCTATTGTAATGTTTCATCCGGTTACAACCGAAATTAAAGAAATGCAGCAATATGCTATAAGCTTTGTAAATTCTTTACTGGAAAGCAATCATAATTATGTTGTTATTTATCCAAATAATGATTTGGGAAGCCAATTTATAATTGAGGCTTATGAAAAACTAAAAATGAATTCGAGATTTAGAATTTTTCCATCACTTCGGTTTGAGTATTTTCTAACTTTATTAAAAAACAGCCAATTTATTATAGGCAATAGTAGCGCTGGAATTCGTGAAGCGCCGTATTATGGAATTCCAATTATAAATATTGGAACAAGACAGCAAAATAGAGCCATTCATGCTGACATCATAAATACAGATTATTCTGAAAGAGGTATAAGAGAAGCTCTTGATTTAATAGTTTCACATAAAGTTAATGCTTCAAATGAAGATTTTGGACAGGGAAATAGTAATGAATTATTTCTTGAATGCCTTCAAAAACAAGATATTTGGCAGCTTAATCATCAAAAACAATTTAGGGATTTTTAATGAAAAATAATAAGATTTTTATTTTATTACCTGATGGCGTTGGCTTGCGAAATTTTGCATTTACAAATTTTCATAAGATTGGTATTGAAAATGGTTTTGATATTACATTTTGGAATAACACCCCTTTTCAATTAAAAGAACTGGGTTTTAAAGAAATTAAAATTGAAAAAGCCAAAACGCATTCTTTTACGGATATTTATAAAAATGTGAGAAAACATATTGAACTCAATTTAAATATTAAAAAGAGTGATGATATTGTTTATGATACGTATAGATTTCCATTTAGTTATAAAGGCATTAAGAACAAAATAAAAAGTCTTACAGCAGAGTCGCTAATTTATTTTTATTCCTCAGAAAAAGGATTAAACGTTATTCGTGAAAAAATTAAAAGGAATGAAAAAAAAACAATTTATTATCAGAAATGTTTAGAAGCACTTCAGAGTGAAAAGCCTGCTATAATTTTTTGTACAAATCAACGCCCTACTCTTGCTATTGCACCAATTTTGGCAGCAAAAGAATTAGGAATCCCCACTGCGACTTTTATTTTTTCCTGGGATAATCTACCTAAAGCCACAATGGTTGTTGAAACGGATTATTATTTTGTGTGGAGTGAACACATGAAGAATGAATTGCTTAATTATTATCCCTATATCGAAGAAAAACAAGTATTTGTTTCCGGGACACCTCAGTTTGAAACGCACTTTAATACTGATAATTTAGTTTCACGCGACCTTTTCTTTGAACAAAATAAATTAGATGTAAATAAAAAATATATTTGTTATTCTGGAGATGATATAACAACCTGTCCTGATGATGCGGAATATTTAAAAGATGTTGCAGAAGCAGTTCGTAACCTAAATCATGAAGGAAATAATTTAGGAGTTGTTTTTAGACGCTGTCCTGTTGATTTCTCTGACAGATACAATAAAATACTCGAAGATTACAAAGATATTATTATACCCATTGCCCCTGCCTGGCAAAAAATAAGTGAAGATTGGAACACAATTTTACCAACCCAGGCAGATATTATTTTGCATGCGAATACTATAAAACATACAGAAATGGTTGTAAATCTGGGTTCTTCAATGGTTTTTGATTATGTAAGTTTCAAAAAACCGTGTGCTTTTATTAATTACGATGTTGCTAATAAGAAGGATAAAAATTGGTCTGTAATAAAAATATATAATTATATTCATTTCCGATCAATGCCAGACAAAGAATCGGTTGTATGGTTAAATTCATCGAAAGAAATTGCTCAAAAAATACGAGCCAGTTTGTCAAATTCAAATGCAATAATTGATAATGCTCAAAAATGGTTTGAAAAAATAAATCAGTCCACACCACAATTAGCATCTCAACGTATATGGGAAGGCATAAAGCAAATAGTAAAATGAAACAGCTTTTGCGTAAAATAGCATGGAAAATTCTAGGGAACGATTATTATAATTTTCTAAAAGGCCAAAATAAAACGTATTTGCATCAGGCAAAAAATGTAACTATTGGTTATAAAACGTATCATAATGGTGCTTTTGTATGGCAATGGCATAATAATTCGGCATTAGAAATTGGCAAATACTGCTCTATAGCAAATGATGTCAATTTTATATTAGATTCAGGACATCATATGGCGAGTGATATTACGACGTTTCCTCATTTCAATCATCTTGTAAATAAAGATTTACTTATTGGCGATAAAACACAATATGATTTTAAGAAATCTATAAAAACTGATGAAAGTAAAACGAAAATTGGCAATGATGTATGGATTGGTATGAATGCTGTAATTTTGCCGAATGTAACAATTGGTAATGGTGTAACTATTATGGCAGGAGCAGTTGTAACAAAAGATGTTCCGGATTATGCTATTGTTGGGGGTATTCCGGGAGAAATTGTGAAAATGAAATACGATTTGGATACAATTTTAAAAATGAAGCAAATTGAATGGTGGAATTGGAGCCCGGAAAAAGTGGAAGAAAATGTAGGGGATTTTTATATTCCAATTCAGGACTTTATAACCAAATGGCTTTAGCAATTTCTCATTAATGACAAAATAGATTCTAAGCAGATTCTACCAGTCCTTTAATAATTAACTTAATTTATGTTTTTTAACTCTTTGGCTTTCGCCATTTTTTTACCAATCGTTTTCTTCCTGTATTGGTTTGTTTTTAATAAAACCAAAAGTACCCAAAATGCCTTATTAATAGTTGCAAGTTATTATTTCTATTCCTGCTGGGATTGGAGATTCTTATTTTTATTGGTTTTCTCCACTTTCTTAGATTTCTATACAGGAATTCAAATTGAAAAAGGAAAATCAGAGAAAAGCCGGAAATTTTGGTTTTGGCTCAGTATTTTAGTCAATTTAGGTTTTCTGGGAGTTTTTAAATACTATAACTTTTTTGCTGCTTCTTTTTCAGAACTATTAAATAATGCTGGGATAAAAGCAAGTCCTATTTTACTGGAGGTGATTCTTCCGGTCGGAATTTCATTTTACACTTTCCATGGATTGTCGTACGTAATTGATATCTATTATAAAAGAATAAAAGCCGAATATAATTTTGTTGATTATTCCTTATTTGTGAGTTATTTTCCGCTTTTGGTTGCAGGACCAATTGAGAGGGCAACACATTTATTGCCTCAGGTAAAAGTAAAACGGGAGTTTGATTTTCAAACTGCAAAAGATGGAGTTTGCCAAATCGTTTGGGGTTTAGTCAAAAAAGTAGTTATTGCAGATACATGTGCAACTTATGCTAACGCTATTTTTGACCATTACACTTCAATGAATTCATTCTCACTTATTTTGGGTGCTGTATATTTTGCATTTCAAATTTATGGTGATTTTTCAGGTTATTCGGATATCGCCCTGGGCGTTTCAAAATTGTTTGGTTTAGATTTATTGCGAAACTTTAATTATCCTTATTTTTCAAGGGATATTGCAGAATTTTGGCGTCGATGGCATATCTCACTATCTTCTTGGTTTCGCGATTATTTGTATATTCCTTTAGGAGGAAGTAAAGGCGGAATCTGGATGAAAATCAGAAATACATTTATCATTTTTGTTGTCAGCGGTTTTTGGCATGGCGCTAATTGGACATACATTGTCTGGGGTTTTATAAATGCAGTTTACTTTTTACCATTGCTTTTATCAAACAGTAACCGGAATAATATGGATGCTATCCGGCTAAAATTTAACTTTGATTCGGTAAAAGTAATAATGAGTATTCTGTATACTTTTTTATTAACATGTGTGGCTTGGGTGTTTTTCCGAGCGAAAACCATTACAGATGCAGTTGCATATCTAAAGCAAATTATTACTAACAGGGATTTTAGTTTTCAATATTTAGACAATGAACGTTATAGCTATGAATTGACATTAATGATTGGGCTATTTGCCCTGATCGAATGGAATAGCCGTACTAAAACAGAGCCTATATCAGGCAAAGGAAATATGCTGAAAATGGCTTTGGCAGTTTTGGCTATTTTAGCCTTCGGGACTTATTCTGATTATAAAGAATTTATATATTTTCAATTTTAATGAAGAAGTTTTTAGTTTACACAGTGAAAATTTTAACCATAACAATTTTAGTTGCGGTAATTTTAGACGGACTCTATACCTTCATTTTTTTACAGTCTAAGAACAGAGGGAAAATAGAAACTATTTTTAATTCAAAAGCTAAAAAATATGATGTAATTATTTTAGGTTCATCGCGTGCAAATAATCATTTCGTATCTCAAATGTTTGAAGATAAAGGATTAAAAACTTTTAACTACGGAATAAGCGGCGGACATTTATTTGAAGCTTCTTTACTATTGAAATTGATGATCGAAAGAAAATATACAATTAAGAATGTAATTCTGGAAGCAGATTTAAATCTTTCTAATGATCATGAGGCTGAAGGAATTGCTGCTTTATTTTTACCATATATTCACAATTCAGATGTAATAAAAGAACATTTTGAAACACAGGAAAATTTTAATGAATTATATTATGTTCCATTTTACAGATATATAAAATATGACACTAAAATTGGTTTTAGAGAAACTTTTTTTACAGCAATTCATAAAAAAACAAATGCTTTAGATAACTTAGGATATTATCCGTTAGAAAAACATAAAAACGGAAATATGAAAAATAATATTGTCAATCTGAACCCTTTGCCTCATAATAAATATTACGAAGAAATTAAAGAGATCTGCAAAGCCAATAAGATCAATTTTATAGCTGTAATGACACCAATGTGTGAAAATGTTGTTGGAATGAATTATTTTGATAAGGTAAAAAAAGCCTATCCGGAAATTCATAATTATGAAAATACAGTAGTTGAGGATAAATATTTTTCGTCTTGCGGGCATATGACAGATACAGGTGCAAGGATGTTTACAAGTAGGATTATAAAAGATTTCTTTAATAAATAAATTATGCATATTGCTTTTTTAACTCCCGAATATCCTCATAGTAATGCAAAACATGCTGCGGGAATTGGTACAAGCATCAGAAATTTGGTTCTTGCATTAGTGAAAAAAGGCATAGCAGTTTCGGTATTTGTGTATGGACAAAATAAAGAGGCTGTTTTTTTTGAAGATGAGGTTAAAATTCATTTAATTAAAAATAAAAAATATTCTTTTTTAGGCTGGTTTTTTCATAGAAAGCATATTCAGAAGTATTGCAATACAGTAATCAAAAAAGAAAACATATTACTTATTGAAGCGCCGGATTGGACAGGAATTACGGCTTTTATGAATTTTAGAGTTCCTTTAGTAATTCGTTTTCACGGGAGTGATGCTTATTTCTGCTATTTAGAAAACAGAAAGCAAAAGCTGAAAAATTTCTGGTTTGAAAAATTAGCGATAAATCAAGCAAAAGTATTTATTGCGCCAACAAATTTTGCAGGAGAAGTTTCTAAAAAGCTTTTTAAAATAAAGACAAAAGAAATCAAGACAATTCATCATGGTTTGGAACTTCAAAATTTTGAAAATGCAACTCCGGAAGTGTATGAAAAAAATTTAATCTTGTATATAGGAACTTTAATCAGGAAAAAAGGAGTTTTAGAATTGCCTGAAATTTTTAATAAAGTCAGGAATAGCTTTCCTCAAGCCAAATTGCTTTTAATAGGAAGTGATGCTGCTGATATTCAAACAAAGTCAAAATCAACCTGGCAATTGATGAAAAATCAATTTAATGAGGAGGATTTAAAATATGTCAATTTTTTAGGTAAAATTCCATATAAGGAGATTCAGGACTATATTAAAAAAGCAAACGTTTGTGTTTTTCCAACCTATGCAGAAACCTTTGGGATGGTTACGATAGAATCTATGGCACTACAAAAAGCAGTAGTGAACAGTAACATTGGCTGGGCTCAAGAGCTTATTACGGATCAGGAAAATGGATTTTTGGTTCATCCGGCTGATCATGATTCATTCTCTTCCAGAATAATTGAGTTATTACAAAATAACACACTTTGTTTAGAAATTGGTAAATCGGCAAGGTTTAAAGTGGAGGAGAAATTCGATATTAATAAACTGGTAGAAAAGAATATCGATTTTTATAAAGAAATATTAAACTCAAGCAGATAATGATAGTTATTTATCATCAAAATAATAATGTAGTTGAAGTTGAAGGTAACGAAAAGCATATTGTTTTTTTTCAAAAAAATATTGCCAAGACGTTATTCGAAATGGTAGCATCATATCCAAATGAGTTAATACTTTGGTGTCATGTTGATTTAAAATCTGATTTAAATCTTCCTGCACTTGGCACTGTTTTTCATCATAATAAAATTCTGGCTTCATTTAATCCTTTTCAAAATTCATTTTTATCTGAAGCAGTAGGTTATATTGAAGAATCTCCATTTACTAAAATAAATAAAAAAGTAAGTTATCCTACCTGGCAGATGAGCAGTCATGTAGGAGGAGTTCATTCTTCAGTTCTGTTAGCTTTGAAAGACAATGTTCGGGAAATTAAAAATTTTGATTATTTTTTGCATTCAATGGCAAAATTAGCCATGCCACATGGGCTTTTATGTTATTCAGAACCTCTATTGTTAAAGAATTTATCTTACCAAATCCCAAAAAGTAAAAATGATACTTTTACATTATTTAGATTTGTAAAAGAGCATTATAAAACACGCTGGGTAATTTTACTTTTCCTGAATTTCTTTTTGTATGAAAGAAAAGTAACTATTTTTCCACTTCTTTTTAGTCTTTTTTATTCACAAAAAAAGTTGAGAAACAATTTGTTAAATGAAATTCAAGTTCAATCTGTAAAGAAAGTAGTAGAGTCAGGAACCATTGATGTTATTATTCCGACTATTGGCAGAAAGAAATATTTGTATGATGTTTTAAAGGATTTGTCACAACAAACCCACCTTCCTGAAAAGGTTATTATTGTTGAACAGAATCCAAATCCAGACAGCATTTCAGAATTGGATTATCTCACAAATGAAATTTGGAATTTTGAAATAAAGCACATTTTTACACATCAGGCAGGTGCGTGTAATGCCAGAAATTTGGCTTTGGCCGAAGTAAAAAGTGAATGGGTGTTTTTGAATGACGATGATAATCGATTTGATGAAAATTTATTGAATGATGTCTTATCTAATTTAAACAAATACGGTATAAATGTTTTAACAACGTCTTATTTACAAACGAATGAAATTAAAAGAGTTAATGTAGCATATCAAATCTCATTTTTTGGTTCAGGGAATAGTTTTATACATTCCAGTTTGTTAAATAAAGTTAGATTCAATAATAAGTTTGAATTTGGATACGGGGAAGATTCTGATTTTGGAATGCAGCTTCGAAATCAGGGAACAGATGTCGTTTTTATTCCAGATCTGGAAATATTGCATTTAAAAGCACCAATTGGTGGTTTTAGAACTAAACCCGTTTTGGCTTGGAGTTTAGATAAAGTTCAACCAAAACCGTCTCCAACAATTATGCTCTATAAATTGTTACATTTGAATGAAAAGCAAATATGTGGATATAAAACCATTCTGTTTTTTAAATTTTATAAAGTTCAGTCAATTAAAAATCCAATTAAATATTTCATTAGTTTTAAAAAACAATGGGAGAGAAGTTTGTATTGGGCAAATCAATTAAAAAATCAAGAGTGAATTTTTCGGTAATTATTTGTACATACATGCGACCTGCACCCTTATTGAATTTGTTGCAATCCATTCAAAGGCAAAGTTTGTATCCAACTGAGATTTTGGTAATTGATGGCTCAACGAATAATAAAACTGAAACTATTATAAAAGAAAATCAATTTCAAAATCTAAAATATTTTTTAGTTGCTGAAGATAATCGAGGACTTACCAAACAAAGAAATTTTGGAATTTCTAAAGTGAATGAGGAAAATGAAGTGATTTGTTTTCTTGATGATGATACTGTTCTTGAAACAGATTATTTTGAAAATTTATTAAAAACATACAAATTATTTCCTAATGCTTTAGGAGTGGGCGGATATATTTTTAATGAAATTGAATGGACAAAGGTTGAGGGGGATTATTCTTCAAATAAAAATGAATTTTATTTTGATGGATGGAAGCGTAAAGATGGCAGTCGGTTTGTTTTAAGAAAAAAACTTAAATTAGACAGTGATTGTCCTCCTGGTTTCTCTCCTTCGTTTTCACATGGAAGAAGTGTCGGGTTTTTACCTCCAAGTAATAAAACATATCAGGTAGAACAATTAATGGGAGGTGTTTCATCTTTTAGAAAATCTGTCTTTGAAAAGTTTTCATTTTCTACTTATTTTGAAGGTTATGGTTTATATGAAGATGCCGATTTTACACTGAGAGTTTCAAAAACCGGAAATTTGTATTTGAATACTGCTGCTAAACTTTCTCATTTTCACGCTGAATCCGGACGCCCGAATCAATACCAATACGGGAAAATGGTGGTACGGAATGGTTGGTATGTTTGGAGAATAAAAAATCCAAAACCAAATCTGAAGGATCGTTTTAAATGGAACTCAATAACAATTTTATTGACATTTATACGATTTACTAATATCATTACCGCCAATAATAAAAAAGCTGCTTTTACTGAAACTGTGGGAAGAATAATTGGTTGGTGGAGTCTGCTTTTTAATAAACCAAAACAGCAATGATATTTGTAATAAAAAAGAAAATTATAAAAAAGCTTAAAGAATTTAAGCTAAACTATTCATATGTTAGATTTTACAGAGAAAAAGAACCAGTCATTTATGTGAATTTAAGTCATCGTACAAAAGTTAGAACATATTTGAATCTTTTTTTTAGAATCAAAGCAGTATATAGTGAACCAATTGTTGTGAAATTTTCTGTTTTAAGAATGATATTTTTGGCTAAATGGTTTAACGAGCTTGATTATATTTATTTTGCAAAACCATTTTCGGAATTCAATAAAATTAAAACTTTTGGACACAATCAAAGAAAGGATGATTTTGTGGTAAATTATAATTACAAAAAAATATATACTTCAGATAATTATCAAAAAAATGCGTTGCCATATATCATGCATCCAAGTAATTATTTGCAATCTGAAACAGAAATTTTACCTAAAAATATAGGTATTTTAATGAGTGGGAATTTTGAAGAAAAAATTTATAATACAAATGTGATTCCGGATAATTTTGGATTGCTCAATAGATGGGAAATCTATACAGAAATTCTGAAGCATAAAAAATTACTTTCAATTTCAGGCGACGAATTAGTTAGAGATTTGAATTCTGGTGAATTTAGAAATAAATTAGTTTTAATGAAATGGCAGTCAGGAGCTATTCCAACAGAAAAATGGCGTTATTATTTATCTTCGGCGGAATTTATTTTTTGTGCTCCTGGCATGACAATGCCTATGTGTCATAATGTTTTAGAGGCAATGTCTGTAGGTGTTATACCAATTCTAAATTATCCACACTGGCTTAATCCTTCTTTAAAAGATAATGTTAACTGTCTGGTTTATAAAAGTATTGTTGATGTAAAATCAATAATTGACAAAGCACTTTCTTTATCTTCAGAGGAAAAGATTAAAATGTCTAAAGAGGTACTTAATTATTATAGAAGATATTACGAACTTTTTGATTTCAATGAAAATTCAAACAAAGAATTGATATTATTGAATGAAAACATTAAAGATCTAATTTAATAACATCTAATTAGTTAATGAAATTCGCTATAATTACACATGTAAATCACGTTAAAAATGAGGGTAACTATTTTGGTTATGCTCCATATATACGCGAAATGGATATATGGTTAAAATACGTTGATGAAGTAATAATTGTAGCGCCATCATCGCGAGAAGTCATAACGCCGATTGATCTGGCTTATAGACATCACACGATTGATTTTAGAAAAGTCCCCGATTTTAGTTTTACCAGCTTAAAAAATAATTTAGTTTCAGTTTTTAAACTGCCAATAATTTTTTGGAAGATATTTGGCGCTATGAAAAAGGCTGATCATATTCATTTACGCTGTCCGGGAAATATGGGTTTGGTTGCTGGGTTTGTTCAAATATTTTTTCCTAATAAAATAAAAACGGCTAAATATGCAGGAAATTGGGATCCTAAAAGTAAACAACCATGGACGTATCGTTTGCAAAAATATATTTTGAGCAACACTTTTTTAACCCGAAATATGCAAGTGTTGGTTTATGGTGATTGGGAAAATCAATCTAAAAATATAAAACCTTTTTTCACAGCAACGTATTCAGAATCTGAAAAAGAAAATATTATAAAGAAAGGTTTTGAAACAGTCGTAGAATTTATTTTTGTTGGAAGTTTAGTTGCGGGTAAAAATCCAATGTATGCGATACAATTAGTTGAACAATTAATTAAAAAAGGGAAAAATGTTGTTCTGAATTTATATGGAGAAGGAATCGAAAAAGCATTTTTAGAAGAATATATTAAAGAAAAACAACTAGAAAATTATATTTTATTGCATGGAAATCAAAATCAGGAAGTTGTAAAAAAAGCATATCAAAAAAGCCATTTTGTACTATTGCCCTCTAAAAGCGAGGGTTGGCCAAAAGCTATCGCAGAAGGTATGTTTTGGGGTTGTATCCCTGTAGCAACCCCGGTTTCATGTGTTCCTTTTATGCTTGATCATGCAAATAGAGGCATTTTGCTGGAGATGGATTTGAAAAAAGATTTAGAACAAATAGAGAAAATATGGAGTGATGGAAAGAGTTTTTCTGCAAAAAGCAAATTAGCAAGTGACTGGTCGCAAAACTATACTACTAATTTTTTTGAATCAGAAATTAAAAAGCTATTAGTGAAATAAATGAGAGTAATACAAATCATAGATTCTTTAGAAGCTGGTGGTGCTGAACGCATGGCAGTGAATTATGCAAATGCATTAGCTGAAAAAATAGTTTTTTCGGGATTAGTTGCCACCAGAAAAGAGGGAGCTTTGAAAACTCAAATTGCGTCTAAAGTGCCTTATTTATTTTTGAAAAAAAAGAAAAGTATAGATTTAAAAGCCGTTTTTAAATTAAGAAAATTTATAAAAAAAAATAAAGTTGATATAATCCATGCCCATAGTTCTTCATTTTTTATAGCTGTTTTAGTAAAATTGACTTTGCCAGGAATAAAAATTGTTTGGCATGATCACTATGGAAGTCGTGCTAAAGAATCTGTAAAAAATAATAAAGTTCTGATTTTCATGTCTGTTTTTTTTTCATCTATTTTTGTTGTAAATCTTCAACTGAAAGAATGGAATAAGAAAAATATGAAATGCTCACAAGTAATTTTTATACCTAATTTTGCAACTTTTCAGAATGGATCAGCACAAGTAACCCACCTAAAAGGAACAGTAGGTAAAAAAATTGTTTTTTTAGCAAATCTGAAAAATCCTAAGAATCATATTTTAATTTTGAAAGCTTTTTATGAATTAAAATTAAAGGAATTAGACTGGAGTTTACATTTGATAGGTAAGGATTATTCTGACTCTTATTCAGATGCAATAAAAGTTTTTGTAAAATCTTATTCTCTGGAGAATCATGTACATTTGTATGGAGATAGAAATGATATAAAGTTTATTCTGTCACAAGCATCAATAGGTGTTTTAGCTTCAATTGAGGAAGGTTTTCCAGTAACGTTACTGGAATATGCTTTAGAGAGTTTAGCTGTAGTTTCAACTAATGTTGGATATTGCTCGTCAGTTATTAAAGATGGTTTTAGCGGTTTGTTGTTTGACCCCTCTTCAGATTCAGAAGTAAAAAATCAATTGCTTAAATTAGTCAAGAATGATTTATTTAGAAAAATGTTGGGGGATAATTTTAAACAATCAGTCATTGAAAATTTTTCAGAAGAAGTTGTGATTGAAAGATTAATTTTAGCGTATCAAAAAAATAAAGAATGAAAAACAATTCATTGTCTTATAGTTTTCTCCTCATAATACATGCATTGATTGCGTTAGCAGTTTTTGTTCTGCCTTTTTTATCAAAAATTTATGCACTTTTGATCCCAATTGTTGGTTTTTATATTGTTTATGTAACAAAAAATAAAAATAATGAAGTTCTCTTAATAGTGGCATACATGGTTGGTGTAGAAGTTTTTTTACGAATGACCGGGGGTAATTTTAATAATGAATTTGTGAAGGTAAACGTTATATTTTTCATGCTTTTGGGTATGATCTACAGTAATTTTTCTATAAACTCATTTGTATATTGGTTTTTTTTGATTTTGTTAATTCCAGGTATTTTAGTAACATCAATTCTCCCTGATTTTAGTACGGACATCCGAAAAGTATTAGTTTTTAATTTATCCGGACCTGTTTGTTTAGCTATTTGTGCTATTTATACGTTTAAAAGAAGAATTTTATTTGCCGACTTACAAAATATACTAGTCTTAATGGGCCTTCCTGTTGTAACAACTGCTGTTTATTTGTTTTTATATAATCCGAGTGTAAGGGAGGTGGTGACTGGAACACAATCTAATTTTGATACTTCCGGAGGATTTGGGCCTAATCAGGTTTCGACAATTCTGGGTTTAGGAATGTTTATCTTTTTTACGCAATTGATATTGTTCTCAAAATCAAAAAAAATAATGGTTCTGAACGGTATTTTGTTAATATTTATTAGTTACAGAGCCGTTGTAACTTTTTCAAGAGGCGGGGTTATAACCGCAGTAGTTATGATTATAGGATTGCTTTTTTTGCTGTACTATTTTTCAAATGCAAAAGGCAAAGGCAAATTTAGTTTAGTCTTTCTATTAACAGGATTTATGGCTATGGGAATTTGGACTTATAGCTCTTTGCAGACAAATGGGCTTATTAACAAGCGTTATGCTAATCAGGATGCAAGAGGAAGAGTAAAAAAAGATCGTTTAGGAGGAAGAGAAGAAGTCATGGATTCAGAATTTAAACTTTTTTTGGATAATCCTATCTTGGGTGTGGGAGCCGGAATGGGAAAAAAGATAAGAAAAGTAGATTTAGGAGTTGAAGTTGCTTCACATAATGAAATATTCCGTATGCTGAGTGAACATGGTTTGTTTGGAATATTTGGGCTTTTATTATTGTTAATTACACCTTTAATTCTTTACATGAATAACAGGCAGCATCTTTATTTTTTATCTTTTTATGTGTTTTGGCTCTTAACGATTAATCATGCTGCCATGCGTACAGCTGCTCCAGCGTTTGTTTACGCCTTGGCACTTCTTTCTGTTGAAGTTAAAAATCCAAAAAGGGCAGAGAATTCAGAAGATTAAATTACATTATTTATAATATCTTTGCTTTCCATTAATTACTTAATCAACTCCGATAAGCCCCATGCTTTCTAAATATAAAATGCATTTCGAAATATCTGAACGTAAAGTGTTACTTCGTCTTTTTGATGCAATTTTTGTGTTGGGAATGTTATTTTTGGCAGATTATTTTTTTGAGTATCACTATTTTGAATTTAAAAGAATTAACCTTCAGGGGTTGGTTTTATTGATAAGTTATATATACATTTTTGGAGCAATTTTCGAGATGTATAACTTACAAGTGGCTAGTAATCAGTTTCAAATTCTTCAAAGTGTAATTCTGGCTACTACAGCAACAGTTTTACTTTATTTGTTTACACCTGTTTTGTCACCGGAACTTCCTAAACACCGATTAGCAATACTTGTTTTTTATGTTGCTATTTTAAGTGCATTATTACTTTGGCGCTTTTTTTATGTTTATTTTTTAGCAACTTACCGGTTTTCTCAAAGTGTCGTTTTAATTTGTAATAAAAGTCAGGTTGAAGAACTTGTTTCAGGTCTTGAAAATGTTGATCCACACTATAAAGTTATTGGTTTTGTGAATTCAGATTCTGTAGTAGAAAAGGATTTTAGCTTACATTACATTAAAGAAATTGAAAAAAATGAATTATCGGCTTTTGTTCATCAAAACAATATTTCAGAAATTCTCATAGCTTCACATAAAACGGAAGGTATCACATCCGATTTATACCAGCAATTACTTCATTTATTAGAGTCAGGGAATATTATTAGAGAATATACACAGGTTTACGAAAGCAAAACACAACGTATTCCTGTTCAATATATTTCCAGAGATTTTTATCGTTTTTTTCCATTTAGCCGAAGTAATAATAATAAGTTGTATTTATTATTAGTAGCATTTCTGGAATTTGTTTTTTCTTTAACCGGTTTGATTTTTTGCATCATTTTTATTCCGTTAATTTTTATATTAAATATTTTTGGAAATAAAGGACCTTTGTTTTACACCCAAGAACGTGTGGGTAAACACGGAAAAATATTTCAAATATATAAGTTCAGGACAATGATTGAAAATTCCGAAACTAACGGAGCTGTCTTTGCTACATCAAACGATAAGAGAATAACACCATTTGGAAAATTCATGCGTAAGGCAAGAATTGATGAATTTCCTCAGTTTATAAATGTTTTAAAAGGAGATATGGCAATTATTGGACCAAGACCCGAAAGACCATTTTTTGTAAAAGAAATTGCAGATATTATGCCATTCTATGAAACCCGACATGTTATAAAACCAGGTCTTACAGGTTGGGCACAAGTAAATTATTCATATGGAGAATCTATAGAAGAAAGCTTGATAAAATTGCAATACGACCTATATTATATCAAACATCGAAGTATTTTCCTCGATCTGAGCATTACCTTTAAAACCGTAACGACGGTTTTATTCTACAGAGGGCAATAATTATTTTTTAGATTATTATCGGAATTCTTTTTTTATTTCGAATAGCGATCCTTGTCAATACAACCCCGCTTGTAATTATCATTGGTAAAACAATTAAAAAATGTGCTTTGTTAATGATGAAAAGCGTATAAAAGACTAATAATGCCAAATGTAAAACAGCAAATTTATAAGTCCGTCTTTTGTTATTGATAACAGAAAAAATAATCAAAATTAATAAAAGCGGACTGAATAATAATATGTTGTAATTCATTGCCAATTCATGATGAAATGAATAAAATCCAACCGCGACAAAAAAGAATCCCATTAAAGATAAAATGAATAAATAAATTTTGTCTATTGCTTTTTGATTTATTAAAACAACAAAAGCAAGTATAATAATGTAACTGTAAACATTATTCCACCATGAGATTGGTGTTTCTTTTTCAAAATTTAAAATTGTTTTGCTTTTACTCACAAAAGGACGATTTTCGAAAGTTGTTTTTTCTAAACTATTTTTCAATTCGAATGGCAGGAATATTTTAGTGCCTAATTGATCTACTTTCCTTCCAAAAATAATACTTGTTCCCAGCTTCTCATAAAAATGTCCGTCAAAATAAGGGAATAAAATACTTCTGTATGTTTTGTCTGTATCTCCTTTTTTGGTGATTACAATTTTATTTAATGATTTATTGATAATATCAACCACCATTGAAGTACAATTTTTATCAATAAATTTATAAGTGTAGTATCTGTCCCCGGAAAGTAATGTTGAATTTAAATTGTCGAATATTTTTTGTTTTAGATCCTTGTCAATAAGCAATTCTTGCTCGTAGACACTTCTTTTTTCATAATTATATTCGTTAATAAAATCATTATAAGGATGTACAACTACAAAATATTGTAAATCACCTTTTGCAAATTTTGCAACAAAATTAGGGGTACTGAAATCAAAAGCGCCATAATTATAGACTAAGTCAATATTATTAACCGGATCGGCAATACGAATGGCTGTGTGGCCAAAATAAGAATAGGTTTCGTTGCCTAAACCACATGTAATTATACTAACATGAGCCTTTTCTGATAATGGTAAATTTTGTCCAAAACTAAAATTGATACATAATAGTAACAGAAAAAATATTTTTTGAAATGATAATCTTTTCATATTTTAATTTTTGTGTTTTATACTTGTAAAAATTATTATCTAAAAATGCCTAAATCTACTTTCAAAGAAAATATATTTGAATATAAGGCAGTACTTTGATTTCCTAAATCGGTTAAAGCATAATCAACCTGAATCCCTTTGTATTTAAAACCAAGTCCGATGTTAGGTTGAAAATTTAATTTCTCAGAATTGTCTAATTGTGTCACATTTTGAAAATTACCGGCACCGGCTCTTAAAAAAACCAAGTCTGTGTATCCAAATTCTAATCCAAGTGCAGGATCGATACTTACTACTTTGGATGAAATAATATCGTTAGTCTGTTCAAAACGCATATTCAGGTTGGTAGCAACCAAAAGCGTATAATCATAATGAAATTCGATTTTTTTTGAAATTCCTAATTGAGCTTTTGGTAAAGTAATTTCTGTGCTTTCAGGTAATTCCTGATTTTCTCCCGGAATAGCATCCGCTATTTTTTTATATTCTTCTTCGTCAATATTCCAAATATTATAGGTAGTTGTAATATCGCGAAGCATCAATCCAAATTTCCAGTCATTTTTTTCAAATTGAAGTCCGAAATCAAAACCAAATCCCCATGAATTAGCGAATTTACCAATTACACGTCTAATGATTTTGGCATTTACACCGTATTGAAATCCTTCAATAGGTAATTTTCTGGCGTATGAAAATGTAAAGCCATAATCTGCTGTCGAGAACAAGTTAATTCGGTTATAATCAATATTGCCTTGATTGTCGATTAGTTGTGTTGTGTCTAAAATATCATCAACCCCAAAACGAATCATTGAGATTCCCCAGGCACTTCTGTCATCAATCGGTATTGCATATCCGATATAATCATATTGTGCAATATTTGCAAAATAATTGGCGTGCATTAATGAAATCTGATGATCTTCAAGGTGTGTCAGCCCGGCAGGATTCCAATAAACAGAATTAACATCGTTAGTCGAAGCGACAACAGCACTTGACATTCCTAAGGCTGCTGCATCAACACCAATATTCATAAATTCATTCGAATATTTTCGAACGGTTTGTGCATAATGTGTTGTATAACTCCAAAATAATAAAAACACTAAGATTTTTTTCAACGTATTTATTTTTTCAAACCTAAGCTTGTTTAATTTTTTATCAAAAATATAATTTTTTACTGAGCTAATTCCTTCCTTTTCATAAATAATACAAAAGTCTGGTTTTATAATAAAAAACTCTATTAAAAACGCATAGAACATTGACTTATTATACTAAATTTGTTCTTTAGACCTTCAAAATTATAAACGATGAATATTAAAAAACACATTCCTAATTTAATTACACTTATTAATCTTTTTTGTGGCTGCATTGCTGTGGTATTTGTTTCAGAAAGTAATTACGAAATGGCTTTCTATATGGTTTGTTTAGGGATATTTTTTGATTTTTTTGATGGTTTTTTTGCCAGATTATTCAAAGTTTCCAGTCCGCTTGGCTTGCAATTAGATTCTTTGGCAGATATGGTTACCAGCGGAGTTGTTCCGGGGTATGTAATGTATACTCTTTTTGTAAAAAGTGCAAATCCTCATGATGTAATTGGATCAGCTTTTATTCCTTTTTTAGGCTTCATCGTCACTTTAGGCTCATGCTATAGATTGGCTAATTTCAATATTGATATACGCCAAACCGATTCGTTTATTGGCTTGCCTACTCCTGCAAATGCACTTTTTATTCTGAGTTTGCCTTTGGTGATTGAATTTTCAGATTCTTTAATGATATTTGAAATTTTAACGAACTATTGGGTTTTGTTAGGAATTGCTTTGTGTAGTGCTTATGTTTTAAATGCTGAAATCCCTTTGTTTGCTTTAAAAATCAAGAAATTTAATTTAAAAGATAATGCCTTGCAGATCGTATTTTTATTGATTTCGTTGGTAATGTTAATTTTTCTTCATTATATAGCAATTCCTTTAATTATCATTTTTTACGTGTTGTTATCAGTTGTAAATAATAAGTTTTTGAAAAAGTAGTTTCATTCGAATGGCAAGAAAAACAACTTATCGTAAAACAACTTCAAAGAAATCCGGGAGATCATTTTTTAGCAGTGTCTTTAGATTCATTTCTTTGTCTTTACTTGCATTGCTTTTTGTTGCGGTAATTTATCATTATCGAAGAGGACTAGCATATTATCTTGGATTTAAATCAGACAAGATTAGTGAGAAAGAAGCCGAAGATAAACGCCTTTCCGACATTCGGAATTTTCAGGTTCTGGCTAAACATGAAGGAAAATCGATTGGCTTGGATGTATCCGAATATCAGGGGAAAATCAGCTGGTCATACGTGGATACTTTAGAACAAAAGTATCCGATAGATTTTGTATTTATCAGAGCAACAGTTGGAAGAGACAGAAAAGATTTTCAGTTTAAACGAAATTGGATTGGTGCTAAAGAAAATAAAATGATCCGTGGAGCCTATCATTACTATCGGCCAAATGAAAATTCTATAGAACAGGCTGATCTTTTTATTAAGACGGTTACACTTCAAAAAGGAGATTTACCACCGGTTTTGGATATAGAAAAACTGCCAAAAAATCAATCTTTGGATAGTTTAAAAAAAGGATTGAAACGTTGGTTGTTAAGAGTAGAAAATCATTATAAAGTACGTCCGATAATTTATACAGGCGAAAGATATTATTCTGATTTTTTAAAAGAAGAATTTGGTGAATATCTTTTTTGGATTGCCAATTATAATTTTTACAGGGAAAAAATAGAAGACGACTGGTTGTTTTGGCAGTTTACGGAAAAAGCAACCGTGCCGGGAATCAGGAAAACTGTAGATGTAAATATTTATAATGGCGATTTACAGCAATTACAGTTTATTACGGTTGAATAGTTTTCAGTCGCAGTGTGAGTACTGAAAACTGCGACTGAATACTTTATTAAAATTCTAATTTCTTTTTACGCAATTCGAAATTTTGACCAAGATAAACGCGGCGGACCATTTCATCTTCAACTAATTCTTCAGGAATTCCGGCTTTTAGAATTCCACCTTCAAACATTAAGTACGTTTTATCAGTAATCGCTAAAGTTTCCTGAACGTTGTGGTCGGTAATTAAGATTCCTATATTTTTATTTTTTAATTGGGCAACAATTCTTTGGATATCTTCTACCGCTACAGGGTCAACCCCTGCAAAAGGTTCGTCCAATAAAATAAATTTAGGGTCTGTAGCCAATGCGCGGGCAATTTCTGTACGGCGACGTTCCCCTCCCGAAAGTAAATCACCACGGTTGGTGCGAATGTGTTCTAAGCTGAATTCTTCTATCAGACTTTCCATTTTTGCAATTTGCTCTTCTTTTGAAAGTTTAGTCAATTGCAAAACACTTAGGATATTGTCTTCAATACTTAATTTCCTGAAAACAGATGCTTCCTGTGCCAGATAACCAATTCCTTGTTGTGCACGTTTATACATCGGATAATCAGTAATATTCAAATCATCAAGATAAATATTTCCTGAATTTGGTTTAACCAATCCAACGATCATGTAAAACGAAGTTGTTTTTCCGGCACCATTCGGTCCCAAAAGTCCCACGATTTCTCCTTGATTTACTTCAACAGAGATTCCTTTTACAACACTTCGACCTTTGTAGGTTTTGATTAAATTATCGGCTCTTAGCTTCATTTTTAATTAGATAATTGGATAATTAGAAAATGAGATAATTAAAAAACCAACTCAAATTCAATTTTAAAAATTTATTAGAAGGACAAATTAAAAGTAAAATAATCAATCAGGTAAATGAATTAACAAATTATTGCGTTTTCAATGAAATTATCTAATTGACTAATCGGCACATTTTCTAATTTGCAGCTTCCTCTTCTAAAGCTTCCCAGAATTCATATGCTCTTCTTAAATGTGGAATTACGATTGTTCCTCCAACCAAAGTTGCGATTCCCATGGCTTCCATCATTTCTTCTTTTGTAACACCTTCTTTATGGCTTGTTTCTAAATGATATTTTACACAGTCATCACAACGTAAAACAGCAGATGCAACTAATCCTAAAAGCTCTTTTGTCTTTACGTCAAGTGCTCCGGGAGCATAAGCATTGGTGTCAAGATTAAAAATTCGCTTTACAATTTTGTTATTGTCAGCGAGTAATTTTTCGTTCATTTTAGAACGATAGTCGTTAAATTCTTGAATGATATCAGACATTTTGTTTGTTTTTATTTTTATAAACAATTTTTGATATAAGGATGCTTACTTCGTAAATTATTAACATTGGTATTGCTACAATAGTTTGGCTTACTACATCCGGTGGGGTTACGATTGCTGCGATGATTAAAATGATAATTACGGCATATTTCCAGTATTTTCGTAAAAAATCAGGTGTTACTAGGCCTAATTTGGTTAGGAAATAAATAATGATAGGTAATTCAAAAAATAATCCGCTTGCGAGGACACTTGTTTTCACCATTCCCATATAAGACTCTAAAGTAAATTGATTAATTACCACATCACTCACGGAAAAAGTAGCCACGAAATTTACTGACATCGGAATCACAACATAATATCCGAATAAGACTCCTAAAAAGAAAAGCAAGGAAGAAGTGAAAATAAATACTTTAGCATTTTTTCTTTCTTTCTCGTATAATGCAGGGCTGATAAATTTCCAAAGCTCCCATAGTATATAAGGAAAGCTTAAGATAAAACCAGCCAAAATACACATCCAGACAAAGATGTTTACCTGTCCTTCCATTTCTGTATTTTGGATAATGAAATTTAATTCAGTAATGCATATGCTGTCTGCAAATCCTAATTGGTGCGATAAGTCGCAAAACCATCGATACGTAAAAAATGTGGGCCTGGTTGGTCCCAGAATAATAACATCAAATAAATAATCACTGATAAAATAAGTCACAAATGCCATAATGCAAATTGCAGCTGTACTTCTGACTAATAACCATCTTAACTCTTCCAGATGGTCTAAAAACGACATTTCGCTAAGGTTTTTCTTTGCCATGTTATACGATTCCTTCTTTTAAAATGTCATGTAAATGTAATACGCCTTTGTAGGTTCCGTTGTCGGAGACTATTAATTGTGTAATAGAAAAATCTTCAAGAATGTTTAAAGCATCTACGGCCATTGTTTCTGATGTTACTAATTTTGGGTTTTTTGACATAATATCTTTTGCAGTCAAATCAGCAATTGAATCTCTGTCGTTTAGCATTCTTCTAATGTCACCATCAGTAATAATTCCGATTATCTTGTCATTTTCTATGACAGCGGTAACACCTAATCTTTTTTCAGAAATTTCGAAAATTACTTTTTTAACAGAAGTATCCGGAGAAACCATTGGTTTTAATGAATTCTCAATCATATCTTTTACGCGAAGTAATAATTTTTTTCCTAAAGCCCCGCCTGGATGGTAAACTGCAAAATCTTCGGGTTTAAAGTCACGCATTTCCATTAAAGAAACCGCTAGTGCATCTCCCATAACCAATTGTGCAGTGGTGCTGTTTGTTGGTGCCAGATTAATTGGGCACGCTTCCATATCAACAGTTGTATTTAAAACATAGTCAGATCCTTTGGCTAAAAATGAAGTTACATTTCCGGTCATTCCAATTAAAATGTTTCCAAAACGTTTTAATAATGGGACTAAAACTTTGATTTCAGGACTATTTCCGCTTTTTGAAATGCAGATAATAATATCTTCATTTTGTATCATTCCTAAGTCACCATGGATAGCTTCTGAAGCGTGGAGAAACATTGAAGGTGTTCCGGTTGAATTGAAAGTAGCGACCATTTTTTGTGCAATAATGGCACTTTTTCCAATGCCCGTAACAATTAATCGTCCTTTCGTTTCATAAATGCGTTGTGCAGCTTCGTAAAAATTTTCGTCCAGATAATCAATTAGCTTTATAATTGCTTCACTTTCAGAGAGTATGGTTTTTTTTGCGATAGCTAAAATATTTTCTTTTGTAATCAAAACAGGAAAGTTAAAATTTGTGAGTGTGAAAGAAATTTGTATCTTTATAATGCAAATTTATACAAAATACCATTAATATAAAGAATGAATTCAAACGAAATTGAAATACATAAGGAATTAAAGAAGTATTTCGGCTTTAGCCAATTTAAGGGTTTGCAGGAGCAAGTCATTACAAGTATTTTAAATAAAAAAAATACTTTCGTAATTATGCCTACTGGTGGAGGGAAATCTCTTTGTTATCAATTGCCCGCTTTAATTCAGGACGGAACTGCTATCGTTGTTTCGCCTTTAATTGCTTTAATGAAAAATCAGGTTGATGCTATTCGAAGTCTTTCTTCTGAAAATGGAATTGCCCATGTACTGAATTCTTCCCTTACAAAAACTGAAATTGCTCAGGTAAAAAAAGATATTACTTCTGGTTTAACCAAACTTTTATATGTAGCCCCGGAATCTTTGACGAAAGAAGAATATGTGGCTTTTTTGCAAAGTGTACCCATTTCATTTGTAGCAATTGATGAAGCCCATTGTATCTCTGAATGGGGACATGATTTTAGACCTGAATACAGAAATTTAAAAAATATAATTAAGCAGTTGGGCAGTGTTCCTATCATTGGTCTTACGGCCACTGCTACTCCAAAAGTTCAGGAAGATATCCTTAAAAATTTGGATATGTCTGATGCAAATACTTTCAAAGCATCATTTAACAGACCTAATTTATACTACGAAGTTCGTACTAAAACCAAAAATATAGAGTCTGATATTATTCGGTTTATCAAACAACACAAAGGTAAATCAGGCATTATTTATTGTTTAAGCCGAAAAAAAGTAGAAACGATTGCGGAGGTTTTACAAGTAAATGGAATTAGTGCCGTTCCTTATCATGCAGGTTTAGATGCCAAAACACGGGCTAAGCATCAGGATATGTTTTTGATGGAAGATGTTGATGTGGTGGTAGCTACAATTGCTTTCGGAATGGGAATTGATAAACCGGACGTTAGATTTGTAATTCATCACGATATTCCAAAATCACTCGAAAGTTATTATCAGGAAACCGGTCGTGCTGGCCGCGATGGAGGAGAAGGACATTGTCTGGCATACTACTCCTATAAAGATGTTGAAAAATTAGAAAAATTCATGTCAGGTAAGCCGGTTGCAGAGCAGGAAATTGGTTTTGCTTTATTGCAGGAAGTGGTGGCTTATGCCGAAACTTCAATGTCTCGAAGAAAATTCCTGTTGCATTATTTTGGTGAAGAATTTGATAGTGAAAATGGCGAAGGTGCGGATATGGATGATAATGTCCGTAATCCTAAAACCCGAATCGAAGCACAAGATCAAGTCGTTAAATTGTTGGAGATTGTTCGCGATACTAAGCATATTTATAAATCAAAAGAAATTGTGTTTACATTAATTGGTCGTATTAATGCAGTAATTAAAGCACATAAAACAGATACACAGTCGTTTTTTGGTTCAGGATCTGATCATGACGAAAAATACTGGATGGCATTGCTTAGACAAGTCCTGGTTGCAGGTTATTTGTCTAAAGATATTGAAACCTATGGTGTAGTGAAAATTACCCAAAGCGGATTGGACTTTATAAAAAAACCGATTTCGTTTATGATGTCTGAAGATCATGAATATAATGAAGCAGAAGATGATGCCATTGTTACTGCAGCAAAATCATCAGGAACCGCAGACGAAGTTTTGATGACAATGCTACGTGAACTTCGTAAAAAAGTAGCTAAAAAACTGGGAGTTCCTCCATTTGTTGTTTTTCAGGATCCCTCTCTTGAAGATATGGCTTTAAAATATCCTGTTACTTTAACGGAATTATATAATATTCACGGAGTTGGAGAAGGAAAAGCCAAGAAATATGGTGGCGATTTTGTAGCCTTAATTAATCGCTATGTAGAGGATAATGATATCATTCGTCCAGATGATTTAGTGGTGAAATCTACCGGAGTAAACTCAGCCAATAAATTGTATATTATTCAGAATATAGATCGAAAATTATCATTGAACGATATTGCTTCTGCAAAAGGTCTGACTATGGATACTTTGATTAAAGAAATGGAGCAAATTGTGTATTCCGGTACAAAACTTAATATTAAATATTGGGTTGATGATATGCTTGATGATGATCAGCAGGAAGAAATTCATGATTATTTCATGGAATCAGAATCTGATAAAATCGAAGATGCCCTTAAAGAATTCGATGGTGAATATGATATTGATGAATTACGCCTAATGCGAATAAAATTTATCAGCGAAGTTGCGAATTAAAGAAAGTTTACAGTCTCAGTTTCTAGTTTACAGTTTTTTACTGAGACTGAAAACGGAGACTAAATTACTCCTCAGTATAAACTTCCCCACGATGCGGTTTCAAAGCATCTCTTACCTGAATCATATTTTCATCGGTGACGACCATAAAAGCAATGGTATGCATGTCGTTTATGATTTTAAAACCCGTAATATTTAGTGGAAGTTTTTCTATGGCAATATATTCTTTCAAATGAATTTCATGATGTTCAGCTGTTTTTGCCGAAGCAGGACCGCGAAAATCCCAAATTAGTTTTATTTTTCTAGACATTGTTTTTAAGGTGCAAAGGTTCAGAGTAACAAAGGTACAAAGTCTATTTTGAAATTTATGCTTTGAAGTTATCCTATTGTCAGTTCGAGTGGAGTCGAGAACCTTTGCTGCATCTTGACTTAATCAGATAAAAGTTGCAATTGATATAATTTCATTTCAAAATGTTATTTTTGCATGTTCTTTTCATAAATAGAAAAGCTAATAGAATAAATAAGATACAATGCCAAGAGAACTTTTACTTCAGGTAACACCGGAAATTGCTGCCAATGAATTGCTGCTTAAAGACTATTTGTCTAAACAAATAAAAGTTTCTCCAAAAGAAATTCAGCATGTTTCTATTTTAAAACGATCAATTGATGCACGTCAAAAAGCGATAAAAATCAATTTGAAAGTAATCATACATTTACAAGGAGAGCCTTTTCAGGAAACTAAAATCGAGCTACCTGTGTATAAAGATGTTTCTAAAGCGCAGGAAGTAATTGTAGTGGGAGCAGGGCCGGCAGGACTTTTTGCTGCATTACAGTTAATTGAATTAGGTTTAAAGCCAATTGTAATCGAACGCGGAAAAGATGTCCGTGGTCGCCGTCGTGATTTAAAAGCAATAAACGTTGACCATTTGGTTAATGAAGACTCTAATTATTGTTTTGGTGAAGGAGGGGCAGGAACCTATTCTGATGGTAAACTATATACACGATCTAAAAAACGCGGTGATGTAACCAGAATTTTAGAACTTTTGGTGGCTTTTGGTGCTTCTGAGGATATTTTGGTTGAAGCACATCCGCATATCGGGACAAATAAATTACCTAAAATCATTGAAGACATTCGGAATAAAATCATCGAATTTGGTGGTCAGGTTTTGTTTGATACCCGGGTAACTGATATTTTGGTAAAAAATAATGAAGTGAAAGGAATTGTAACCCAAAACGGAGACACCATTCAGGCTAATAAATTGATTTTAGCGACGGGACATTCAGCCCGGGATATTTTTGAATTATTGGACAGAAAGAAAATTTTTATCGAAGCCAAGCCTTTTGCTTTAGGTGTCCGTGCTGAGCATTCACAAGAATTAATAGACAGTATTCAGTATAGCTGTGATTATCGTGGCGAACATTTGCCACCGGCACCATATTCTATAGTAAAACAGGTTAACGGACGTGGAATGTATTCATTTTGTATGTGTCCGGGAGGAGTGATTGCACCTTGCGCAACGAGTCCGGGAGAAGTGGTTACAAATGGCTGGTCGCCATCAAAAAGAGATCAGGCAACGGCAAATTCAGGTATTGTAATCGAATTGAAATTGGAAGATTTCAAACCTTATGCAAAATTTGGAGCTTTGGCCGGAATGGAATTTCAAAAAAGTATCGAACAAAAAGCATGGCATTTGGCAGGAGAAAGTCAAAAAGTACCAGCACAGCGAATGGTTGATTTTACACAAAATAAAGTTTCATCAGATATTCCGAAAACATCGTATGTTCCGGGTACAACTTCAGTAGAAATGGGACAGGTTTTTCCCGGATTTTTATCGCAGATTTTACGTGAAGGCTTTAAGGAATTTGGAAAATCAATGCGCGGTTATTTGACTAATGAAGCCATTTTGCACGCCCCGGAAAGCAGAACTTCATCTCCAGTCAGAATTCCGAGAGATCCTGTAACTTATGAACATTTGCAAATAAAAGGATTGTATCCTTGCGGAGAAGGTGCGGGTTATGCGGGTGGAATCATTTCTGCAGCGATTGATGGCGAAAAATGTGCTTTAATGATTGCTAAAACTTTAAAATAATATATCAGGATGAAAAACTTCTTTTCTAATTTATTTGGTAGAAATAACGACCCAAAATCCATTGTATCTTTTGATGTTATTGATGCTGTTTACACTTATTTATATAATGAGGAGAATAGATTTGAATTTAAAATGAAAGGAATTCACGATAAGGTTTCTGTGAGTTTATACTCTTTTCCAACTTCATTTGATTATGAAGAAGCGCAGAATGAAATTAAAAAAGCAGGTTTTAAAAATGCTTACGAAGTTTTGAATGAATTGTATAAAAAGATTAATATAGGACCTGTTTCTCAAGAGCAAATGCTTGAAGAATTAGAATACGATTATATACATATTCAATTTTATACGGTGCCAACTCCGGAAATGAAAAAGTACCTGAAACACGTTTTGCATAATTTCGTCATATTCTTTTGTTGTACGAATAGTTTAGAAACTAATGATTTTAGAATTTTGTACAACCATAATTTTTTTATGGATTATACAAAAGCAATTTTAGATACAGAATATATTGATATCAATAATCCTAAAAATGAGATTCAAACAATTGGATTTAAGGAATTTGAAAGAGTTTTGCAGGGTATTTGCCAATATTTAAAAATAGAATTACCTCAAGGCACTCAATTGCCATCACAAGAGGGTTTGCTGCCTCAGGATATTGAGGTTACTCAGGGAACTTTCGAAGAATTCATTAATTTGGTTTCAAGAGGAAATGTAGAGGAAAAATTGGTTCAAAAACAATCAAAAAAGCTTTTAAAGAATTTTAAAAAAGAAGCAAAAGAATATCATGAGATAATTCAGGGTCAGTGGGATTTTTTTGAAAGTATAGATTGTTGGAACAGTGATTGGAAGTTTGATCCCGAAGATGCCGAATATTTCATCTCAGAAATGATTGGCGAAGATCTTAATTTTGCATATCCGGAAGAAACGTATAGTCATGATTTGTTTCCGTACATTCAATCGACTTTAGAAAAAAGAGGTCTTGAATTAATGACTTATGATACACTAGGTGATAATTATTTGTTTTTTGTAGTAAATAAAAAAGATGTAAACAGAATTTTGGAATTATCACAATTAACAAAGATTCCAATCGATAAATTGGGATAAGTTGATTTTCTAAAAGGTACATTAATGAAGATTGATAAAAGATGTAATATATTATTAAGTTCATCACTTATTTGAATGGATTTATTTATGTAATAAATGTTTATTGTTATCTATTTTTTGAGAAAATATTCATTTGTTAATCGAATTTTTATTAATTATAAGTTTTTTTAAGGTAAAAAATGTCCTTTATCGTTTTTTTGTCTGTAATTACTTTGTAATAGTGTTTTTTATTATAAAATTAACTTTAAAAGTTATTTAAAGTTTGAAGTTTTTATTGGGTATTTTTCAATTATTTTTCAACAATCCGCTACAATTGTTGTTTTTTGCCTGTATTTTTTATTAATTTAAAAAAAATTCAAAAAAAATATAGTGAAATTAAAAAAAAGGCTAATTTTATGCAATCGATTACATATGATGCCATGGTATTTTTTAAAATGGAATTGCTAAAATTTATTTTAGCCATCATTTAAATTGGTGTTCTTGAAAATCAACTATTTACATTTTTAATTCTAAACTAACCAAAAATGAAAAAAATTAGAACTTATCTTTTATTATTATTTACAAGTGCTACTTTTATAATTCATGCCCAAAAAGTACCAAAAATAGATTTGACCCCATGGAAGCTAACTATTCCGGAAGGAGCTGTAACAACATACAAAGCGCCAAAACTTTTAGATTATAGTGAGAATTTAGATATTCAGAAATTTATGTTTAATGACTTGACTGACAGGTCATTAGTGTTCTATGTTTATCCGTCTATAAAATCTAAAAGATCTTTTAATAAAACGGATTTAAAAGAGCAAAATTCATTTGGTGGTGATGCCGGCTGGACTTTTAAAGGTGGTGCAAAACTAAAAGCGGTTGTAAGAATGGGAGATATTTCTAAAAAGAATGATGTTAATCCCCGGGTTATTTTTGTTCAGATTGGAGGCAGATTAAAAGAAGACCAGGTTAATTTAATAGGTGCAAAAGATAAAACCGCACCATCAATATTAAAAGTTTTTTGGGACAATGGGTATGTGAAATTAAGATCAAAAAGGCTTGCAGATCCATCTATTACCGGAGTTGATGTACTAAAAGAAGATTCCTGGATTGATGATGACGGCTATACTTTTAAAAACAAAGTGGGTTTTGATAAATTTACTTTTCAAATTGAAATCACTGACGGAAAAATGGAGGTTAGTGTTAATGGTGAAGATAAAGTGTATTCTGGCGGTGATTATAAATTATGGAATGCATTTGATAACTATTTTACCGTTGGATGTAATCTTCAGGGCGATGAAATTGGGGCATATGCAAATATGAAATTTTATACATTAGAAGTTTCCCACTAATACAAAAACGACATAAGTAATAACGAAAATAAATATTTAAAAAAAGTCTGTATCACTTTGGTGTTACAGACTTTTTCGTTTAGTGAGTTTTGAATACACATTTTGTTAATCTCTTTTAACTCAGTTTCGAAGCTTTGCTTTATATGTTTTATCAAATTATATTTTAGGAAATTTCATTTCATTAAAAGTACTTTTTTGCTTGGAAAGAGCTTCAATTTCGTCCCATTTTCTAGGAGAATCAGCTGATAGGTTTTCGTATGAATCTTTTTTAATTAAAATATCATCTTCAATACGAACGCCAATATTCCACCATTTTTTGTCACAATTACTGTTTGCCGGAATATAAATTCCTGGTTCAACAGTGATAATCATATTCTCCTTTAATAAGCTCTGCGGACCTTTGAAAATTCCTTTATCATGTACATCTAAACCAAGAAAATGAGAACATCCGTGAGGATAATAGATTTTCACATCATTAGGGTCTTTAATAATTCCTAATTTTAAAAGTCCTTTTGTGAGAACCTCTTTGGCTTTGTTGTTTAAATCGACAAGTGGAGTTCCTTCTTTGCAGATTGTAAAAATGGCTTCCTGTGCGTCATAAACCAGTTGGTAAATGGCTTTTTGTTCTTCGGTAAACTTTCCGTTTGCCGGAATTGTTCTGGTAACATCGGCAGAATAACCATGATATTCCGATCCTACATCCATTAATAACAATTGATTGTCAATTTTGCTGCTGTTATTTTCTCCGTAATGTAAAATACATCCATTTGCTCCGGCACCCACAATTGGAGGATAACCTTCGCCTTCGGCACCATATCTTCTGTGAATGTAAGCATGAATTCCATCAGCTTCATTTTCGCTCATATCCGGACCAACTGCTTTCATTACTTCGTTGTGCGCAATGCATGAAAGTTTAACGGATTTACGCATCAGAACTAATTCTTCAGGAGTTTTTATCTCTCTAAGCGAATTTGTAATGTCTGCAAATTTATTTAATGAAGCTTTGTCTTCTATCGTTATGCCGGCTTTAGTTTTGAATGTTTGGAGTAAACCAAATAAGTCAAAACCACTTTCGTTATTTTCGATGTCAGTTGGGATCTTATCGTAAATTATTTTATCGAATTTTTTAAAATCGATCGCAAAATCCTTAAAATCTTTTCCGTTGAAAACGGTAGAAATACCCAATTTAGATTTGCTTCCTTCAATACCCAGGCGTCTTCCTGTCCAGATTTCCCGGGCAGCATTTTTTTCTCTGACAAAGAATACTTCGTTATAAGTTTCACCGGTTCCCTGCGCTTCTTTAAAAATTAATAATACGGCATCAGGTTCTTTGTAGCCAGTTAAATAATATAAATCAGGATTCTGATGAAAATTATAATTGATATCTCTTGAAAAAACTCTTTCCGGATAAGAGAAAATCACGGCTACAGAATTAGCCGGCATCATTGTTCTGAAAGCTTCACGACGGCCTTTGTGAAATTCTTTTGAAAGATAATCAGTTGGTAAATTTTCCTGAGCGTGAACTTGAAAAATAGTAATTATGAATGAAAAAAATAGAAGTAAATGCTTCATTTTTTGATTGATTTAGTTGATGATTTTGATTTTTATAGTAAATGCAATTTACAAAAAAAAGAATATTTTTTTTGAATAAAAAACCGCCCATTTTCATGAGCGGTTACCTACTGAATTAATAATTATTTCTTTTTTAATTTGTCTTTAAAAACTTTTTCAAATTTTTCTATTTTGGGCTGAATTACCATTTTGCAATACGGCTGATTTTTGTTGTTTGAATAATAATTCTGATGATAATCCTCAGCTTTGTAAAATTTTGTAAATGGTTCTACTTTTGTTACAATTGGGCTGTCATAAACTTTTGCGCTGTTAAGCTCCGTTATAATATTTTCTGCAGCTTTTTTTTGTTCCGCATTTTTATAAAAAATTACAGAACGATATTGAGTACCTACGTCGGCACCTTGTCTGTTTAATGTAGTAGGATCGTGAACTGTAAAGAAAACTTTGAAAATTTCATTGATATCAGTCACATTTTTATCATAAGTAATTTGTACAACTTCAGCATGACCGGTTGTTCCGGTACAAACTTCCTCATATGTTGGGTTGGCAATTTTTCCTCCTGAAAATCCGGAAACAACAGATTTTACTCCGTTTAAATTTTCGTAAACTGCTTCAACACACCAATAGCATCCTCCTCCAAGTGTAATGGTTTCTAGATTTGAAGTCTTTTTAACTTTGTTATTTTGGGCAAATCCGTTCAGGGATAATGCAAAAACGACTATTAAAAATATATTTTTCATAATTGATTATTTAGTATCCGGGATAAAATCAAGGGCGATCGAATTCATGCAATAACGTTTTCCGGTAGGAGCAGGGCCATCATCAAATAAATGTCCCAAATGTCCACCACATCTTCCACAAAGTGCTTCGATTCTTTCCATTCCAAGTGAGTTGTCAGTTTTGTAGATTACACTTTTTTTATTATCCTGTTCAAAGAAACTTGGCCATCCACAGCTGCTGGCAAATTTTGCTCCGGATCTGAAAAGTTTATTTCCGCATGAAGCACAATAGTAAGTTCCCTTTTCATCCGTATTCCAGTATTTTCCTGTAAAAGGTCTTTCTGTATCTGCCTGACGCATTACAGCATAAACGTCTTCGGGAAGAACTTTTTTCCATTCGGCGTCAGTTACATTTAGCTTTGTAGTGTCGGTATTCGAATAATACGGATTTCCGGGTTTACTGATTTTATTTTCCATGATAACCGTTTTTGTATTTGTTTTTTTTGTGTTTTGTCCACAGGCCTGAAAAATAAAGAGTGGAATTAAAAAGCAAAGGCTTAAAAGCTGTTTTTTTGTTGTGATAATTTTCATGTTGCTTTAAATTTTGTATTTCAAAGGTACGGCGAGAGTTTGTTTCGAAATGTCGTGCACTTTACAATTGAGATTTTTTTAAGTATGATTTAACGTTTTATTATTTACGTAAAACAAACGTATTTAGTTTTATACCTTGTTTGTAAGGGCTTTTTGTAAAATAAACAATATTCAATGTTTTGATAATTAACAGATTGTATTTTTTTTGCTCGTTAAACTTTTCACAATATTTTCTGAGATTTTCAAGCCATTTCTTTTTTCGTATTTTTGTTATATCAATATGCCTTATGACAGAAGAAAACGTAATACTAGTTAATCAAAATGATGAGCAAATTGGCTTAATGCCAAAATTAGAAGCACACGAAAAAGCTCTTTTACATCGCGCTTTTTCAGTTTTTATTTTAAATAGTAAAAATGAAATCATGCTCCAGCAGCGGGCACATCAAAAATACCATTCCCCTTTACTCTGGACCAATACCTGTTGTAGCCATCAACGTGAAGGTGAGTCAAATATAGAAGCCGGCAGCCGAAGATTATTTGAAGAAATGGGCTTTAGAACTGAATTAAAAGAGTTGTTTCACTTTATATACAAAGCACCTTTTGATAATGGCTTGACAGAACATGAACTTGATCACGTAATGATTGGGTATTATAATGAGAATCCGGCTATAAACTATGAAGAGGTTGAAGACTGGAAATGGATGAAAATAGAAGATGTAAAAACCGATATTCAGAAACAGCCCGAAATTTATACTGTTTGGTTCAAAATAATTTTTGATGAATTTTATCATTATTTGGAAGATCATACAATTTAAAACATACTAACCAATAACCAGATGAAAGTAACCATATCAAGAAAAGCACATTTTAATGCTGCACATCGATTGCATAGGAAAGATTGGACATCAGAAAAGAACAATGCTGTTTTTGGAAAATGTAATAATCCTAATTTTCATGGTCATAATTATGGTTTAACAGTAAGTGTTACAGGGAAAATTGACCCCGAAACCGGTTTTGTTTTAGATGTAAAAGTATTAGCGGATATTATACTTGAAGAAGTAGAGATTCCGTTTGATCACAAAAATTTGAATCTGGATGTTCCGGAATTTCAGGATTTGAATCCAACAGCTGAAAACATTGCCGTTGTGATATGGAATAAAATTAGAAAAAGAATTCAACCCGATTTTGATTTAGAAATCGTTTTGAATGAAACAGACCGCAATTTTGTAACTTATAAAGGAGAACAATAAAATGTCATTAAAAATAGGGGATATAGTTCCAAATTTTACTGCAAAGGATAGCCACGGAGAAGTTTTTGAAAGCCAAAGCGTTTTGGGTCGAAAGCCACTCGTGATTTATTTTTACCCAAAAGACAATACACCGGGCTGTACTACCGAAGCCTGTAGTTTTAGAGATCAGTATGAAGATTTTAAAGATCTTGGAGCTGAAGTTATTGGAATAAGCAGTGACAGTGTAAAATCACATCATAAATTTGCCAATAAACATCAATTACCTTTTATACTATTATCAGATCAGGATAAAAAATTAAGACACCTTTTTGGGGTTCATAATAATTTATTTGGTCTTTTACCGGGTAGAGTGACGTATATTATAGATAGGAATGGAGTGGTTATTCTGATTTTTGATAGTATGAATGCCGCAAAACATATTCCGAAAGCACTTGAAACAATTAAAGAATTAGTACTGTAAATTAAAAAAATAGTATTACTTCAATATTAAAATAATAAAGATATTAGCCAAAAAAAACTATGAATCCAAAAACGTACCCTTTACAATTTGCCCCAATTTTAAAAGAAAGAATCTGGGGTGGAGAAAAACTAAAAACAATACTTAATAAACCTATTACTTCAAACATTACCGGTGAGAGCTGGGAATTATCTACTGTAGAAGGAGATGTGAGTGTTGTGGCTAATGGAATTTTAAAAGGAAAATCATTAATGGAGCTTATTGATGAAATTCCAAATGAAATTTTGGGAACAAAAGTTTATGAACGCTTCGGAAAACAATTTCCGTTGCTTTTTAAATATCTGGATGCCCGTGAAGATCTTTCAATTCAGGTACATCCAAACGATAAATTAGCAAAAGAACGTCATAATTCTTTTGGTAAAACCGAAATGTGGTATGTAATGCAGGCTGATGCTGATGCGAGAATAATTGTTGGTTTTAAAGAAAATTCAAGTAAAGAAGAGTATTTGAAACATTTAAATGACAAAACATTAGTTTCTATTTTAGATGATGTAAAAGCAAAATCCGGTGATGTTTTCTTTTTAGAAACAGGAACAGTTCATGCTATTGGTGCTGGTTTAGTAGTAGCAGAAATTCAACAGACTTCAGATATTACGTACCGCCTGTATGATTTTGATCGCAAAGATGCACAAGGAAATACAAGAGAACTTCACGTAGATCTGGCACTTGATGCGATAAACTATAATAAGGTAGAAACACAAAAGAAATATGAGACAAAAACGAATACATCAAATGTAGTAGTAGATTGTCCTTATTTTACAACCAATTTTATTCCGTTGGAAAATAAGGTTGAAGTTTCTAAAACCGGAGAAACTTTTACAGTTTATATGTGTATCGAAGGAAGTTTTGAAATTGAATATAATGGTTTCAAACAATCCTATATAAAGGGAGATACTGTTTTGGTTCCGGCTGAGATAAATGCATTTATTTTGACTGGAAAAGCTTCAATTTTAGAAATTTACATTTCATAGCACGTTATAAAAAGATTATATGTACTTTTGCAGACGCAAATTAAAATTAAAATAAAAATGGCAAACGTTAAAAATTTAAAGAAAGATATCAATTTTGTATTAGGAGATATTATTGAGGCAGTTTACTTATTTGAAATGTCTACAACAGGTAATCCTACTCCGGAAACGAATGCTTTGATCGATGAAGCTATCGCTGCTTTTGATACTTTGATCACAAAAGTAAATGCTAAGAATGTTGAGAATAAAAAAGCACACTTCAAACAAATAAATGTTGAATTGGAACAAACTGCTAATCAATTGATTGCTAAAATCAACGAATTGTAAGCAAAAAAAAGTATAAAAAAGTGCAAATTTATTTTGGAAAAACGAAAAACCGACTTATATTTGCACCCGTAATGAGTCGCCAGCGTAGCTCAGTTGGCTAGAGCAGCTGATTTGTAATCAGCAGGTCGTGGGTTCGAGTCCCTCCGCCGGCTCAACGTAAATTAACCATCACTTTTGTGATGGTTTTTTTTTTGCTTCTAACTTAAATTTTTAGATTTTCCAATATTAGATATTTCAAATTCCAATTCTGCTGACTTTTTTTGTTTCGAAATATTGGAATTTTAGAATAACAGATTTCATGAAATATTTTTCTTATGTTTGTTTCTTAACCAGAAAAATTATTACCATGGAAGAAACTTCAGTTTTCGAAAAATTTGAGCTGCACCTCGATCAATCTGCAAAAGACTTTTTAAAAGAAACCGCTAAATGGGCTTACTTTTTATCCATCATGGGCTTTATCGGAATTGGACTTATGGTTTTACTTGCTCTTTTTGCAGGAACTCTTTTCTCAACTATGGGAAGTACGTTGCCGGGAGCGATTGCAATGGGAGGAGGTTCTTTCGGTGTAATAATGGGAGTCTTTTATTTTGCTTTTGCGGCTATTTATTTTTTTCCGGTTTATTATTTAAATAAATTCGGAACAAATGCTAAAAGAGCTTTTAAAGAAAATGATTCAGAAGCACTGACCAAATCTTTTGAATATTTAAAGTCACATTATAAATTTATCGGAATCTTTACCTTGTCAATTATGATTTTGTATGGACTGATAATAGTATTTGCAATATTAGGAGGTCTGTTTGCCAGATAAAAAATAAAAAAAAATCCATTCAATTTGAATGGATTTTTTTTATTTCTATTTTAAATTTTCTTGAATGAATGAAATTAAATAAACAAATAAAATAATAATAATTAGAGCAATTCTAAATGTGTTTTGTTGTTTTGCTTTCAGAAGATATCCATCTTTTTTTAATTCCCAAGTAAATAATAACTCAAATAAAGTGCTTTTTGGCTTGAAAATAAAATCAGAAATTTGATAGCTTTTGTTAGCCTTCCTCAATCTTTCCTCTTCTTCTTTCTCATTTGTTAACTGAATAGCTTTATCTATTTCTGAACTATCGACATTTCTGTTTGATAATTCATATTTGGCAAGATAAAGCGCATCACGGTTCCATTTTTTAGGAGAGCTAACAATATTAAGTAATTCTTGTGTGGTTCTGCTTTTTATTGGAGGCTTAAAATTGTCTGTCATTTTGTTCTCTATATTTAGAAATCTAAAATCTAAAATTTGCAATCTAAAATTATTTAATGTGCCTCTAGCCAATCTTTACCCAAACCTAATTCAACATCTAAAGGAACGCTCATAATAAAAGCATTTTCCATTTCGTGTTTGATCATGGGCTGGATTTTTTCGAGTTCATCATTGTGAACATCAAACACAAGCTCATCATGTACCTGAAGCAGCATTTTTGACTTCCAGTTTTCTTCTTTTAATTTTTTGTGAATGTTGATCATCGCAATTTTAATCACATCGGCAGCACTTCCCTGAATTGGTGCATTGACAGCATTTCGTTCAGCAGCACTTCGAACTACAGCATTTGCTGAGTTGATGTCTTTTAAATAACGACGACGGCCTAAAATGGTTTGCACATATCCTTTCTCGCGGGCAAACTCTATTTGTTCCTGGATATATGATTTTAATCTTGGATATGTTTTATAATAGGCTTCAATCAATGCAGCACTTTCACTGCGCGATAATGAAGTTTGGTTGCTCAATCCGAAAGCTGAAACCCCGTAAATAATTCCGAAGTTTACAGTTTTGGCATTGCTTCTTTGCTCACGGGAAACTTCATCCAAAGGAACATTAAAAACTTTTGCAGCTGTTGCTTTGTGAATATCTTCTCCGTCCAGGAAAGCCTTAATCATATTTTCTTCACCACTTAAAGCAGCAATAATTCGCAATTCAATTTGCGAGTAATCGGCAGATATTAACGTATGATTTTCATCACGGGCTACAAATGCTTTACGGATTTGGCGACCTCTTTCGGTACGAATCGGAATATTCTGCAAGTTCGGATTGTTAGAACTCAAACGCCCGGTTGCCGCAACAGTCTGCATATAATCGGTATGAACTCTCAAAGTCTTTTTGTCTACTTGTTCCGGCAAAGCCAAAATATAAGTGCTTTGCAATTTTACCATTTGACGCCAATCCAGAATCTCTTTCACAATAGGATTGTCATTGGCTAAATAAGTTAAAACCTCTTCACCTGTTGCATATTGGCCCGTTTTGGTTTTCTTTTGTTTTACACCGCCAATTTTCATTTTATCAAATAAGATATCACCTAATTGTTTCGGTGAAGCCAAATTGAATTTTTCTCCGGCACTTTCATAAATTTTTTGCTCCAAAGATTTAATCTCAATATCCATTTCTTTAGACATTACGCTTAAAAATTCAACGTCTAAACGAATTCCTTCCGTTTCCATATCTGCTAAAACACTAACTAACGGAATTTCAATTTCATCAAATAATTTTTTGGTTTCCGTTTTATCCAGTTCAGAAGTGAAAATTTCCTTTAATTGAAAAGTTACATCAGCATCTTCAGCAGCGTATTCCTTAATTTCTTCAAGGGCAACATCGCGCATCGAGATTTGATTTTTGCCCTTTTTACCAATTAATGTTTCAATTGATTTTGGAGAGTACTTTAAATAGGTTTCAGCCAAAATATCCATATTATGACGCATATCCGGATTGATCAGGTAATGCGCAATCATAGTATCAAAAAGTTTTCCTTTTACAGTAACTCCGTAATTAGATAAAATTTTCAAATCATATTTTAAGTTCTGACCTATTTTTTCGATGTTTTCATTTTCAAAAAACGGAACAAATTTATCTATTAAAGTTTGAGCTTCCTCCTGACTTTCAGGAAACGGAACATAAAACCCTTTTCCTTTTTCGTAAGAAAAAGAAACCCCAACCAATTCAGCATGTAAAGCATCTAAACCAGTGGTTTCAGTATCAAAACAAACGGAAGTCTGATTTTGTAAATTCTGCAAAAGCAATTTTATTCCTAAATCGCCCTGGATAGTTTGATAAGAGTGAGGTGTGTTTTCTAAAGTGTTATAAAAAGAAGTTCTTGCGGTTTCCGGGTTTTCGTCGGTAGTTGCGCTTCCAAAAAGATCAAACTGATCTTCGTTTTTGGGTTGTGGTTTTTTGTATAATTTGGCGTCTGGAGCAGCAGCGGCTGCTAATTCATTTCCACCGCCAATTTTAAAAAGATTATCAAATTGCTCTGCCATTCTTCTGAATTCTAATTCCTGAAATATAGCATCTGTTTTTTCAATATCAGGACGTGTCAGCTCATAATCAGCTTCATTGAAAACAACATCGCAATCTATAATGATAGTAGCCAGTTTTTTAGAAAGTATTCCCTTCTCTTTATTGGCTTCGATATTTTCTTTCATTTTTCCTTTTAGCAAATGTGTATTTGCCAAAAGATTTTCCATGGTACCGAATTCTTTTAGAAATTTCTTAGCGGTAACTTCTCCAACTCCTGGTAATCCCGGAATATTATCGACAGCATCACCCATCATTCCAAGAAAATCTATTACTTGTTCAGGTCTTTCAATTTCAAACTTAGCTAAAACTTCAGGAACACCCCAAATTTCTATTCCGTTACCCATTCGAGCAGGTTTGTACATGAAAATATTTTCAGAAACTAATTGTGCAAAATCTTTATCAGGCGTAACCATATAGACTTTGTAGTTTTCTTTTTCGGCCTGTTTTGCAATTGTACCGATCAAATCATCGGCCTCACAGCCATTCGCTTCAATAATTGGAATATGCATTGCATTTAATAAATCCTGAATATACGGAATTGCAATTTTTATCGCTTCTGGCGTAGCGTCACGATTTGCTTTATATTCAGTATACATTTCTGTTCGTACATGGCTTCCGCCTTTATCAAAAGCAACTGCCAAATGATCTGGTTTTTCTCTTTTGATAACATCCAAAAGTGAGTTCATAAAACCCATAATTGCCGATGTATCCATTCCTTTGGAATTAATTCTCGGATTTTTTATAAAGGCATAATAACCACGGAATATTAATGCATAAGCATCGAGAAGAAAAAGGCGTTTTTGTGTTGACATAAAAAAAATATTAGTCTGTAAAAATAATCAATTGGGTTCTCAAAAATTAAACTAAAAAGATTTTTTTTACCATATAAGTGATATAAGTCCATTTTAGTAGAGGTGCACAGCAGTGCGTCTATGGTTTTGTTTGTACACAGCATTAAGTCTAAGATTACGTTGATGAAATTAAATGAACTTATATTACTTATATGGTGAATTTTTTTCAAATAGTTAATGTCAGGTTAAAATTTTCAGGCGCAATTCTATCTTCATTTTGTCTTCATTTTACAGGAGTACATTTGATCTGTAATTAAAAGGTTATTAATTTAAATCAATAGAAATCATGAGAAATTTTTTAATGTTACTCGTAGCAGTTTTAGGAACTACAGCAATGGTAAATGCATTTCCTGCTGTAAAAGTTGGTCCGGTAAAAGAAGTGAAAATCATTCCGGCAAAAGAAGTGAAAGCCACAAAACATCCTAAACACAAATCTGAGAAAAAAGCAAAATCTGAGAAAAAAGAAGCTGCAAAATCAGAGACATCTAATGTAAAAAAATAATAATTGTTTTTGTTTTGCTTTTAAAAAATTGTAAGAGGGGCAAAACAGAAGGGATAATTATGGAGAAAGCTGATAAAGAAATTTGTCAGCTTTTTTTTTGATTCGTTAATTTTTTAATAATAGACAACATGGCTTTTTATAATTGATTATTTTTAGTTGTGTTTAAAAGATTTGTTTATGAATATTTTGATTGTTGAGGATAATAAAGAACTGGCTGTCGAGGTTTATGATTTTTTATGTAACGTAGGGTACATATGCAAAATTGCAAATACTTGCAGTGATGCTCTTGAAGAGTTAAATAGTAATGATTACGATGCGATGCTGTTAGATTTGGGTTTGCCTGATGGAGATGGTTTTGAAGTTCTGAAAGCACTTCGGAAAACCAAATCGAAAACAGCAGTAATTGTAATAACGGCCCGTGGCGAATTAGATGACAGGATTAACGGTTTAGATCTTGGGGCAGATGATTATCTGACAAAACCGTTTGCTTTAACCGAATTAAGTGCCCGATTGTTTGCTGTAATCCGGAGGATGCATGGCTTTACGCTAAATGATTTGATGATACACGGATTTTCGTTGCAATTACAGGATTATAAGGTAAATTATAATGAGATACCGATTAATTTGACTAAAAAGGAGTTTGATATTTTTCAGTATCTGGTTTTAAATAAAAACCGTGTGATTACCAGATTGCAATTAACAGAACATATCTGGGGTGATATTCTCGAAGTGAATTCAGATTCCAATTTTATTGATGTTCATGTTAGAAACCTTCGAAAAAAACTCGATAAGCATACAGCAATAGATTGGTTTGAAACTGTTCGGAATGTTGGTTATCGTATTAATGAATAAATAAAATACCGTGAAAATAAAACACCAGCTGGCAATTTTTAATGCACTAACCCGATTGTTGGTGATTTTAATTTTATGGTTGATGCTGCCTATTTTGGTTGAAAAAGTAGTTTATAAACATATCAATAACAGTTTATTAGAAAAGAAGAAAAAGTTTATTGATAATTTGAATCAGAATGAAATCAATGATTTTATTGTTCAGGATGATTCTACAGAAACCTATTCGGAATTTTCAACACTGCACAGTGAATTTCTCATGCTTTCCAGATTACCCTTAAAAGTTAATCAAAAGAATACTTTTTTTGTAAATGATTATCGCGTTATCGAAGGGGAAATGAATCAATACAGGATATTACAGTATCATTTTACTTATGGGAAAATTGGCTATCAGCTTGAAATTGGAAGCAGTTTAGAAGAAATTAATGACCTGACCTTCATAATTCGGTTTTTTATCCTGATTGTTTTTGTAATAATCGTTTTGATAACTTTTTTGGCAGATACTTTCTATATCGAATATTTGTTAAAACCTTTTTATAAAATTATCGACACAAAAATCCGGCGTGTCAACCAGCCTGAAGCTTTTGATCATACGCCAATAAAAGCAGGGTCAAGGGATTTTAGAGAGCTGGATTTTGTTTTAAATCAAATGATGGACCGCATTGCGGAACTTTTCAAAAAAGAGAAACAATTTATTTCTAACGTTTCGCATGAACTGTTGACGCCAATTGCATTGCTTAAAAATAAATTTGAAAATTTACTGCAGAATGATTCTCTGGATAATAATGCGGTAGATAAGATTGCCGGATCAATGAGAACGTTGGATATGTTGAAAAAAATCATCAATAATTTATTGTTGATTTCCAGAATCGAAAATAATCAATATGCAGCCAATGAAGATATTCATTTTTATGAAATTATAACCGATATGAAGGAAGATCTTCAGGACAGACTTGAAGATAAAGAGATTAATTTCTCTAATAATATGAAGAATGATTTCAGCTTTAAAGGAAATAAAACACTGATTCATATTCTAATTTATAATTTGATAATTAATGCGATTAAATACAATTTGCCAAAAGGTGAAATTATTGTTTCTGACGGTTTTTTAAACAATCAATATTTTATTTCAATAACCGATTCAGGTATTGGTATGGATGCTTCTCAATTAGAAAGAATATTCAATCGCTTTGCCAGGATTAGTTCTGATCAGGACGGACAGGGGTTAGGCCTCGCAATTGCAGATAGTATTGCTTCTTTTCATCATATCGAAATACAAGTTACTTCAAAAATAAATCAAGGCACAACCTTTACACTTTTGTTTCCGGAAATCATAAAACCTAATTAAAAGTTAATTTTTTTTCGATGGTTTAATCTTCATTTAATCTTCATGTGGTGATTATATCTTTGAGGTATAATAAATGAAATAATAACAATCATAAAAACTCGAAATCATGAAAAAATTAGTAATGTTAGCAGTAGCTGTTTTAGGAACTACTGCAATGGTAAGCGCACAAACTACTCCAGCTCAAACCGCTCCGGCAAAAGAAGTTAAAGCTCCTAAAAAACACAAAAAAGCTGAGAAAAAAGCTGAAAAAGAAGAAGCTGTTAAATCAGAAACTTCAAAAGCTAAAAAATAAACGACATTAGTTTACTATTTAAACTTTGTTGTGGATTAGAATGGTTTTAAAAAATTTGGTAGAGAAAAAGCTGGTAGGGAAATCTATCAGCTTTTTGTCATTATTAGAGTTAAATTTTTGGTAATAAAAAGCTATAAAATTTTCATTCTTTGTTACTTTGCTTAAAACTATAAACTAATGGTCATTCGTTTTGTAATTCTTTGTGCAGTTTTCTTATTCATTGAGTTTTATTCCTATCAAGCCTTTCGTACACTTATCAAATTAAGATGGGTTTTAGTGAGTTATCAAATTATAAGTTTACTGCTTTTAATTTTTATCATCTATTCTTTTACTCAGTTTGATCGTTCTGTAGGGCAAACAAAACAGACGATGTTTACAATGGGTCTGATGCTTCTGGTTTATGTTCCAAAGATTGTAATTACGCTTGTTTTATTGGGTGAAGATATTTTCAGACTAGGAGCAAGTATCTTAAATTACTGTATGTACAATGCTCCCCGAACAGAAATAATGCCTGACAGGCGAAAGTTTATTAGTCAGATAGGTTTAGGTTTGGCAGCAATCCCTTTTTTGTCGTTGATTTACGGAATTTTTGAAGGAAAATATAACTTTAAGGTTATTAAGCAAACAGTATTTTTTCCCGATTTGCCGGATGCTTTTGATGGTTTTAGGATTACTCAGATTTCAGACATACATAGCGGAAGTTTTGATAATCCGGAAAAAATAAATTATGCTATTGATTTAATCAATGAGCAGGAAGCAGATATGATTTTATTCACGGGTGATATTGTAAACACACATGCCACAGAAATGCATCCCTGGCTGGATACTTTTAACAGGATAAAAGAATATAAATATGGAAAATTTTCGGTTTTAGGAAATCATGATTATGGTGAATATGTGACATGGCCTTCTGAAAAAGAAAAAGATGAAAATTTTCAGGCGATAAAAAAATTATACGGTCAAATTGGATTTAAATTGTTATTAAATGAACACACCTTTATTCAGAAAGGGGAGGATAAAATAGCTTTGATTGGAGTTGAAAATTGGGGTAAGAATTTTAAAATGGCCGGAGATCTGAATAAAGCTTCACAACAAGTAGCACAAGGTGATTTTAAAGTTTTAATGAGTCACGATCCAAGCCACTGGGAATATGAAATAAAAAATCACCCAAAGAATTTTCACCTTACATTGTCAGGTCATACGCATGGCATGCAATTTGGTATTGAAATCCCGGGATATTTCAAATGGAGTTTAGCTGAATACATTTATAAGCAATGGGCAGGTTTGTATGAAAATGTAGGCCGATATGTTTATGTAAACAGAGGCTTTGGTTTTCATGCCTATCCGGGACGAGTTGGGATTATGCCGGAAATAACAGTTATTGAACTAAAAAAGGGTCGCAATGTGGCTTAATTCGGTAAAAATGCTACATTTGTATAATGTTAATCTCTTTTTAGTAGATTTAAAAATTTAATTTTTGGTTTTATGTCAAAATTTGGAGAACTAATAAATGCTCAGGTCCCTGTGTTGATTGACTTTTACACAGATTGGAATGAATCGTCAGTTTCTATGCATCCTGTTATTAAGGATGTTGCAGCAGCGCTTGGTGATAAAGCCAAAGTAATCAAAATTGACGTTGATAAAAATCAGGAACTTGCAGAAGCTTTACGAATTAAAGGGCTTCCTACTTTAATGATTTATAAAGAAGGGCAAATGATCTGGAGACAATCCGGTGAACTGGATGCGAATACCATTATAGGAATTGTTCAGGAACAGTTTAGTTTATAAAAGATTTTTCTTTCTACAGATGTTGTCTAAGTAACAATATCAAATACAAATCCATTTTCCTTCAGAAAACTCAAAGTTTTAGGTAACGCAAATTTTAAATTTTGTGATGCTTTTATACTGTCATGGAAAACAATTACACTTCCTGATTTTACATTTTTAACGACGTTTTCAAGACATTTTTCAGGACTGATACTCTGGTCAAAATCAGCGCTTAATACATCCCACATGATTATTTTATAGCCTAATTTTCTTAGGAGTCTGGATTGCTGTCTTTTAATCTTTCCGTACGGTGGACGAAACAATAAAGAAGGAATGTATTTTTGGGATAGGATTTCCGCACATTTCTTTACGTTTTGAATATATTCGTTTGTTTCACTTTTCCAGCCATTCATATGGTTCATGGTATGATTTCCAATCGAATGATGTTCTTGTTTTATTTTCAAAAATAACTCTGGATTAGAATCTATGTTTTTTCCAATACAGAAAAACGTAGCCTTGATATCGTGCTTTTTTAACTCAGCTAAAACCCAATCTGTAATTTCCGGAGTTGGACCATCGTCAAAAGTGAGATATATTTTCTTTTCGTTGTTAGGGATATCCCAACAATATTTAGAAAACACTCTTTTTATAAATGCGTTAGTTTTTACCCAATAAAAGCTCATTTTGAAAGGATTAAAAGATATGTAAAATTAAAAAATGCAGCGCTATTTATCAAACAGTGCTGCATTTTTTTAATTGCTAAATTTTTCGTATATTATTCTTTTTCACGACCAAATCGTTCAAAAACATTTACGTAGGTATTAAAAGTCCTTTTGTGGTTGTTATAAAAGACTAAATCTTTATTGTCTTTCATAACCTGAAGCAAGCTTCTGTAGCGTTCAATATCTGTTATAATATCAATGGCTAAATCAGATTGGTCGCCAGCACTTAAAGTTGCATAATAATTAAGGTTTTCTTTATATTTCTGAACCAATTTATTTAGTAGATCATGTGCTTTTTCTTTTTCACCAACCTTGTAATAACCACCGGTGAAAGGTTCAACAAGTGAATAATATCCGAATTTCTCCAACGGCATTTTTGTTATTGCCAAATTGATAACATTTTTGGCTTTCTCTATTTTACCTTCTTCGATAAGCTGATTCATCAGGCGTGAAAGATTTGTACGATAGGTAATACTGTTTCTTCTGGTTTCAGGATCATGATAAATCTTATCGCTATTGCTATTTCCCCAGTCCCATTTCATTACGATGTCATACATTTTATCAGCGTCAATTTGCCCCATATCCATTGGCCCGCCATCTTTTGAAGGCGTATTTTTAACAGGTACTAATTTATACACCATTCCGTCAAGCTGTAAATAGTCTTTAAGCCATAAATAATCCTCGTCGTCAAAAGCGCCGCCACTAAAATAGATTGGTCTTTTCCAGTTGTTATTTGCTAAAATATCCAACATCATTAAGCGATTTTTGTAAAGAGCACTTCCTTTGATATCGATATCCATAAAAGGGACTATAGAATCATTATATTTAGGATTAACTACCTTGTTTTTGATGATGATGTTTTTATCCACCGGAATTCTGATTTTATCTGTTGGATAAAAGTGAATGGTCTGACCGTTTTGTAAACCTACAGTAGATTTTGGGTTTTTAATGAATTTAATGAAATCATTAATATCCCAGCGCGTTTCTACTTTCTGAATGTGGGCTACATAATCTAATTTATCACCTACATATTCGTCATGTGTAAAAGATATCGGTAACGGGTCAGATTCGTAAGCTTTGGCTTTCATTTGATCAATGTACCAATCGGTCATGAAAAGACTTGTGTTTACAATTTTCACATCTGTTCGTACGCCTTCAATTTCCTGAGCATACCATAAAGGGAACGTGTCATTGTCACCAATGGTAAACAGAATAGCATTTTTATCGCATGAAGTCAGATATGCTTTTGCCATTGCAACAGCTGTATATTTACCGGATCTGTCATGATCATCCCAGTTTTGAGAAGCCATTAAAACAGGAGCTGCTAATAAACTTCCGGCAATAATAATTGGACCCGCAATTTTTGGAGCAAGATATTTTTGAATAGATTCATAGAGTGAATATACCCCGAAGCCTATCCAAATTGCAAAAACATAAAAAGAACCAACTAATGCATAATCTCTTTCGCGAGGTTCAAAAGGTCTTTCGTTTAAGTAGATTTTGAGTGCAATTCCCGTAAATAAAAATAAAGCCAAGAGTACATAAAAGCTTTTAAGATCTTTATTTGCATGATACATAATTCCGATAAGCCCTAAGATGAAAGGCAGGAAAAAGTAAACATTTCTTCCTTTGTTATTTAAAACGTCTGTAGGTAAATTATCCTGTGAACCTAAGTGTAATGAATCTAACGGCTTAATTCCGCTGATCCAGTTACCGTCTAAATTATCATATTTTCCCTGAACATCACTTTGACGCCCTACAAAATTCCACATCAAATATCTCCAGTACATGTATCCGAATTGATATTCGAACATAAAACTGAAATTATCAACAGTTGATGGTTTTTCAATAATTAAATAATCACCATAACTTTTTAAGAATTTTACATAACCTTCATTGTCGATTTGCTTTTGAGCATACGCTTTTCTAAATTCTGAAACTGTTTTTTCAACCTCATTGCGTAGTTGAGCAGTAGCTTTGTTGTATTCTTCCTCAGATAATTGGCTGGCATCAATTCCATATTTTGCTAAATCATCCTCGTAAGCATAATTAGGATTTATTTTGAATTGAGGAGGATTTGTAAAGTTGATATAATTTTGAATATGTTGCGTTTCTGTACTCCACATTCTAGGCAGAATCGTTTTTTGATTGTCATCACTGTTCTGATCTGCGTTTTTATAATTATTGGTAATGATATATTTACCGGTTTTATAATCTCTTTCGTAGTTGGGTTTTTTATCCAGATATGGCGTTTTTTCATCCAATCCGGCAAAAACTTCCGTGTATTGAGGCCCATAAAACAAAGGGTTTACGCCATATTGCTCACGATTATAGTATGCTAAAACTTCGGTAGCATCAGATGGTTTGTTTTCGTTGATTACTGTATTCGCATTAGCACGAACAGGCAACATCATCCAGGTTGAGAAACCTATTAAAATGAATAAGATGCAAAGAATAATAGTGTTGTAAAAAACGAACCCTTTTTGTTTGGTATATTTTAATCCAAAATAAAAGAAAGCAATAAAAAGTAAAGCAACAAAAATGGTTCCTGAGTTAAAAGGCAATCCCATGCTATTTACCATGAATACTTCGGTTTTACCAAAGAAGGCCATGGTTAATGGAAGAAGCAATTTGAAAATAAATAATAAGATTGCAATTACTACAGCATTTGCAATAATGAAGTTTTTTAGAGTAACTTTTTCATAGTGCTTAAAGTAATAAAGAAAACCAATGGCAGGAATCGTTAACAAAGCCATAAAGTGAACTCCAAACGAAAGACCGATAACAAGCGAAATGATTAACAGCCATTTGTTTCCTTTTGGATGGTCCATATCCTGTTCCCAGCGTAGACCAAGCCAAAAAAGCAATGCAATTAATAAAGAAGCCATGGCATAAACTTCGGCTTCTACGGCATTAAACCAAAAACTGTCTGAAAACGTATAAGCTAAAGCTCCAACGAAAGAACTTCCTAAAATTACAATTGAATTATTTTGATCAATCTCTGCAAAGCGGGCTACAATTTTTTTCAAAATCATAGACGAAGACCAAAATAAAAATAAAATTGTAAAAGCACTTGAAAAAACTGACATCATGTTTACCATTACGGCAACATGCTGATTATCGATTGCAAACATGGCAAAAAACGCACCCATCATCTGGAATAAAGGAGCTCCGGGCGGGTGGCCAACTTCAAGCTTAGCGGCTGTTGCAATATATTCGCCACAATCCCAAAAGCTCATTGTAGGTTCAACAGTTAATGTATAAGTTGTTAAAGCGATTGCAAATGCAAACCAACCAATAATTGTATTCCATTTGTTGAAATTGAATTGTGCCATATTTTGGTGTTAAATTTTTGAATATTTTGATGATACAAAGAAAATGTTTTTTTGTGTAATGAAACGAGCATTAACAAAAAATTCTGCAAAACTATTTAATAAAAGTAAACTATTGTTTGTGAAATACTTGCGTCCTTATTATCGATTTCAAAGAAAAAAAATGAAAAAAAAAATGAAAATTTTTGACCAAAAAGTTTGCACAAACTAAATAAAGCTTTAAATTTGCACTCGCTTAACCGCACTGCTGGTCTATGGTGTAATGGTAACACAACTGTTTTTGGTGCAGTCTTTCTAGGTTCGAGTCCTAGTAGACCAACATAAAAAGCCTCTCAATTGAGAGGCTTTTTTTATGGCTTGTTTTTTCCTTAAAAGAATTTATCATAAACAAAAGGTCCTGAAAATTTTCAGGACCTTTTGTTTACATTTTAAATATTGAAATTATTTCTTTTCTTCTTTTTTAATATCATTCACATACTTGGTCAGCTTTTTACCATATAGCGAATTTGCTACTTTAGGTGTCATAGATTTTTGAATTGTATCTAAAAATCTAATGTTAATATCGTAAATCTCTGCTAAAGCTATATATGGTGCTATTTCGTGATCTTTATGGTTGATGGCGAAATTGGTAGCAAATAAATATTTTCGTTTGATATTTGAATCCCCTCTTGTTACAAGACTATCAATAGCTTTTTGATCCTGTCTTTTTAAAGCTTTAAATTTTGCTTCCACTAAAGAAAGGTTTTCGTCATTAAAGCGAGAATTTATTTTTTTATATTCTTCGTATAGTTCATGATTTTTTGAACCAGTAATTTTTGCTCCATTTATAAAATTATCAAGATTTGTTTCGATATTTATATTTCCTGGCTCAGCAAAAAACATAATATTATTGTCTAACGAATTGGTTACACCACGATCCAGAAATAAGTAAAGCATTTCAGGGGATTTTAATTTGATAGTACTTTCAAATACTGAATTACCATCAATTTTAATGCTGTCTATGGCAACAAGTGCAGTGTCAACAACTCTCTGAATATATAAAGTCCCTTTCTTTAAGCCTTTTATGTTTCCGGTAATATGTAAACTGTCTGTTGATTCTTTTTTATCACATGAGATTACTAATAAGGCAATTGCAATAAACGCAATAATTGATTTTTTCATTATTTTTTAGATTTTGCTGCAAAATAAAGAAATTTTTTAAATGAGGTGGAAGTGATGGTTCATTTTTTTAGAATAAATTCTAACCTTTAAGTTTTTTTCCTTTCACCGATTTTAAACAGATATGAACAACTGGCTAAAAACTATATCCTATCTTTGCAGGCTCAAAATTTTAAAATAAAACAAAAATGTCACAAAAGAATGTCCTGAAAGGAGTTTTTCTGGTTGCTTTAGGTGCCACAAGTTATGGTATGCTGGCTACTTTCGTAAAAATGGCCTATAGTGAAGGTTTTACTACTGCCGAAGTTACTACTTCTCAATTTATACTGGGGATTTTAGGGATTTTGCTAATTAATGCTTTCCAAAAAGCAAAGCATAAAGAAAATGTGGTAAAAGCTACCCGTAAAAATATTTTTAGTTTAATGCTTGCAGGAACTTCATTAGGCATGACCAGCTTGTTTTATTATCTGGCTGTAAAATATATTCCGGTTTCGATTGGTATTGTTCTGCTCATGCAAACTGTGTGGATGGGAGTTTTACTTGAAATGATTTTAGAAAAAAAATTGCCGTCACTTCAAAAAATAACAGCTGTCTTTATTGTTCTTGTCGGGACTGTATTAGCGACCAATATTATTAATAATGATATCGAATTAGATTGGAGAGGAATTGGCTGGGGAATTCTGGCAGCTGCATCATTTACTGCGACAATGTTTACGGCCAATCATGTAGCAACTGAAATTTCTTCAGCTCAACGAAGTTTGTATATGCTTTTGGGTGGAGCTATTATTGTTTTTTCGTTTGCATTTGTAACACAAAATGCTCCTTTTAATCCGGCTATTTTTATGAAATGGGGAATTGCACTTTCACTCTTTGGAACAATCATTCCTCCAATGCTTATGAATGCAGGTTTTCCGTTAACCGGAATTGGTTTAGGAAGTATTGTTTCGGCACTTGAACTGCCTGTTTCTGTAATGATGGCATTTGTTTTATTAAATGAAGAAGTAATTTTTCTGCAATGGGTTGGGATTCTGTTTATTATTTTGGCCATTATTATCATGAATATTAATTTCACGAAAAAAGGATTGATTAATAAATTGTAAAAAAAATCATACTTAAAATATATAAAGTGCCTGAATTTTTATTAAATTCGTGCTAAATTTTGATTATCATGGAGTTACCCTGGCACTTATATTTGATGGCTTTTCTTTATATTGTTGCGGGGATTAATCATTTCAGAAGCCCCGAAATATATCATAAAATAATTCCTCCTTATTTTTCAAATCCCAAATTATTAAATTTTTTAAGCGGAGTTGCCGAAATAACTTTAGGTATTCTCCTGACTCTTCCTTTTTTGACCCATTTTTCTGCATGGGGAATTATAGTTTTGTTAGTTGCAGTATTTCCGGCAAATTTATTCATGTATCAGGACAAAAAAGCAAGCTTTGGTTTACCAAAATGGATTTTATTACTACGTATGCCGTTACAGCTTTTGTTGATTTTATGGGCATATCAATATACCTGACTATTAACCATTAATTAAAATTATTTATTATGAAAAAATTATTTGCAGAATTTTTCGGAACGTATTGGCTTGTTTTTGGAGGTTGCGGAAGTGCGCTCTTTGCAGCCGGAATCCCCGATTTAGGAATTGGGTTTGTAGGTGTTTCTTTAGCATTTGGTTTGACGGTTTTAACAATGGCATATGCTGTTGGACATATTTCAGGCGGGCATTTTAATCCTGCTGTATCTTTTGGATTATGGGCTGGCGGAAGGTTCTCCGCAAAAGATTTGGTTCCGTATATTATAGCACAATGTATTGGCGCTCTTGCTGCTGCCGGAACATTGTTTGTTATTTGGTCCGGAAAAGCCGGAAATGTAATAGATAATACCAGAGCCGGTGCTTTTGCTTCTAATGGTTTTGGAGCATTTTCGCCGGATGGTTATTCCATGTCATCTGCTTTTATAGCCGAATTTGTACTTACCTTCTTCTTCTTGTTAATAATATTAGGGGCAACAGATAAATTTGCAAACGAAAGATTTGCCGGGATAGCTATCGGATTAGCTTTGACATTAATTCATTTAATAAGTATTCCAATTACTAATACTTCCGTGAACCCTGCAAGATCATTATCTCAGGCTATTTTTACCGGAGGAGGTCCCTTATCGCAAGTTTGGTTATTTTGGGCAGCTCCAATTTTAGGGGCAATAACAGCTGGATTTATTTATAAAACAGTATTACAAAAGCACGACGTGGCATAATCTAATTCAATTACTAACATTAAAAATTTAAAATTATGGGATTTTTGTATTTCTTACTTATTGGAGCAATTTCAGGATGGTTAGCCGGTCAGGTTTGGAAAGGCGCAGGTTTTGGCTTAATTGGCAATATTATCGTCGGAATCATTGGTGGAGTTATTGGCGGCTGGATTGCAGGGAAATTAGGCATTGGCGGAGGCGGACTCCTTTGGCAGATTCTAATTGCTGTTGGGGGAGCCTGGGTACTATTGTTTATAATCAGTTTGATTAAAAAAGGATAAATATTGCAGAAAGTAATTTATTTTAAAAAGAGAAAATCTTATATTTATATCTGATTTTCTCTTTTTTTATACAACAAATCCAGTTTTAAGGGTGTTTTTATAAGAATAAAGAAAATCATAATCCATAGAGATGGGGTTGATACCCATATGGCAGAAGGATAAAATAATAAATTGAAAAATTTATTACAAATTCCGGTTCAAAAATCAAGACCAGCAAAAAATAGCTAAAATCAGTAAAAAAAATATACTGAATCTGATGAACTAATTATTTTTTTTATTAATATTGATACTTAAATTGAAAATCAATCTATTAATCATTAACCTCTATTTTGAATTAATTTTCACGTGATGAAAAAGAGTAACCGCAAAGAATTGAATTGGGAACAAACTGAAAAGCTTGTTTCGTTGGCATTAGAAGAAAGGAATCCATTTGAAATTATAAAAAAGGAATTTGGATTGTCGGAAAAAGAAGTTCTGGAAATCATGAAAAAGAAAATGCCTCTTGAAAAATTTGAAATGTGGAAAAAGAAGGCAATCGCAAATAAACCCAAACCAAAACCAGTTAAAATAGATGATTTTGATGAAGATTTGGACGGAAAGTACTATATAAAAAATAAATTAGACTAATTATTAAACTCCTGAAATCACAGGAGTTTTTTATTTATGCCTAATAGTGTAACAGTTTTGCATTTTGTAAGACTCATACACAAACTTAAACTCGGAATAAATGAAAAAAATAATTTACACATTCGCTCTTGCAGCAGCTTTTTGGAGTTGTAAGACAGGGAGCGCATCAAGCTCTGCAAAAAATAACACAGTAGCTGTTAATATTAATCTTACTGATGTAAAAGATGATAAGGTTTTGGTAACCATTACAGTTCCCGAAATAAAAAAAGATGAAGTTGTTTACAGTATTCCTAAAACAGTTCCAGGAACATACTCTACCGATAATTATGGTAAATATTCAGATGGATTTAAGGCTTTTGATGCTAAAGGAAATACTTTAACTGTAAAAAGAATTGATGATAACTCCTGGTCCATTTCAGATGCAAAAAAATTAAAAACCATTACATATTTGGTCGGAGATACTTTTGATACTGAAAAAGGTACTGGTTTTGGTAATGATGATGTGTTTTCGCCAGCCGGAACAAACATCAATGCAGGTAAAAACTTCCTTGTAAATACCCACGGTTTTGTTGGGTATTTTCAGGATAAACTAGATGTTCCTTACAAAGTTACAATTACACATCCAGAAACACTTTGGGGAGCAACTTCTATGACAGACGAAGATGCAAGCAAAACCAGTGATGTTTTTGTGACACCGCGTTACGCTGTTTTAGTAGAAAATCCGATAATGTATTCTAAACCGGATTATACTACATTTAATGTTAATGGAATGGATATTTTAATAGCTGTTTATTCTCCTACAGGAAAATTTACCGCTGAAAGTATTACACCGGAAATGAAAACAATGATGACGGCTCAAAAAAACTTTTTAGGAAAAGTAAATGCTACTAAAAAATATACCGTTTTATTGTACCTGTCAAGTTTAGCAAAAGATGATGCCCATGGATTTGGGGCTTTGGAACATCCTACAGCCACGACTGTAGTTCTTCCTGAGTCAATGCCAAAAGAAAAATTGGTAGAATCGATGAAAGATGTGGTTTCACATGAATTTTTCCATATCGTAACCCCGCTGACAATTCATTCAAAAGAAATCCAGTATTTTGATTATAATGCACCAAAAATGTCAGAACATTTATGGATGTATGAAGGTGTAACAGAGTATTTTGCCAATCTTTTTCAAATCAATCAGGGTCTGATCAGTGAAGCTGAGTTTTATACTCGTATTGCTGATAAAATTGAAGGGGCAAAAGGTTTAAATGATACAATGTCATTTACTACAATGAGTAAAAATGTTTTGGAACAGCCCTACAAAGACCAATATTTAAATGTGTATCAAAAAGGAGCATTAATAGGGATGTGTATTGATATCATTATTAGAGAAAAAAGTAATGGAGAAAGAGGTATTCTTGATTTAATGCACAAGTTATCAGAAGAGTATGGCGTTAATAAACCATTTAATGATGATGAGCTTTTTGCTAAGATAACTGAATTGACTTATCCTGAGGTGGGAGAGTTTTTAAAGACTTATGTTGCAGGAACAACTCCAATTCCTTATGATACTTTTTTAGCAAAAGTAGGCGTCACTAAAGCATCTGAAAAAACAGCAGGATCAATTTTCTTAAAAGGACAAACTCCATATATAGCTATTGACCCAAAAACAAAAATAATAAGTGTTCGTTCAGATATTGAATTGAACCCATTTTTCACTAATTTAAACCTTAAAGGAGGAGACGTTATTTCATCAATAAATAATAAGCCCTATACACTGGATAATATTTATGATTTAATTGGGGAGAGCGAAAACTGGAAAGAGAATGACGCTATTATAGTTCAAATAAAACGTAACGGTGTTGAACAAACAATCAAAGGAACAGTAAAATTTCCATACGAAGAAAAAGAAACTTTTAAAGCTACTGATGCATCTAAAGACAAACTTAGAAATGCATGGTTAAAAGGTTAAGATAAAGTAATAAACAAAAGAGCCCCTAAATTTATTTTTAGGGGCTTTTTGTTTTATAAAATGAAATTAGTTTTTTAAATATTTTTCTAAGAATTGGTCTTGTTCCCAAAGCAAATGCAGAATGTTTTCTTTAGCAACATAGCTATGGGCTTCTTTAGGTAAAATCACCATTCTTGCCGGTGCCCCTAATCCTTTTAAAGCTTGAAAATAACGCTCTGTCTGCAAAGTAAAAGTACCTGGATTATTATCAGCTTCACCATGAACCAATAAAATTGGCGTTTTCATTTTATCAGCATTCATAAAAGGAGACATCGTATTGTAAACTTCCGGAGCTTCCCAGTAATTACGCTGTTCTGTCTGAAATCCGAAAGGGGTTAAAGTTCTGTTATAAGCTCCGCTTCGTGCAATTCCACAGGCAAAAAGATTAGAATGTGTCAATAAATTAGCGGTCATAAATGCACCATAGGAATGTCCTCCAACAGCAACTTTTTTGCGGTTAATATATCCTAAAGCGTCTACTGCATTAATTGCTGCTTCGGCATTATCAACCAGCTGTGAAATGAAATTATCATTAGGCTCTGTAGTACCTTCACCAATAATAGGAAAAGCAGCATCATCTAAAACCACATATCCTTTGGTTACCCAATATACAAATGATCCGTAGTAAGGAAATGTAAATTCATTTGAGTTTTGAGTGGACTGCCCGGCACTGTTTTTATCTTTATATTCTGCGGGATAAGCCCAGATTAACAAAGGCAGTTTCTCTTTTTTTACCTTATCGTAACCTGCAGGTAAATATAATGTTCCTGAAAGTTCAACACCGTCTTTTCGTTTGTATTTGATTACTTCTTTGCTGACATTTTTAATACTTTCAAATGGATTTTTAAAAGATGTAATTGGTGTCAGGCTATTTTGTTTTTTGATGTTTCTGAAATAATAATTCGGATACTCACTTTTAGATTGAATCTGAACTAAAACTTTTCCGTTTTTAAAATCTTCAATTTCTAATAAATCTTCTTTTTTATCTTTATAAGCAGAAGTGTAAATATGCTTAGATTTCAATGTTTTTAAATTGAACTCATCTATAAACGGATACTGGCCGTCTTTGGTAAACCCTTCGCCAATACGATATGCATTATCATTCTCTATTGCTAATACATATTTGTTGTATTCATTTTTTGTAGTTTCAAAAACACCCGGATTTGAATAAATATCCTGTGAATTTCTATCCGAAATCACTTTTGGCTGCTCTTCAGGATTTGAGGGGTTTACCAAATATGTTTTAGTATTACGAGTGTCATACCATTCATCTGTGACGATTGCTATATTGTCATTTCCCCATGTGATGCTATTAAAACGCTGAGGTGTTTTTATTAATGTGGCTGGATTATTTGCAAAAGGTGCTTCCCAAAGAAAAACTTCGTCTCTAAAATCTGTTTTTTTAGCAGGATCACCTTCGTCTAAAGCTACGACATAGGATAAAGTCGCCGGTTTGTCATTTCTCCATGTCATTTCTCTTTTTCCTTTTCTGACAGCCATAAAACCTTTTGGGATTATTTCGTTTAGCGGGACTTCGTTTACTGTTTTTATTTCTGTTCCGTTTTTATCATAAACGATTGTTTTGGATGGAAATCGGTTTAATGGAACAACATATGAAAACGGCTTTTGAATAGTGGTTAACATAATATAATTTCCATCTGGCGAAATTCTTTCTCCCGCATACATTGCTGCTTCTTTAAATAATGCAGCAGTTCCGTTAAGATTGATTTTATACAGTTGAGAAGTGATGACGTTTTCAAAATTAATCTCATCATTTTTGTTTTTCAACATATCTGGATAGGTTCTGTTTTGAGATTTTTCTCCGGAAGTGTTTGAAATTATTGGCCCTTTTGGAAGATCTTTTTTAGAATCAACTAATGGCTGCCTGTTTTTAACAAGCATTTTTACTAAAATGGTTTCGTTATCTAAAAACCAGCTAAAAGGATTGCCAAGGTTTGCATTTACAGTTGCTTCGGTAAGTTTTTTTGCTTTTGCACCGGCAACATCTAAAACCCACAGTTCAACACCGGAATTTGTAGTGTGCGAAAATAAAATTTTCTTGTCATTGGGAGACCACAGTATATTGCTTATTTTAGGATTGTCCGGTAATCCGGTCACCTGTACTTCATTAGTACTGCTTATTTTTCGTACTTTTAAATTGTTGATGTAAGTTACAGTACTTGAAATGTTTGTTGTCGGGTTAATTCTCAAACCACCCAAACGAAGTTCTTCCTGATTTAGATCATCCAAAGTTTTATAAGTACTCCTGTACGATAAAAGCATATACTCTTTTTTAGTATCCATTGATACAGAAGGCGCTCTTTCGTAATCTGCCAAATCCAAAATAGATTTAGAAGGTTTTTGGTACGTTAGATTTTCTTGTGCGAAAGCAATACAGCCAATGTTTAAAAACAAGAGCAGGCTAACCTTTAGTTTCATAATTTTTATTTTTTGTTATTTAAAAAGTGTAATTATTACCTGTTGGATGTAATTCAAAATAGGTGTCAGGCTGAGCGGAGTCGAGCCCTTTGAAGTAAAAAGTTCGACTTCGCTCAGGATAACAATGATTTCTGGAAGTATAAAGATGTTTTACTCAAATTTATANTTTTTGATCTATTTGTTTTTATATCAAATAAGAGTTTTTAATCAATTACGTCCAACGGGTTATTATTAATTAGTCTAAAGTACTTTAATCTTGTTACATTTCTTGTGTTGTTGTTTGAGTTTTTCGATTTTTTAAACAAAAATGTCTTTTTTTAGAAAAGTATAATGATAATAAAACAATTTTTAAAATTTGTTGAATTGATAATTACGAAAAAAGTAGTAATTTGTACGCTAATGTTTTAAAGTATGTTTAAATTTGCAGTCCAATTTTTAACAAATAAAAAAAGAATATGTATCATTCAAAAATAGCTGGCTTAGGATATTATGTTCCTTCAAATGTTGTGACAAATGATGATTTGTCTAAGATTATTGATACCAATGATGAATGGATTCAGGAGCGAACAGGAATTCAGGAGCGCAGGCATATTATTCGTGGAGAAGATACCACAACTTCAATGGGAGTTAAGGCTGCTAAAATAGCAATTGAACGTTCCGGCATAGCCAAAGAAGATATTGATTTTGTAGTTTTTGCAACATTAAGCCCGGATTACTATTTTCCAGGACCGGGGGTTTTAGTACAACGTGATTTAGGATTAAGAACTGTTGGAGCTTTAGATGTTAGAAACCAATGCTCTGGTTTTGTATATGCAATCTCGGTTGCTGACCAATATATTAAAACCGGAATGTATAAAAACATTTTGGTAATTGGTTCAGAAGTACATTCAACAGGATTAGACATGACAACTCGTGGTCGTGGTGTTTCGGTAATTTTTGGAGATGGGGCAGGAGCAGCTATTTTAAGCCGTGAAGAAGATTTGACAAAAGGAATTTTATCAACACATTTACATTCAGAAGGGCAACATGCTGAAGAATTAGCATTGCAGGCACCGGGAATGGGAGCTCGTTGGGTAACTGATATTTTGGCTGATAATGATCCAAATGACGAAAGTTATTATCCATATATGAACGGACAATTTGTTTTTAAAAACGCAGTAGTTCGTTTTGCAGAAGTTATTAATGAAGGTTTGGAAGCAAATGGGTTACAGGTTTCCGATATTGATATGTTGATTCCGCATCAGGCAAATTTGAGAATCTCACAATTCATTCAAAATAAATTCAAATTGTCAGACGATAAAGTCCATAATAATATTCAGAAATACGGAAACACAACTGCAGCCTCTATTCCAATTGCTTTGACAGAAGCCTGGGAACAAGGAAAAATCAAATCAGGAGACACAGTTGTCTTAGCTGCTTTTGGAAGCGGATTTACCTGGGCAAGTGCTATCATTAAATGGTAATTTAGTTTTTTACGATATTATAAAGCCTGCTTCGTTTTGAGGCAGGTTTTTTTTGTATTTTTAATGTTTGATAGTTTTTGTTATTTCGACGTGAGGAGAAATCATATGCGTAACTCGACAAAGATTGACGATTTTGATTGCGGAGTGTCTAGTGTGATTTCTCCTCACGTCGAAATGACAAACTTTGAGAAAATAGAATTCAATTAAAATGAAAAAAAATCAACTTGAGATAGCCTGTTTTAATTATGAATCTGCATTGATTGCTGAGGAAAAAGGCGCAGACAGAATCGAATTATGTGAGAATATGAAATTAGGAGGAACAACACCTAATTATATTTTAGCAGTAAGAGTCCGGGAGAAATTATCTATTAAAATGCATGTGATAATACGGCCACGGGGAGGAGATTTTGTCTATTCGGATGAAGAGTTTGTGGAAATGAAACAAGATATAAAACAATTCAAAAAATTGGGGGTTGATGGTTTTGTTTTCGGAATCTTAAATTCGGATGGAAGTGTAGATAAAACCCGAAACCGGGAATTGGTTTATTTGGCCCAGCCACTTTCGTGTACTTTTCATCGTGCTTTTGATGTGGCAAAAGATATCGAGCAATCCCTTGAAAATGTGATTGATTGTGGTTTTAAAACTATTCTAACTTCCGGACAAGCTCCAAGTGTTGAAGAAGGAATTTTTGATTTGGAAAAAATTCAAAAATTAGCAAAAGATAGAATTGAGATTATGCCTGGCGGGGGTTTACGATCTTCAAATATTAAATTATTGCAGGATAAATTAGAGCCTACTTTTTATCATTCCTCAGCTATTACTGATAATTCAGAAACGGCAAATCCGGAAGAAATAAAAGAATTGCGAAATTTTTTATAACTGATTAAATAAAAAAGTCCTGAAGTTGGCATACTCCAGGACTTTCTTCTACAAAAAATATTTAAAAACTATTAATGTTCTAATTAAGACAGAAGCTAAAACATTCCGCCGCCACCTTTATTAGTATTGTCTTCTCTTTGTTTACGTTGCAGGTTTTTGATTTTTGCTCCTCCAAAGTTATAGGTTAAACCTAAATATACGGTTTGGCTTTCCCATGTAAACTGACCGGCCTGAGGATAAGGGTATATCGCATCAAAAGCATATTTCATAGTGTCGAAAACGTCATTAAAACGTACGCTTATATTCATTTTGTTGTCTAATAAAGTATAACGTGAACCAATATCCATTTTATACATTTCTTTGCTGTTGTTCTGAAGCCCGTCAACACCGCCTCTGTAAAAACCGAATAGTAAAAAGCTTAAACGTTTTGTTGCTTTGAAATTAGAATTCATACGGGCATTAAACGCTGAAACCGTAATTTTTCTCTCAATTGGACTACTTGAGCTTGTTGCCGTATCGTATGAAAATACAATTCCTTGTTGTTTAATACTTGAGAAATCAATAGATGGTGAAATATCCCACCATTTTGTAATTTTATAATTAAAAGAAGCTTCAAATCCATAAGCTGTATTGCTGTCGTAGTTTGTAAAAGACAGAATTTGTTTATTGCCATTAGGATCTGTATCATCAGGATATAAAATTCTGCTGATTTGATCGTTGATACTTCTGACGAAAACACCACCGGTTACACTTCCCTTTTCAAGCGTTTTTGTGTAATTTATTTCTACAGAATTAGTAAACTGAGGTCTTAATTCCGGATTTCCATATGAAGTTACCAACGGAGTTGAAAACTCACGAATTGGTTTTGTCTGCTCTAAGCTTGGGCGGTCAACACGTCGGCTATAGCTAATTTGGAAAGTATTTTTCTCATTCAGATTATAAGTGAAATAAGCAGATGGATATAGCGTAATATAATCATCATCAAATTTAGTTTCACCATGATTTAAATTAGCAGCTACTTTATAACTTTCAAAACGTGTTCCTATTTGATAACTGAATTTTTTATATTTCTGTCCAAAAGTTACATAAGCAGAGTAAATATTTGTGTCATAAGTGTAATTTGATATTTGATTCTCTGTAGGATCAGTTGGGTTTATTCTGGTATAATCACTGCCTGTTTTAGTAATTCTGGCTTCGGCACCGGCCTCAAGTGTAGTTTTTTCATTCAAAGGATTCACATAATCTATATTCAAAGTACTTAATTTACGGTCTCCTTTGATTAAATCATTGTAGATTATGTTGCTGATAGTGTTGTCAGGAGCTGTGTTTTTTGTGTCAAAATCAGCATTTTGAGTTTTCTTAGTAATATTATAATTTCCTTCAAAATCTAAAGTATGACCTTCTTTTTTAAAGATATGTTTATAAGCTAAATTGTAAGTTCCGGTATCATCCGGCCCAGAATACTTAGATTTTTGATACGCATTTTTAATATTCGGATCACCATTATTGTAATCAATATCAGTGTTCACAAATCCTTTTCCGGTCGATTTATTTTGATTGCTGTAAAAAGATAAAGTATTATGATCGTCAATTAAATAATCCATACCAATTTTGTACAAATAGGAATCATTTTCATTTTTGATATCTAATTTTTGTAAAATATCCTGATCAAATCTTTTGATGTAACCATCATTAAAATAGGTCCCAAAATTTTGCCCCACATTTCCAAAGAAATTCACTTTCCCGGTTTTATAATTCAAATCTAACGACTGATTGTATTTGGCAGTTTCTCCAAAAGTAATACCGCCACTATAGCTTCCGTTGAAACCGGTGTTTGCATTTTTGTGCAAAATAATATTGATGATTCCGGACATTCCTTCAGGATTGTATTTTGCACTTGGATTGGTAATCAATTCAATTTTTTTAATAGAAGTTGATGGAATCTGTTTTAATAATTGAGCCGGATCAATATTACTTGGTCTTCCATCAATTAATACACGTACATTATCGTTTCCGCGAAGCGAGAGTTTACCATCCTGATCTACGTTTACAGACGGAATGTTATTCATGATATCAGATGCTGAAGCTCCCGCCGTAGTCAAATCTTTCCCGACAGTAATTACTTTACGGTCAATTTTTTGTTCAATTGTCGAACGCTCATTTACAATATTTACACCTTTAAGCTGCGTTGCCTCTTCTTCAAGTGCTACCTTTAAAGTGGCTTCTTTTTTATTTTCACTTAAAATTACAGATCCAACATATTTTCTGAATCCAATGTATTGGATTTCGATTGTATAACTTTTCAAAGCTAAATTTTTAATGATAAATTCTCCTTTATCATCTGTATTAACCCCAGAAACTACTTTTCCGTTATCCTTGATTGAAACTGTTACGTATGAAAGAGGTGCATTATTTGATTTTTCGGTAATTTTCCCGGAGACCGTTCCCGGATTCTGGGCTTGAGCTGTTGCGATTACCCCCAGTAATGCGAACAGAAAGAATTTTAATTTCATAATTTGGTTAAAAGATTATTTTGATTGATGATTGATTTTTTTCTATAAATGAATTCAAAGTTCCTATTAAGACTCTTTTATCATCGATATGTTACAGGAAAATTTGAAAAAAATTTCGCTTTTTTTCTGAAGTGCTGTTTTGGAAGAGATTAGCGTTTTAGTTTTTTTGATAATTTTGAGAAATAAAACAAATAGCTTTTTAAGAAATTCTAAGTGTTTTGTGCTATTTAATATGTTTTTCGTTTTCTCTAATTGATGAATAAGCAGTATCTTTGCTCACTTTAAAATAAGTTTACATGTCATTATCACAAATTCTTACTCCTTCTATACAAAAGACAATACAATCATTATTTGATGTTACAGTTGATAAAATCGAATTTCAATCTACCAGAAAAGAGTTTGAAGGCGATATTACAATGGTTATTTTTCCTTTATTGAAAGTGATTAAAAGCAATCCTGCCGAATTAGGAAATAAAATTGGAGATTACCTGGTTGAAAATGTTGCTGAAGTAGCTCGTTTTAATGTAGTTTCAGGCTTTTTGAATATTGTAATTGCGGATAGTTATTATTTGAATTTCTTTAATGAAATAAAAGACAATACAAAATTTGGTCATGTAACTCCAAATCCTCAAGATAAAGCGGTCATGGTCGAATATTCTTCGCCAAATACCAATAAACCTTTACATTTAGGTCACGTTCGTAATAATTTATTAGGTTATTCTGTTGCTGAAATTATTAAAGCTTCGGGTAAAAAAGTGTATAAAACCCAAATCATCAATGATCGCGGAATTCATATCTGCAAATCAATGCTTGCCTGGGAGAAATTCGGAAACGGAGAAACTCCTGAAAGTTCGAATTTAAAAGGAGATAAATTAGTTGGTAAATATTATGTTGAGTTTGATAAAGCTTATAAAGCTGAAATTTCTCAATTAATAGAATCCGGCAAAACGGAAGAAGAAGCTAAAAAACAAGCTCCAATTATTGTTGAAGCACAGGAAATGCTGAAGAAATGGGAAGCCGGTGATGAAAAAGTAATTACGCTTTGGAAGATGATGAACCAATGGGTTTATGATGGTTTTGAGACTACTTATACTAATCTTGGAGTTAATTTTGATAAATATTACTACGAAAGCAACACATATTTATTAGGGAAAGATGTTGTTCAGGTTGGACTTGACAAAGGAGTTTTCGAAAAAGATCCTGATGGTTCTGTTTGGATTGATTTAACGGATGAAGGTCTGGATCGTAAAATTGTACTTCGTTCAGACGGAACCGCAGTTTATATGACTCAGGATATTGGAACTGCAATTCAGCGTGTAAAAGATATGCCGGATGTTGGCGGAATGGTTTACACTGTTGGTAACGAGCAGGATTATCACTTTAAAGTATTGTTTTTGATTCTAAAAAAACTAGGATTTGACTGGGCCTCAAGCCTATATCATTTATCATACGGAATGGTTGATTTGCCATCCGGGAAAATGAAAAGCCGTGAAGGAACTGTCGTAGATGCGGATGATTTGATGCAGGATATGACAGATACAGCAAAACAAATTTCAGAAGATCTGGGTAAACTGGACAGTTATTCAGCTGAAGAAAAAGCTAAATTGTATAAAACGATAGGGCTTGGTGCCCTGAAATATTACATTTTAAAAGTAGATCCTAAAAAACGTATTTTGTTTAATCCGGAAGAATCTGTTGATTTTGCCGGAAATACAGGTCCTTTTATACAATACACATACGCAAGAATCCAGTCGATTATCCGCAAAGCAGATTTTGATTACAATGTCACACTGAGCGGAGTCGAAGTGCTTCACGAAAAGGAAAAAGAACTGGTTAAACAAATCGAACTTTTTCCGGAAGTAATTCAGAATGCGGCTCAAAATCATAGTCCGGCATTGATTGCTAATTATACATATGATCTGGTAAAAGAATACAATTCATTTTATCAGTCGGTACATATTCTGGGCGAAATTGATTTGACTAAGAAAATTTTCAGAGTTCAGCTTTCTCAAAAAGTTGCCGAAGTTATAAAATCTGCCTTTACCTTATTAGGAATTGAAGTTCCGGAGAGAATGTAAAAGTTGAAATATTCTAAAAACAAAAAAAGCCGATAGACCTAAAAACTATCGGCTTTTTTACAACTAACACAAACATTTTTTTATTTTACGAACTTGTCGATAATTGCATCCGTTTCTGCTTTTGCAGCATTTGGTTTCAAATCAAACAAAAGCGTATATAATGCTTTTTTATCAACTTTAGCTTCTAAGTTTAAGTCTTTATGCCTGTCAAAAAGAGTTTGCCATTTGTCACGGACATTTTTCCAGAGAGCACTGTTTTCTGCCCACCATTTTTGAGCAGCGATACATTTAATATCCGGAATTTTAGTGTAAACATCCATTCCTTTTTCTTGTGCCAGCAAAACATCTTTTCCGCTGTCATCTCTGATCAGTTTGTCATTGTCTTGTTCATGATTCCATCCTGTAGCAGTAATTTCATGAATGTTTCTTCTTTTTAAAACATTATAGTCATTACGTTTTGTATGCTCTCTTCTTGGTAGTGGTGCATCAGTAACATTTGCCCAGTAATCTTGTCCGTCAACATGTACCCAGGTTGCAGATCCTTCGTATCTTGGACTGTCATCTACCTGATATACTTTTTGGGTCCATTGTCCTTTTACAGCTTTTTTATCCAGTTTTTGGTATTTCCAGGAAGTGTTTTTGTCAAATGAGTACAAATCAGTGTTTTCAAACAGCCAATCTTGTCTCCAGTGTTTGATTATCATGTCATCGCTTACAATTAATAAGTGCTGCATTACGATTTTATTTGGAGTGTCTTCTAACAATTCAACCCATTCTAAACCAGATTCATGTTTAGTTTGTGAAGGTTTGTAACTCAGTGAATCTTTAGGATATTGAAAAGTTTCTGCGAAGTTAAATTTTACTTCATAACACCCACACATTGATTTGATTGATTTAATGTCTTGCTGTTTTTTATCCTGACTGAAACCAAGGCTGCAAGTTAAAGCCATAACGGCTGAAAAATAGAGGCTTTTTGTAATCATAACTATTTTTTTGATTTTAAATTTCTTGGCAAATATATAAACTTTATTTAGAATAAATAAAAATAATTATATATTTGCAGCATTATTAAGACTTAATAAAAATAATGAAAATCAATTTTACCCTTTTTATTATAATTGCATTTAGTATCAATCTTTGGGCCCAGGAAAAGCAAAAAGATAGTATTAAAGGAAATGAATTATTAGAAGTTATGGTGGTTACAGGGACAAGAACAGAAAGGGTGCTTTCGTCGTTACCATTACCAATGACAATAATTACATCTGAAGCAATTGCAAAAAGTGGTGTTACAAGGTTAAATGAAATTCTTAACGAGCAAACAGGAATTATTTTAATTCCCGATCAAAGTGGCTTCGAAGGTATTCAGATGCAGGGTTTAGATGCAGCCTACACTATGATCCTGATTGATGGTGTTCCACTTGTTGGAAGAAATTCCGGAGTCTTAGATTTATCAAGGGTTTCTGTTGGAAATATAGAAAGAATTGAGATTGTAAAGGGGGCATCATCTGCTTTATATGGTTCAGAAGCAATGGGTGGGGTAATTAATGTAATTACAAAAAAGCCTAAAAAAGATATGTTCTCAGGTACTCTTTCATACCGATATGCAACATTCAATACCAACGATATTAATACCAATATTCTTTGGAAAAAGAAGAAGTTTTCGGCCAATTTATTTACCAATTTTTATTCATCTGACGGATATGATTTGGATAAAACTACGCCATTAAAAAATGTGGAACGATTCTACAATTCTACAATTCAGCCAAAATTATATTATGATTTTTCAGAAAATCTGAAACTAATTATAAGCAATCGTTTTTATAATCAGAAAATGAATAATGTATCTATAATTGATAACGAAAATTATAAAGGCGATGCGAAAGAAAACGAATGGAATTCGCAAATTAAATTAGAACATAAATGGAATTCCAAACTATATTCTGAATACGAATTATATGCTACCAATTATAAAAATGATTCATTTTTAAATGACGAAAACAATACGCTTTTTGAAAAGACGTACTATAACCAATGGCTTTTTCGACCAGAAGTCAGAACAACCTTGTCAATAAATAATGACAAGTTAACAGCAGGGATAGGATTAAATTATGAAACTCTGGACAGAACCTATTTTGATAATAATGTAAAATTTAATTCTCAATATGTTTTTGTACAATACGATTATAATCCAACTGAAAAATGGAACGTTTTAGCGGGATTCAGATATGATAGCCATAGTGAATACGCATCTCAGCTGAGCCCGAAATTAGCTGTAAATTATAAATTCAATACTGATTTTTCTTTAAAAGGTTCAGTAGGTTACGGTTATAAAGCGCCTGATTTCCGTCAGTTATTCTTCGATTTTACAAATCCACAAGTTGGTTATACAGTATTAGGATACAATGTTGCTGAAGAGCGATTAAATCAGTTTGAAGAACAGGGGCAACTTTTATCCAGAACAGCAGGAATAAGTTTTGACAAACCGCTGGAAGCCGAAAGTGCCGTGAATTTTAATTTTGGAACTTTTTACAAAAAAAACAAACTCAAATTAGATATAAATGCATTTTACAATTCGATAACTAATTTGATAGATACTCGAGTTGTAGCTCAAAAAACTAATGGACAGAATGTTTTTAGTTACTTTAATATTAGTGAGGTTTTTACCTATGGTGCGGAGTTTAATTCAACTTATAATTTCACCAAAGAATTTACAGTGTCATTAGGATATCAATATCTAATTGCTAAAGACAAATCGGTTATTGACAACTTTGAAGATTATCAATACGTACGGAATTCACAACTGCAAACGGTCAAAATTAATAAATCAGATTATTTCGGATTATTCAATCGATCTAAGCATACAGCTAATATTAAATTTTTATACACTATTCCGAGCATAAAAACAGATATCAACTTACGCGTTTTTTATCGAAGCAAATACGGAATGTTTGATACTAACGGGAATCAGGTGCTGGATAAATATGACACGTTTGTAAATGATTATTTTATAACCAATTTATCAGCTTCAAAATATATTAATGATAAAGTAATATTTCAGGCAGGAGCGAATAATTTACTTGATTTTACAGATCCGGGTCAAATAAGCAATCTTGCCGGACGCCAATTTTTTGCAAGAATTCAATACAATTTTTAATTAATAATTACTTAAACACTTTTATAATGAAAACAAATTTTTTAAAACTTTCTCTTTTTACATTAGTTCTTTTTATAGCATCTTGTAATAATGATGATAATGATGCAACTCCGGTAGCTGAAACTAAAACAGTTTCTAATCTTTATGCACCACAAACAGGTGGACAAGGACAAGCAGTTGGCGGTGAATTTACAAAATTCAGTTTTTCAGAAAACAAAATCGTAACCGATAGTAATTGGGATATTGCTTTCCGTGGAACGACTATTATTGTAAATGGAGGAGCTAAAATTGGTATTACTGATGAGCCGGAAAGAACTGGAACTGGAGCAGTAAGTATCGTTTCTGGTACATTTGCTGGTGTAACGACATTTCCTTTAGCAACCACTTTTGCTCAGGATGGTGCCTCAACTTATGCAATTCCGACAGGAAGCGGAAATGGATGGTACAGCTATAATTCATCAACAAACATTATTTCACCTCTTGCAGGAAAAGTATTTGTAGTAAAAACTCATGATGGGAAATATGCAAAATTTGAAATCTTAAGCTATTATCAAAATGCACCGACAACACCGGACGCAACATCAGTGGCAAGATATTTTACTTTCAATTTTGCATATCAGGCTAACAGCACTACAACATTCTAAGAAAACACTTTAGTTGTACAAATGTAGTTTTGTTTTTAAAAATGCATGATAAAACTACTTTAAAGTTTAGTTAGTTGGTAACTTGGTTTTTTTTATTTTTTTTTGAAAGAGGTTAGATTTATCTGGCCTCTTTTTTTATTGTTAAAAAGGATTATAAATTAATGTTTAATCCTATCTTTGCGCAGATTTTTTTATAAGGAATTAACAGGAATTTAAATTAATTTTTTGTGAATTTATTCTTCAAATACATAAGTACTAAGTGAATACAAAATCATATTTTTTTCAGTCTTTTGCAATTGTAGCATTAGCATTCATAGCTTTCATTGGATTTAAACAAGTTTTACCGAATAAAATTTTTTCGGATACTAAAGTTGATCCCAAAAATATACTTATCGACAGGCTGCTTTTAGAATCGGTAGTCAAAGATTCCCTGTCTCAAAATGGGGATAGTATTAATGAAGATGAGCAAAATCTCGATAACGAAGAAATTATTTTTGATGCTTCCGAAGGTATCGAATTCCCATCTGAAACTTTTGATGATTATAAAGGATATCAATACCTGATTTCTTTTTATGAAAAATTATATCAGCTTGAAAAAAATCCACAATCTAAAGTTCGTATTGCTTATTATGGCGACTCTATGACTGATGGCGATTTAATCGTACAGGATATCCGAATGAATTATCAGGAACGTTTCGGTGGAAGTGGAGTTGGTTTTGTTTCGATAATCTCAGAATCATCTGCATCAAGAGGCTCAGTAAAAACACTGTTTTCAAAAAACTGGAAAACGCAATCGTATTTAAATGTAAAAAGGCCAATAAGTCCTTTTGGGGTAAACGGACATGTGTTCTTTGCAAACGATAAAACAAATACTACGTGGGTGCAATATGAAGCAGGACGTAATAAATTTTCGACGACTTTAGACAATCCAACCTTATTTTACGGGAAATCATCCAAAAAAGGAAATGTGAGTTTTATTATCGGTAAGGATACATTGCGAAAAAACCTCGTTCCTAATAATTTGGTCAACACATTAAAAGTAACTTCAGGAAGTATAAAAGCATTCAAAGCAAATTTTACCCAGTCAGATTCAATCCCGATTTATGGTTTTAATTTTGATAACGGAAGCGGAGTTCATGTAGATAACTTTTCACAAAGAGGAAATTCCGGATTGCCAATTTCAATGTTTAATGCCAGTGTAATGCAGGCGTTTAATAACAATCTGAAGTATGACCTTATTGTTTTGCATTACGGAACCAATGTGTTGAATTACGGGACCAAAAATTATTCCTGGTATCAAAAAGGGATGAAAAAAACAGTAAATAAAATAAAAGAGTCTTTTCCGGGAGTTTCAATTTTGATCGTTTCAACAGCTGATAAATCGACCAAATATGATCTTGAAATGAAAACGGATTCTGCAGTAGTTCCTTTAATGAAGGCCCAAAAGAGATATGCTCTCGAAACTGAATCAGGATTTGTAAATCTGTATACATTAATGGGCGGTGACGGATCTATGGTAAAATGGACGGATGAATCGCCTGTAAGAGCTAACAAAGATTATACGCATTTTAACCAAAGAGGAGCAAAAGCAATAGGCAATTTATTATATAATCAGCTGAATAAAGGTTACGAACAATATAAGGTATTGCGTGAAAAACGTGATGCAGGAGGTGATAAGCCTGTTAGAAAAACTAAAACAGATTCCGTAACTGTTATAAAAGATAGTATAGATGAATAAACTAATTATTTTCTTTTGCTGCCTTTTATTGTCGGCAAATAGTAAAGCGCAAAAGTCAGTCTCACTTTCAACAATTAAAAATATGATTAGTAAAATCGATACCGCAACGATTGAAGTCTATACAGGGAATCATCTTTATAATGCTAAAGTATTAGAAAGTGTTTTTACCAAATTAAAAGAGAATGAGGTTAGTAATAATCAGAAAATAAATATTGTTCATATAGGTGACTCTCATATTCAGGGAGATTTAATGACCAATGAAATCAGGAAAAAACTGCAGCAAAAATTTGGCAATGCAGGACGCGGCCTTGTATTTCCTTATCAGTTGGCGAGAACAAACGGTTCTTATAATGAACGATTTTATTCAAACAGAAAATGGGAGAGTTACCGAAATATTTACCCTGCCAAAAAGAATCCTGTAGGTGTAAGCGGAATTGGGCTTTGGAGAGATAATGCCGGTTTTGTAATCGAATTGAATGTAAAGGATAAAGCCTATAAGTTTAATTCAATTCATATTATTACCCCTCAAAACCAGAAAATGTTTGATTTGGCTTTGTCATCCAAAACAAATATTATCCAGTCTACAGAACCAAAAATAGTAACACATAGAATCAAAAAAGGCGAAGCGATTTCTGTAATTGCAAATAAATACAATATTTCAGTTGCTGAAATAAAAAGAGCAAATGGACTAAAATCGAATAATATTCGTGCAGGAAGAACATTGAGAATTCCAACAAACGAAACAAAACCAAAAACCATTAAAAATTCAGAATTTGTTCCTCTAAACATGGAATCTGATTCTTTCTCTTATTATTATAATTCAGAAAAAGCATTAGAGAAAATTTACCTGATTCCGGATAAAAATGCAACGAAATATGAGCTTAACGGAATTGTTTTAGAGAAAAATACTCCGGGAGTAACCTATAGTGGTATTGGGGTAAACGGTGCTAAGTTCTCAGATTATAATAAATACCCATTGTTTTTTGAACAATTAAAAGCATTACATCCTGATTTGTTGATTTTTTCACTCGGGACAAATGAAAGTTACGACAATATGGAAGGTTCTGCTTATATCAGGCAATTACGCGAATTTATAAGTAACCTGAAAGAACACAATGTCGATGCTCCAATAATTGTGATGACGCCGCCGCCATCTTTGCACAGAAGAAGAAAGCCAAATGTTTACATTAAGGAGTATGCAGAACGTATTAATAGCGCAGCAGAGAAAGATGATTTTGCAGTTTGGGATTTATATGATGAGTTTGGAGGTTTAAATGGAGTCCGGGAATTAAGAGCACAAGGATTAATTGGGCCGGATTTCGTTCATTATTCTAAAAAAGGATATGAAAAACAAGGAAAACTGTTTACAGAAGCGTTTTTAAAAGCATACGATAATTTTAAATCAAAAAAGTAAGTTGATAACAAGTAATAGCATAAATGACTGGTTTGTTCATAATTTTGGAGAAATCACATTAGAGCAGGTTAAAAGTTGGTTCATATATAATCCCGAAGAAAAGTTATTATTCAATACAGGTTTGTTTCTTGGATTGTTTTTAGTTTTCTATTTTGTATACGCCTTTTTACGTAAAACATTTTATTTACGACTAACATACGTAATTCTTTTTTCGCTTTTCTTTTATTATAAGTCAAGCGGGATATACTTTTTGTTATTATTGCTTTCTTCTGTTGTAGATTATGGCCTGAGCCAGATTATTTACAGACAAAAAAAAGACACAGCAAAGAAAATATATCTTATAATAAGCGTCATCCTAAATTTAGGATTGCTGGCTTATTTTAAATACATGAACTTTATGATTGTTACATACAATGATATGTTCAATGGTAATTTTGAATTGCATGATGTTTTTCTTCCGGTCGGGATTTCGTTCTATACTTTTCAGTCGATGAGTTATATTATTGAAATTTATCGTGAAGAAATCAAACCAACCAAAAATTATATCGAATATTTATTCTTCGTTTCATTTTTTCCACAATTAGTTGCCGGGCCAATTGTACGTGCAAAAGATTTTCTTCCGCAGATTTATCAAAAATTAAATCTCACCAAACAAGATGTAAACAATGCATTATTTCTTATTATTGGAGGATTAATCAAAAAAACAGTTATTTCAAATTATATATCGATAAACTTTGTAGATCGTGTTTTTGATACCCCGATGACTTACACGTCATTCGAGAATTTAATGGCTTCTTACGGATATGCCATTCAGATTTATTGTGATTTTTCAGGATATTCGGATATGGCAATAGGAATTGCTTTGTTACTTGGATTTAAATTGCCGGCTAACTTTAGAACACCTTATAAATCAACATCAATTACCGATTTCTGGAGAAGATGGCACATTTCGTTGTCAACCTGGTTAAAAGATTTTTTATATATTTCTATTGGAGGAAACCGCGAAGGATCTTTTGCAGGGTTTCTTTTTCCGAGCTTATTCTTCTTCGGATTATTGCTTTGGGGAATTACAAATATCAATGTTAGTATAATTCCATTAATTATTGCAGGCAGCTCAATTGTTGTTTTTGCCCTGACATTTTTACTTTCAAATAAACGAAATCAAACTACTGTCACTAATTTTAATTTGTTTACAACAATGCTTTTAGGAGGATTGTGGCACGGAGCAGGAGCTCAGTTTATTATTTGGGGAGCCTTACACGGGTTGGCATTGGCAGTGCATAAAATATTTTTAGAATTTTTCCCATCCAAAAAAGAAGGTAAAAGTTCCGTTTTATGGACTTTCTTTTCAATTGTTATTACATTCCATTTTGTGGTTTTTTGCTGGATATTTTTCCGTGCAAGAGATTTTGATACAGCCCTGCAGGTAATCAATAATATTGGTCAGTTAACATTCGAGCCGGAACAATGGAAAGCAATAATCTTCGGATACAAAAATGTATTTTTATTAATGCTTTTTGGTTATGTTTGGCACTTTCTGCCTGAAGTATTTACAAACGGAATGAAATCTGTTTTTGATAAAACGCCATTATTAATCAAAGCGATAATTTTAGGCTTTGTATACTGGATTGTTTATGCGACAGCCGTTGCAGGTTCTCAGCCATTTATTTATTTCCAATTCTAAAATCTTTTTTTTAGGAGTATAAAAATGGTAAGGAGCTGATTCCCGTCATCCGCTGTATCTTTTCCCGGCTAAAGGAGCCGGAAAAAGGATGCCGCTGCTGCCGGGGCTAAAAAAAGCAGAGGTAGAAGACCAATTCGAAACACATCAAAAAGAAGCTATATGAGTTTTGAGAAGTGAAATTGTAAAAGTTGCTTCATCGATCTTATATGATTCAGAAGTGATGGGCGATGGATTAATGTAATTTAAAAAGATCTAAAAAAGTTTTCTTTTCATAAAAATGCCCCAAAATAGTGTCTAACTTTTGGGGCAGTTCAAATTTTAACCTTTTTTTATAAAACCAATATTATAAAGTAGATATCAGGACACTAATTAAGAATTATTTTTTTCCAGGTTTTTTCCGAACCATTTTGTAATTCGATTAGATAGAGCCCTTTTTGTAAACTTTTTAAAGATACTTCAACAGTATTATTAGACTTGTCTTTTACATCAATGGTTTGAACTAATGATCCTGTTTGAGAATATACAGTTATTTTATCCAGGCCAGTTTTTGTTTCCACACTGAAATTCCCGTTTGAAGGATTTGGATAAATAGAAGAAGTTTTTAAACTAAAATCGTCTACACCCAAAGTAGTAGATAAAGGAACATCTACACTATACCCACGATTTCCTCCTCCGTGATTACTTAATGCGTAACCGGCAGAACTTCTTCGTGCCCAGGCAAAATCAATAGAAGTATTAGCATAATTAAATGTATAATCATTAGGATCTCCGGTCGATAAATTTCGTTCAGCTATTATAGTTCTGATTGCAGGAGAGGAAGCAGAAGTTCCCGTGTCAGAAGTTACTGTCCAGTTTTGCGAGCCATCCGTATTTGGAGGTACTCCTATATCATTATGGTTTCCGTCAACTAATGTAGATATAGTTCCATTAGCATACACAAAATCTTGTCCCTCCTCCATACCTTGGCCTATTGCAAAACTTCCAAATTGCAATGCAAACCATCTGTCAGAAGGCCCGGTAAGTTTTAATATTGCTTTTTGTGTGGTATTGTTTAATGTTAAATTTACCGTCATATTGGTTGACAAAGTAATGTCACCAGTTGTTTTTTGTTGAGCAAAAGAAGTTATACTGGTTGCTAAAATTGCTAAAAGAGTAATTTTTTTCATGGGCGTTTATTTTAAGAGATTGATTATCTGTTCATTTTGTGAAAAAACAGCATATTCAAATGCTGTTTTTCCTTTCTTATCCTTAATTTTCTTGTCTGCATTATATTCTAATAGCAATTTTACTAATGCAGTGTTCTTGAATTGTACAGCCAACAACAGTGCTGTTGTTCCATTTGTATCTATAGCATTTGGATTGGCTTTTTTCTTTAATAATGATTTTACTAAGTCAGGTTGATTTTTATAAGTTGCAGCCATAAGTGCCGTTCCCATATCAGAATTATAGTTAATGTCTTTTACATTTTCTATTAAGAATTGGGCGACCTCAATATTTCCTCTATAGCAGGCCAGAATCAAAGGACTTGATTTATTTTCGTTAAGAGAATTAATCAAGTCCGGGTTTGATTTGTTTAGGTTTTGTATTTCTGCTAAGGTTCCATTTCGTGCAATATCAAAAACACTTTTGTTTTGTGCCTGAGAATTAAAAAAACATAATAATAGGGTAAGTAATAATAGTTTTTTCATGGTGAAATAGTTGCTTGAATTAATTAGCTTCAAGAATAAAATTTATTGAAACTTTTACGTCTTGGGCAATTTTTCCTTTTACTAAACTTGGAATTTCAATTTTATAATCCTGTGGTTTAACTGAAATTGCACTTGTTGCCAGAATTTTTGCTCCATTTAAGGCAAGATTGATTTTAGTTTTTATCTTTTTCGTAACACCGTGTATGGTTAAATCACCTTCTAAATCATAAGTAGTTTTTGCAGCTGATAATTTTTTGGCATCAAAATTTAAAATCTTGCCTTTAAAAGTCGCTTTAGGGAATAAGGAAGATTCCATATAATTTTCATTAAAATGTTCTTCCATTAAAGGAGCTTTGAATTTGAATGATTTTATCAAAGTCAAAGCCACAAAATCTCCCGTTGCTTTATCAAGAATGCAAGAAGTTGTTTTGTTTGATGCTGCTATTTCTTCAAAAGCAGGCATTGAAGCTTCAAATTTTACTTCTCCGGTTCGTGTTATCATTTTTTGTGAAAAAATTTGATTTCCCACCAATAAAAACAATGCTAATAATATTCCTTTTTTCATTTTATATATAATTTAATTTTTATATCCTTCTTTTTGCCAAAGTATAATCATATCAATTGTTTGCCTTGGCATTGGTCCTGATCTTGGCATTACGTTCCCACAAGATTGGGTTTGATCAATTCGGCAGATTAAATTACCATTTTGGGTGGCATCTTTTACTTGCTCATAAGTTCCCAAAGTCGGAAATCTTCCTCCTGCTGAATGGCAACCGACGCAGTTTGCTTTTATTATAGTTTCAATATTGGCTGTATAAGTAGGTGCAGCTGATACAGGTTCTGAAATATCTTCGTAAGTTCTGGCTGTGCAGGAAACTAAAAATGTAGCACAGGTAAATAGTAATAATAGAATACTCTTTTTCATATGTAGATAATATTTGTTTTTTTAAAGGAATATGGTATCGTCATTCTCGATTCTTGATTTGAATCATTGCGATTTCATATTTCAACTTTAATTATTCTTGTTTCTTTAAAAGGATCTGTACATGTTAAAGCCAAAATAAACAGCCCCCTTATTCCAATCTCCTGTGGCACCCGAAAATACCGCTACATCATTCATAGGCTGACTATTGGATACTACCAATTGAAAAACGTGACCGCCTGTTTCAATGTCTAAACCAACTGTAAGGGGATTATGATAGGGATCTATCGCTTTTTCTTCTGTAATTATTCGGGCAGCATATTCAAGATTAACACTTATTCTTTTGGCGACTTTGTATCTTAATCCTGCAGCTGTTGAGAATACATTTTGCTGCTCAACCGAATCGTCGTATAAGTTTTTATAAACATTAATAAAACCCATTTCGACTGAAAATTTTTCGTTGACCTTTCTGGAAACTAATAATTGAGCAGTAAAAGCCAAACGGTCAGAAAATTGTAAATTTGGATATAAATCTTTTTCTAATGCACTGTTGATATCCATAGTGTTATAGCCCACAATAGTAACAGGAAAACCATTCACTTCCTGATTGGCCATTTTGTATTTGGCAGTTACCTCATAGATTTTATTAGAAGTGTGTCGTGAAGCTCCAAAACTCAACCAGTTTGTTGCTCCATAAATTCCTCCAAATTTTGTCAGGGCATTATCCAAACCAAAGAAATTATTAAATCCTTTGGATAAATCCCCAAAACGGTGCGAAACAAGCATATACCATTCGCCTTTTGCCGGCATTTTTGTAGATTGCATATTGGCTATTTGTAATCCTTTGAAAGCTGCTATTTCAATTTGTTTTTCATTAGATTTAGCGTTATCCAGCTGACTTAATAAATCATCTTGGGCAAATAGATTTCCCGTAAAAAAACACACAAGCATAAAGCCTAAAAAATTCCTCATCTTTATTTTATTAATCGTTATTTATTACCAGACACTGGTCTAATTTTAATTCCCCCATCAAGTCATCATACCCTACAACTCTTCCTTTTAGAGTTATTAATTGACCTTCTTTAATTGAGGGGTTTAATTCTTTCAAATCACAAATAATCGTATTGTCTATAATGATTTGTTTTTGGGTTATTTTAGTAACATTTCCTTTGATAGCTATTGCTTTTTCGAGATATTTAGTATTTGACTTTTCAATATCAGAGGCAAACTCTTCTATGATGCTTTTTGAGGAAACAGTAAAAGCAGCTTCTTCGGTTGAAACGTTTCTGGCACCGCCATAACAAACATAGTAGTAACCAAAAGCGCCTAAAATGCTTATCGCTAAAACTGTTAAGATTATTTTTCTTTTCATTTTTATTCTTTTAAGGGGATTCTATAATAGAACAGGTTTGATAAAGATTACCCTACCAAAAGAAAGTTTTTTTGTAAAAAAAATGTAAGAAATACAGGGGTTTTTATAATGCCCGGAATAATTTTGGATTAAAATGAAACTCTAAAGCTCACATTTGGAGTTCTTTGCAGTGAAAATGTTTCCACCTCCTCTATAGAATTTGTTAGAGAACTTATTCTGTAATATTCGCTAATTTCATTTTTCCTGTTCAGAATGTTCAGGATGGATATTCCTAATTTGTATTGAATTCCATTTGAAGTTTCCCATTTGTAAGTAGTGGAAAGATTAACCTGTGAAAAAATATTTAAATTTGTATTGTTTGGTTTATTGTAAACCAATACGGGATTTGAAAAGTCAATTTTGGAATTATCAGGAGAAGTTTTTGGTCTGCCGGAAGACCATTTTGCCCCTAAAGCAATTTTGAAATTATTCTTTTCATAAATTCCTGCCCAGGATACATTATGTTGCATCTTGTAATTGTTAGGAAAGCGAGGATATTCATAATTAGAAAAATGGTAGTTATTAGTGTTGTAAGTATAACTTAACCAGGTCAGGAAATGATTCATTTTTTTTTGAATCAGAATTTCAGTTCCTAAAACTTCATAATCGCCAGTTATTTGTACAAATTCTAATTGGTTCTGAAAACCTTGGCTCGAGCTTGTAATCCCTGTTACTTTTTTATAAAAATTTTCTATATCCAATAACCAGTCGTTCTTTTTATAGAATAGAGTTAGTGAGATTTGTTTGCTTCTTTGAATTGGAATTGTCGTATTATTTGAGATAATCCAACGCCTTTTTTCAATACCAAAATAATCTTTTTGCAAATCAATAATTTGTTGGGAAGTTTGACTTTTTACCTCACCCAAAACTTCAATATTAAGATTTTTATTAATCCCATAATTGAATTGTAATCGGGGTTCTACAATATATTTTTTGAATTTTTCAATATAATTAAATCGTGTTCCTGCATTAATATATATTTTAGAAACCGTATCATTATATTTTCCTTCCAAAATTAGGGCATGTGTTCTCAATATATCTTTGGTTTTTCGATAAAACTCAGGATTGTTTACTTGCTCTAAATTTGTAACGCCAATTTCATTAAACTGATAACCATCATTAAAACTGAATTTTGAATCAATACTATGATTGTTTTCTAAATTAATTCCATTATTTGTAACTGTATTTTCCTGAGTTACTATTTGATTTCCGTTAGTGGTTTTTTGGTTGCCTAAAAGTTCATAAGAAGAGTTATAAACATTAATTTTAGTAGTATTGAAGGTATTCCAGTTTCGTTTCCAGGATAAATTTCCTCCATAATTTTGTTGACGCAAAACATTGTTTTCTGATCTCACCATACTATAATAGCTCGCACTTTGAAAGACTTTCAGGTTGTCTTTTATAGTTATTAAATCCAGTATTAGTTGATCTTTGAGTCCTATTTTTTGAACATATTTAATGGTGGCATCATAGAAATCAAATTTTTTATCGCTTTGATAATCAACGTCGTTATTTTGAGAAAAATCAGTAATCGTAGTGTTTTGAAATACTTTATTAAAATATTCCTTGTAGGTAGGAGTTTCTGCAAAATCAGTAATGGATTTTCGACCTGAAATTTCAATATAACTCTTTTTTGAGAGATTGTATTTAGCATAAATATCGGCATTAATCATATTGACTCCTGCACTGAAAGTGTTTTTTTCTGGTGCTTCAGGAGTAGAAGAAATAGCTACAACACTAGAAACGCTTTCCCCATAAAAAGCAGAACTCCCGTTTTTATAGATAGAAATGGTATGCGCCAAATTAGGATTAAAGACTGATATTAAACCAAAAAAATGTCCCGTTTGGTACATTCGTATTCCGTTCCACAAAAATAAATTTTGGTCATGTGTACCACCACGAACATTGATGCTTGCCACACTTTCGTCAATGCTGTTTACGCCCGGGATTTGCTGCATTGTCTGCAAGGCATCAGACTCGATAAGTCCTGGCAGAATACCAAATTTTTTGGGTTTAATTTCAAACGAGCCGTCAATGTTTTTGGAAATTCCGGAAGCCAAAATAGGATTGGTTTTGATTTCTTCAAGTTCAGTAATTTCAGATTCTAATGTTATTTTGAGACAATTTTTAGAATCCAGATCACTTGTTGAAATTTTTTTGGTTATAAATCCGACATGACTAATCGAAAAATTATTTTTAGAGCTGTTTTCAAATTCAAAATAACCGTTCGAGTCCGTTGCAATCGGGGTGTTGTTAATTAAATGAATATTAGCATTTTCAATAGGTTTTTTATCAGTATTAGAAAAAACATAACCGCAAATTATATTTATTTTGTCATAGTTTTTATAAATATTAATAAATTTATTCCCTAAATTTTCAAAAGACAAATTGGTTTTTTTAACAAGATATTGTAGTTTTTGTTCTAATGAAAGTGATTTTTTTGGGGGTATTAATTGAATACCTGCAACATTGTCTTCCGTGTAATTAAAATTTACCTGATGCTGTTGCTCAATGTCGATTATTATATTTTTTAAAGGTATAGCATTTCCTTTGTCCTGAGCAGAAAGATTCAGGACAAGAAAAAAGATAAAAAACAAAAAATGAAATTGTTTGGGGCGGAACATTTATTTTTTGTCAAAAATTATTTTATTTTTTGATACTTTCTTTACTTCTAAATGATAGGTTGTGCTAATAATTTGCAATGCTACATCCAAGTCTTCAGTGGGTAATTTTCCTGTAAATAGAGCGTTTGTATCTTTTGTATTTAATACAGTCGTAATATTATATTGTCTTTGAACTTCATCTAACAGGCTTTTGATGTTTTCTTTATAAAAACATATTTGGTTGTCCATCCATTCCGGTTTTGATGAATTTGTAGAATTATTGAATTGCTTTCCGTTTTCAAAAGTAACGCTTTGCCCGTGTGTTAATATGATTTGTGTGTTAGCATAATTTACTTTTACACGACCTTCGTAGCAGATTACGTCAAACCTGTTTTTTCGAACTTTAACATTAAATTGAGTTCCTAAAACTGATACTTTTCCAAGGGCAGTGTGTACTTCAAAGCGTCTTCCTTTGGATACCTTAAAATAAGCTTCACCTTTCAGTTTAAGATGTCTGTTACTGTTCCAATTCCATTTTTTATAGCTTATTTCAGAGCCGGAATTAAGGACTACTTCAGAATTATCCGGTAATGTAAAAGTGGTTTTTTCTCCGAAATTTGCTATTTGGGTTTGCGGAATGAAATTTTTCATCGCAAAAGCAATCCCAAGGCCTAAAACAAAAATAGCGGCTGCACGGAAAATCCATTTTTTGTATAATGGAACTACTTTTTGTGTTGTTTTTTTCTGTTGAAGGATATTGGATAACATCGTATCTTCATCAAAATCATCAACTTCCAAATGAGCCGTATAGTTTTTAATTTTTTGGTATTTTTCGAAATCAGGACTTGCTTCAAATTCGGCTAATTCTTTCTCCGATAAATCATCGTTGAGCCATTTGGCCAATATGTGATCTTTTTTCATTGTAATTGGTATTATATAATAAAACAATTGAAATTAAATTTACCCTACTTTTTATAAATCAATTTCTTTACGTAAGCTTAACAAAGCCAGATGGATGCGTTTTTCTACTGCTTTTACACTAATATTTAAAGCAATGGCAATTTCGCTATACTTTTTTCCGTCAATTCGATGCATTAAAAAAGCTACACGCTGTTTTTCGTTTAAGCTTTCTATGGCTTTCAAAAGTTTGGCTTGAAATTGTTTTTCTTCCAAAATATATTCGGGACTTTCGTTAGTTCTGTCTAAGGCAGTGAAATTTTTTTCATATCGTAAAACTACTTTTTGATGCGCAATTTCATTTAAAGTACTGTTGTTCGCGATGATATAAATGTATGATTTTGCTTTTTCTATCGGAACAGAAGCACAGTTTTGCCAAAGTTTAATAAAAGCTTCCTGAGCAACATCTTCTGCCTGATCTTTATTTCCAAATTTATAAAAAAGAAAATTCCGAAGTGCTTTGATGTGACTTTTAAAAAATGACGAAAAGATTATTTCATCACAAGTATTTGATTGGTTCGTGTTTGGCATTGGCAAGTTATATCTTTCAATTTGGACTCTGCAAAAGTATTTGTTTTTAATTTAAGTAGGGTAGAAGCAAAGTAAATTGTTTTATTAAAGTTATGAGTATGTTTATTTATCCATAATTCTAAATTCGGTTTTGTTTAACTTTTGTTAACAGCAATTTGTTTTGTAGTAAAAAAGATATTTTTCTTGATTATTTACACTCTAAGATAGGCAATAACTGGTGTAGAAACCAGTATTTTTAAAATTTTATTACATTTGTAAAAATATAAATATGTTCCGTTTTAAAAAATATTTATCAATAGTAGTCCTCTTGTTCTTCTTCTCTTGTCAAAGCGATTCAGAAGAGCAGGATTATAATACACAAACAGTTACAAACGCTTCCCCCCTGACCTCTTATTTACAAAGGGTTGCAATGGTAAAAACGGTACAGGATAATATAATCGATAAATCTAGCTATTGCACTATAAAACTTCCCTATACGGTTACTGTAAATGGTGCGAGTATTGCTGTAAATACTACTGCGGATTATCAACAAGTATTGGATAATATCAATGCAAATACTACGGATGACGATATTGTGACAATTAATTTTCCGGTTACAATGGTTTATTATAATTATATTGAAAAATTGATTCCGGATCAAGCTGATTTTAATTCATTAATCGACTATTGGAATCTTTACCCTGATCTTTTATCCAAAATTAATGGGTTAAACATCAATTATCCAATAACAATTAATATTTATAACAGTTATAATCAAGAAGCAAGTTCTGTTACTATTGCAAATGATCAGGCATTTTTTAATTTTATAAAAAATTTAAATGCCAGTCAGTATATTGCATTAAGTTATCCTATTTCGATAACAGATTATAATAATCAGACAAAATCAATTACAAATAATTTAGAGTTTGAAAATGCAATTAAATATGTTATTGATAATTGCTCCGAAAATAACATTACAACACTTGATTTTGTAGGGACAGTAACAAATAATTCCTGGAAAGTATCCTGTTTATATGATAATTACGAAAAAAGTTCTTTGTACAGCGGATATGTATTTGTTTTTAAAAGCGACAATTCGGTGGTTGCCACAAAGGATGGGGTTTCGGTAACAGGTCAATGGGAAACTAATATAGTGAATAACGTTAGAGAATTGAAAGTGAATTTCAGTACAGAATTGCTCAATAAACTGAATAATGACTGGAAATTATTTGAGTTTAATAATTCTCAAATACGTTTGCGATATGTAACGGCTAGTAATGTTACGAACTATCTTTATTTTGGAAAAATTTAAATTCTGACAGCAATATGTTTTCGTGGTCAAAAAAATAGAGTGTAACAATAAACCAGTTAATTAAGCTGGTTTTTTTATTCATATTCTCTAAATTTTACAAGTTGGTAACTTTGTGACTTTGTAACTTTAGTTTATATTTGCACTTCAATAAAAGAAAACAAAATTATGTTTGATAATTTAAGTGATAAGTTAGATAAAGCGTTCCATATATTAAAAGGACACGGGAAAATTACAGAAGTAAACGTTGCCGATACCTTAAAAGAAGTTCGTCGTGCCTTATTAGATGCCGATGTTAACTTTAAAATTGCAAAAGATTTTACAACCAAAGTAAAAGAAAAAGCAATAGGTCAGGACGTTTTAACAACGCTTCAGCCAGGTCAGTTATTAGTAAAGTTAGTTAAAGATGAACTAACAGAATTAATGGGCGGAGATGTTGCAGGAATTAATCTTTCAGGAAATCCGAGCATTATTTTAATGTCTGGATTACAAGGTTCCGGTAAAACGACCTTCTCAGGAAAATTAGCCAATTTTCTAAAAACTAAGAAGAATAAAAAACCACTTTTAGTAGCGTGTGATATCTACCGTCCTGCGGCGATTAATCAGTTACATGTTGTGGGAGACCAAATAGGGGTTGAGGTTTACTCAGAACCGGAAAATAAAAATCCTGTAGAGATTGCTCAGAATGCAATCAAACATGCTAAGGCAAACGGTTTTAACGTTGTTATTGTCGATACAGCCGGACGTTTGGCAGTAGATAAGGAAATGATGGATGAAATTGCCCGGGTTCATAAAGCAATTCAGCCTCAGGAAACTTTGTTTGTTGTTGATGCAATGACAGGACAAGATGCCGTGAATACAGCAAAAGCGTTCAATGATATCCTGAATTTTGATGGAGTTATTTTAACAAAATTAGATGGGGATACCCGTGGTGGAGCTGCAATTTCGATTAAATCGGTTGTAAACAAACCAATCAAATTTGTGGGTACAGGCGAGAAGATGGAAGCAATTGATGTTTTCTATCCGGATCGTATGGCTGAGCGTATCTTAGGTATGGGTGACGTTGTGTCGCTTGTAGAAAGAGCGCAAGAACAATTTGATGAAGAAGAAGCAAGAAAACTTCAGAAGAAAATCGCGAAAAACGAATTCGGTTTTGACGATTTCTTAACGCAGATTCAACAAGTAAAGAAAATGGGTAATATGAAAGATCTGGTTGGAATGATACCAGGTGCTTCAAAAGCCATGAAAGATGTAGAAATTGAAGATGATGCTTTTAAACATATTGAGGCGATTATTCATTCGATGACTCCAATCGAAAGAAGTAAGCCTGCGATCATCGATGTAAAAAGAAAAGCCAGAATTGCTAAAGGTTCGGGAACGAAAGTCGAGCAGGTAAATCAGTTAATGAAGCAGTTTGACCAAATGAGCAAGATGATGAAAATGATGCAGGGTCCGGGTGGAAAAAACCTGATGAAAATGATGGGAGGCATGAAAGGAATGCCAGGCGGGATGCCGAGATAATAAAATAAAAAGTTTCAAGTTTCTGGTTTCAGGTTATGAGACAGAAATTTGAAACTTTTTTCAATAAAATAAATACAAGTTTTTGATTTTAAAACTTGAAACTTTAAACCTGAAACATTTAACTAGAAAATAATGCAAATACTAGACGGTAAAAAAACAGCTGAAGACATTAAAAACGAAATTGCAGCCGAAGTTCAATCGATAAAAGATGCCGGAGGAAAAGTACCTCATTTGGCAGCAGTAATCGTAGGGAATAACGGAGCAAGCTTAACTTACGTTGGAAGTAAAGTAAAATCTTGCCAGCAAATTGGTTTTGATTCAACTTTAGTGGCGCTGCCTGAAACAATTACCGAAGCAGAGTTGCTTGATAAAATAAAAGAGTTGAATGAAGATGATAATCTGGATGGATTCATTGTTCAGTTGCCTTTACCAAAGCACATTGATGAGCAAAAAATCTTATTAGCAATTGATCCTGATAAAGATGTAGATGGTTTTCATCCTACTAACTTTGGTAAAATGGCTTTGGAAATGGAGACATTCATTCCTGCAACACCATTCGGAATCATGCAATTGTTGGAACGTTACAAAGTAGAAACAGCCGGAAAACATACTGTAGTTATTGGCAGAAGCCATATTGTAGGACGACCAATGAGTATTTTAATGAGTCGTAAAGGAAATCCCGGAGATTCAACAGTAACTTTAACACACAGCAGAACTAAAAATATCGAAGAATTTACTAAAAACGCGGATATCATTATCACTGCTTTAGGAGTTCCAAATTACCTAAAAGCTGATATGGTAAAAGATGGTGTAGTGATTATTGACGTTGGAATTACAAGAGTTGATGATGCTTCAAATCCAAAAGGATATGTTATTACCGGAGATGTTGATTTTGATGAAGTAAGCAAGAAATCTTCTTTTATTACACCGGTTCCTGGTGGAGTAGGACCAATGACAATTGCTATGTTGCTTAAAAATACACTTTTGGCCCGTAAAATGAGAAGTGCAAAAAAATAATTTTTTATAAAATATCAATAAACAAAGCCCATTCGACTGAATGGGCTTTGTCGTTTTTAATATATAATTAATAGTTTAAAGTTTCTTGTTTTAAAAATAAAAGATATTTTTGCAGCACTTTAAAAAAAACTTCTCCAAATGGACGTAAACTGAAAATAGCTTTTGAATCTTTTCAAAATGCTATTATAAAACCCTGGTATCTTGAAATGAAAGCCTTTTACAAAAAAAACAACAACGGATTAATCGAAATCCAGGAATGGACTCCTAATTGCTGGATTAATATTGAATCTCCAACAGCAGCAGAAAAAAAATATTTATTAGAAGAACTTCAAATTCCCGAAGCATTTTACAACGATATTGAAGACATTGATGAAAGACCCCGTATGGAATCAGAAGATGGCTGGATGCTGTTTGTTCTGAGAGTTCCTGTAAAAAGCAATGATGTAAAATTACCTTTTCAAACTATTCCTGTGGGATTGATTTTTAAAGAAGATGTCTGTGTTACAATAAGTTTTTATGAAATAGAAATCATCTCTGATTTTGTGATTTACACACAAAGAAAAAATATTGAGATTAAAGATAATTTTGATCTAGTCTTGAGATTATTATTGTCTTCGAGTGTTTGGTATTTAAAATATCTGAAACAAATCAACCAAAAGATAAAACTCGCAGAAGATAATTTAGAGAAATCGATTAAAAATGAAGAACTACAAGCTCTGCTTCAGATTGAAAAATGCCTCGTATTTTTTATTACATCCTTAAAGGGGAATGATGTCTTGTTTCATAGAATTAAAAACTTAAAAGCCCAAAAAGCCAATTATGATTTAGATTTATTGGAAGATGTTGAAATTGAATTGAGCCAGGCACAGGATACAGCTAATATTTACAGCAACATTCTTACGGGAATGATGGATGCTTATGCTTCTGTGATTTCCAATAATATGAATAATATAATGAAGCAGATGACTTCAATCTCTATTATTTTAATGATTCCTACATTGATTGCCAGTTTGTATGGGATGAACGTTCCCAATGGTTTAGAAGAAAGTAAATACGGTATTTGGATCCTGCTTTTAATTTCTGTCGTGTTATCCGCTTTTGGAGTGTTCTTATTCAAAAGAAGAAGATGGTTTTAATAAAAACTAAAAATTGAATAATATAAAAGCCTGTTCGTTTGAATAGGCTTTGTTGTTTTTATACTTTGGGCGTGACCACATCCCGATAAGAGGGCAAACTTACTTTGTGGGTATTGGCCCTCTTATCGGGATGCGGCCGGGCTATCCGCGCTACTTCGGTAGCCTCCTTCTATCCCTCACGCAACTCTTAGTTAATAAGAACTTCTCAGCCCTGCAATTTTTTCAAAACCTTGTGCTTATAAATTTTTATGTGATTAAATAAAAAAATCAATTTTTAGTTTGTCATTTCAAAATAAAATATAACTTTGCAGTACAAAGTACTTTAATTATGAATCAGAAGCACCAAGAAGATTTAGCACATATTCGTTCCATGATGGAGCGCTCTTCAAGATTTATATCACTAAGCGGCCTCTCAGGAGTTTTTGCAGGTTTATCTGCTTTAATTGGCGGATTATATGTTTATCAGTTATTTAGAACTAACGGAATTGAGTACTTTGATAGAAAAGATCTGATACTTCCAATTGAGCTGATTTCTGATTTAGTTTTAACAGGTTTTATAGTTTTGGTATTCGCTTTTGCTTTTGGAATTTTCTTTACTATTAGAAAAAGCAAAAAATACGATTTACCAATTTGGACTTCAGTTACAAAGAAGATGTTGTTCAATTTAGTGGTGCCACTTTTAGCAGGTGGTGTTTTCTGTATGGCTTTAATATACCACGGAATTTATGGTTTAATAGCGCCGGTAATGCTGATTTTTTATGGATTAGCACTTATAAATGCTGAAAAATATACTTTTTCAGATGTAAAATATTTAGGTTTTTGTGAACTTGTTTTAGGAGCAGTTTCTCTTTTTTTTATCGAATATGGTTTGATTTTTTGGATCACAGGTTTTGGTATTTTACATATCTTGTACGGATTAGTAATGTTCAAAAAATACAAGTAAACCAATGGGAATCATTGATAAATTAAATAAAGATTTCGAAAGCCGTGTCAGATTAGGTATTATGTCCATTCTGATGGTCAATGATTGGATTGATTTCACCGAAATGAAAACGCTTTTGAATATCACTGACGGTAATTTAGCCAGCCATTCCTCAGCTTTAGAAAAAGCTGAATATATTGAAGTAAAAAAAGAGTTCGTTGGCAAAAAACCAAAAACATCATACCGTGTTACCGATAGAGGACGTGCCGCTTTTAAAGAGCATTTGTCATATCTTGAAAAATTAATGAAATCTTAATAACCAAATTTTTTTATCCAAATACTTTGAATTGCAAAGTTCTTTTAATTTTATAATCATGAAGCCGCCACTGAAAAATTGTGAAACAAATACCAATAAATATAAGACAATAACATATTTGACCAATAATAAATAAATTCTACAATTATGAAAAAACATCACATTATTTTAGCATGCAGTACAATTTTTACACTGCTTTTTTACAAAGAAGATTTAGGTGTCAATCTGGCTATTTTTGGCCTGGTGTTGACGGGATTAATTTGTTACTTCTTTCAGGATCGGTTTTCTGAAAGATTACATCTCATTTTAGTTGTCACATCCGTTTTGTCTTGTCTGGCTTTTGCATGGTATGGGGATTTTGCTTCTTTTTTGGCTTTAGCGATGTCTGTTCTTTTTTTACAGTTTAAAACGCAGGATAATAAGCTTAAAATAGTACAGATGTTTCCGCTAGTTTTCTTAAACGGAATTACTTCATTGGGTCGTATTCTTATGTTTAGTCAATGGCTCCCAGAGAAAAAAATACATAATAATTTTGCCAAAAAGCTGGTAGCCTTTTTTATTATTCCTGCTATTTTTCTAGGACTGTTTTTTATCGTCTATTCTTTTGGAAGTGATCATTTTTCTTCTTTATTTACAGACTATACTTTAGATATTGATGTCTGGCAGCTTGTTGTAATTGGTGGTCTTGGATTTTATATTTCATTCAGTTTCTGGAATTACTGGGTACCGGAAGTTTGTTATGAGAAAAATGAACTGTTAGATAATGATTTCAGCAATATTGCGGAAGTCAAGAATCAAAATACATTTTCATTTCTTGACCTTGACTTCGAAAGAAAGAGCGGTGAAATTACTTTAGTGTTGTTAAACCTGATGCTTTTGGTATTTATTGTTACATACAATTATGAACAGTTTTTTGAAGTGATAGAAAAATCTCAATTAAGTGCCGCAACACACGAAAGAGTAAATTCAGTGATTTTTTCTATTCTCATGGCAGTTGGAGTAATCTTATTTTATTTTAAAGGGGGTTTTAATTTTGATGAAAAAGCAAAAAAACTAAAAGGGTTAGCTAAAATTTGGATTCTGTTAAATGCTGTTTTGATTGTAAGTACAATCATTAAAAACTCAGAATACATTTCGTTTTTCGGATTGACATATAAACGATTAGGAGTTTATGCTTTCCTGATTTTAGCAATTATTGGTTTGTTTTTCGCTTTTTTTAAAATTATCAGACAAAAAACAAATGCTTATTTGGTGAATCAGATGGTTTGGTATTTTTATGGAACAGTGCTATTATGCAGTTTTGTGAATTGGGGAAACCTCATTACAAACTACAATATTTCGGTGAATAAAGGAGTAGAGCCAAAATTTTTGAGAGGTTTAAATTTTAATGATGAAATGCGCAGGGAGTATTTTTTAATGCATAATCTGGATGGAGAATTAAGTGAAATTTCAAGAGAAAAGGATATTGATTCTTATCAGAAACAATCTTTTTTATCTAAGCCTTTGTATTATGAGTTTTTGAAGAATAGCAAATAAAGAAACAAGTAAAATCCTATTCTATTTTGAGTAGGATTTTTTTATTAAACAAATAATTAATTTAAATAAAATTTTAATAAACATTTTGAGCGGATATTTATTAAGAATATTACAAATAGATAAAACTTATTAAGAAAATGTTTGTTATATTTGATACTGAAAATTTGCGATTATTGTGTTTACTTAAGCGTAATATTTCTTAAAAATATAAATTTAACTTAAAAAACTATTACCATGACAAACATTACCCTAAAATCACCAACTGACAAAATCTATCCACCAGGTAAATGCATTAAAAAAGCAACTAAAAATAAACTAACGCAACAACCTGTAATCTTTCCTGAAAATGCTTCAAAAATTCCTTTCGCTCCTATAGTTCAGGCTACTTTTACAGATTCGGAAACACTTCAGGTTAGAGCTGTTTTTTTGGTATCAACTCATACACCATTAAATGATGATAAATTAGAATTTATGATTTATCAAAATTGGTATGTGAATCTTGAAGGAGAACGTCAGTTACAATTTTTTATAGCTTATGATATAGATGATGCTATAAGTAAAGACTTTGATGTTTATGAGATAAGTTTTAAAGCTGAAAAAGATCCTTATGGAGAAGATGCATTTAAGAGTATTAATACAATTCAAACTTTCCTTTGGGATATTGATCCTGAAACTTCGAGAGGAACAGAAACTACTGTGCAACACGGATAATTAATAAACGAAGATTTACATAATTAGTGTAATAAAGCAATATAGGTAAATCTTGTAACACCTTCATTATTAGGTAAAATATAAAGTATAACAGTATAAATGATTAAAATTAAATCGTTTACTTCTTCAATATTATTTTTTGTTTCCTTTTTTCTTTTTTCTCAGGAGTCACAACATGTAGGCTCCTTAATGAATATAGAAATTAAAGCAAAATCCCGGCAATTCAAAAGTGTCAATTTTGATAAAGCTCAAACGTTTTTTAGAGAGAGCAATTGGGATTCAACTTTGGTTTACTCAATGAAAGAAATAAATAATTCAAAAAATAAAGAGCTTATAGATTACTCTCATTATTTTAGAGGGATTAGTTTTCAGGAAAAAAAGTTACTTAATGAATCTAAAAAAGAGTTTAGTGAAATTTCGAATAATTTTCGATTTCTTTATAAAGTGAAAATGAAATTAGGTGAAATTGCATTAGACCAAAAAGAATTTAAAAAAGCTTTGCAGTATTTCCAGCAAGTCGAAAAATTCTCAGTAAAAATAGCTTATGACATGCAACATAGTACTGTTTTGCATAATATTGGTTTATGTCATTTACATCTTGGGAAATTTGATAAAGCGGAAGAATATCTCTTCAAAAGTTCTAAATTGCAGGAAATAGAAAAAGATACACTATTACTCATCGGTTCTTATATGGATATTGCAAATTTGTTTTACCAACAATATAAAGATGATCAGGCAATTCCTTATTTTGAAAAAGCATATGATTTATCCAAAAAAGTAAAATCATTCGATTTAAAAAGAGCTGCAGCCAAAAATATGGCAGCAGTAGAAGAAAATAGGAAAAATTTTCCAATGGCTTTAACCTACAGAAAAGAATACGAAGCCTGGAAAGATTCCTTAAACGACCAAAACAAAGTCTGGGCAATTGCAGATCTCGAAAAGAAATTTGCCATAAAGCAAAAGCAAAAAGAAGTTAACGTTCTTGAAGCTGAGAATAAAGTAAAAATAGCCGAAAGAAATGGGTTACTCATTTCTTCGATTTTATTATTCGTAATGTTTGGGGCAGGAGTCTATTTTTACAGGCAAAAAATTAGGAACAACAAGATAATCTTAGCTCAAAAGAATCAGTTGGATGAATTAAACGCTACAAAGGATAAATTGTTTTCTATTGTTAGTCATGATTTGAGATCTTCGGTAAATGCCTTAAAGACGAGTAATGGTAAATTATTAGAAAATCTGGAGAATAAAAATTATGCAGAACTTGATGTTTTGCTTCATAAGAATAGTACAATTGCCAGCGGTGCTTATAATTTGCTGGATAACCTGCTCAATTGGGCGTTGTTACAAACCAAGCAAGCCTACTTTTTTCAGGAATCATTGCATCTTGCGTCAATTGTACAGCATGTAGAATATAATTATAAGCCTTTGATGTTAAATAAAAACATCATTTTTAAAAATGATGTTTCTACTGTAGATTATGTGTTTGCTGATATGGATTCACTCAAAATAATTATCAGGAACCTGTTAGACAATGCCATTAAATTCTCTAAAGAAAATGGAATGATTTCTATTTATACACGCCCTTCATCTGAGGATTTATGTTATTTAGTTATTGAAGATACCGGTCTTGGAATGAATAAATTAACTAGGGATGAATTGTTAAAAGATACTGTCTTACTTTCTAAAAAGAAAAATGACGATGCAATAGGAACCGGTTTAGGTTTACAGCTTTGTAAAAGTATGATTCATAAAAATGGAGGCAAACTTGATATAGAAAGTGAAGAGAATGTAGGAACTAAAATAATTATAGCTTTACCTAAGGTCAAAAATCATGGATAATATAAATGTACTTATTGTCGAGGATACTCCTGCAGAAAGTGATGCACTTGTAAAAGTGCTGGACGAAAATAATTATAATATTGTTGGAGTTGCCGCTACTTATAATGAAGCACTGACATTGTTTTATAACAATGCGATTGATATCGTAGTTATTGATGTTTTTCTGGATGGAAAACCGGACGGAATTACTTTTGCCGAGACGATAAATATTATTCCCAACGGATTAAAGCCGTTTGTTTTTTTAACGAGTTCTAAAGACCGTCAGATTTTTGAAAGGGCTAAACTTACAAAGCCTTTTAGTTTTTTAATGAAACCATTTAATGAACTTGAGATTTTATATGCGCTTGAAATGGCAGTAGAAAAATTTTATGATCAGGCAAATGCTTTTCACAGCGAGGATCAAAATACGGTTGTAAGTAATGATTCTCTTTTTATTAAAAAAAATAAAGCCTTAAAGAAAGTCCAAATTAAGGATATCGTATACATTGAAGTTGAAGACCGATATTGTAATATCATTACAGAAGCCGAAAAATTTGTAATTCTGATATCGCTGACTAAAATTATTCAGCTTTTGGATCCAACAAAATTTTTTCAGACCCATCGAAACTATATCATAAACGCGGGCAAAATAGAAGAAATAATTGTTAATGATAATCTGGTTATTTTAAAAGGAAATCATAAAGTAACCTTAAGTGATAAATACAAAGACTTTGTAAAAAACTTTAGAATACTGAAGTAGTAGGCAACATTGCTATAAAAGAAAGGAGATTGTTAATAATCTCCTTTTTTCTTAAATCTGGGATCGTATTTTGAAATAAATTCTGTCCTGCGTTTTGGAGTTTCTGCTTTTGGTAAACTTGCCTCTTCAGTTTTACTTGAAGGTTCGATTAATTGATTTAACTCCTTAATCTCAGCATCTGTTAAATCGCGATAACGGCCAACCGGAACATCTAATGAAATATTGATTATTCGGATACGTTTTAATGCCGTAACTTCATAACCCAAATACTCAGACATTCTACGAATCTGACGATTCAATCCTTGCGTAAGGATAATTTTGAAAGTGTATTTACTGATTTGTTCTACTTTACATTTTCGGGTAACCGTATCTAAAATAGGGACTCCATTTCCCATTCGCTCTATAAAACGATCAGTAATGGGTTTGTTTACCGTAACTGTATATTCTTTTTCGTGATTGTTTCTGGCGCGTAAAATCTTATTTACAATATCACCGTCGTTAGTCATGAAAATTAATCCTTCGCTGGCTTTGTCCAATCTTCCAATAGGGAAAATACGCTTTGGGTAATTGATATAATCTACAATATTGTTTCGAACTTCCAAATTGGTTGTGCATTCGATCCCAACAGGTTTGTTGAAAGCCAAATACACCATTTTTTCGTGTTTCTCCACGATTAATTTTCCATCTATACGTACTTCATCATCCGGCGAAACTTTGGTCCCCATTTCAGGTACAACACCATTTATTGTTACACGTCCTTCTTCGATAAGTTTATCCGCTTCCCGGCGGGAACAATAACCTGTTTCTCCAATGAATTTATTAAGGCGTTTTAAATTCTCTTCCATAATGCAAAAGTAGTTAAAAATTAGACTTCTTAGATTTTTAGATTAATGGATTTAGAGTTTATCGGCTTTTAAATCAAAGACGATGAGGTTGTCCTTCTGTTTCTTTGCAACTTTGAACCTGTTCTATTTATCATGAAAACCCTTGCTGTCTTTTGGCGTTTCTGTTCTGTCGAACATTCCATAATCTCGAACTACAGTGGCGATTCTTAAATGATAATCTTTAAATATCCCATTTCTGCCTTTGGATTGTGCATGACGATGCATTTCGAGATTTCTCCATTGCTGAATACTTTCTTCATCTTTCCAAAAAGACAAGGATAATACTTTTTCGGGATTACTAAAACTCTGAAATCTTTCTATTGATATAAAACCTTCAATGTGGTCTAATTCCGGGCGCAAGCTTGCGGCAATATCAAGATATTCTTCTTTTTTTCCTTCGTTCGGAATAACTTCAAAAATTACAGCTATCATATTTTTATTTTTTATTGTAATGAAATCCACATTATTTTTGGTAATCTGGCATTGATCATTTGTTCGTATTGAATATTATTTTCTAAAAGTGTAATGGTTTTAAATTGATCAAATAAAAACCATAAAGCTTCAGTAGCCAAATGAATCGAGAAATATTTCGCCAGGCACATGTGACTGCCAATTCCGAAAGTTAGATTTTCATTGTTATTGTTTCTCTCCATATCAAAACTTAACGCATTATCAAATTTTACCGAATCACGGTTTGCTGATGCGAGAATAATTAAAATCGCATCATTCTTTTTAATTAGGCTTTCGCCAATGAGAAAATCTTCAGTAGCAATTCTTCTCGTATTATGAATCGGCGGATCAAATCGCAAAGTTTCTATAACCGATTTTTCTATTGCTATTTTATCTGAAATGTTTTTGTTTTGGACGATTTGCAAAAATGAATTACTCAGAATTCCCCGGCCAGCATCAAAACTCTGAATACATAATCCGATTAAATTACTAACAACTATCGGAATAATTTCATCGAATTGAATGTTGTGTTTTTCTGAAATTTTACTTAGTAACGGTTTGTAAAAAGCCAAAGAAAAAAGATGTTTTTCGACTATTGAATAGAATTTTTCAGAATAATCATTAATCAATTTTACTTGTTCTTTTGTTTTATTCGGAAGCATTATTTTGGTAAAAAATTCAATTTTATCTGAAATAAAATCACAGTCATTTTCTTCAAAACCAAAACTTTTTAAGAGAACAAGGATCGGGAGTTTTTTACAAACCGAATTTACCCAGTCAATTTTATTTTCAGCTAAATCATTTTTTATTAATTGAGAAATTATATAATTGATGTCAACTGAATTTATATTTGAAAATAGCGACGTTGCAATTTCTCTTGCTATATCATGTTGAATTCCGTTTGATAACCGGGCTAAATTATTGAAAATTTCTAAGGAATATTGATTAAGTTTTTGTTCATTGTTTGGATTGATTGCAGGGATCTGAGCCTTGGGATTTTTCAAAATAGAAATACAATCTTCATAAGAGTATATTGCCCATATTTTATTCGTTTCATCCCAATAAACCGGATGTTTTTCTAACATGGTTTTATATATCAAATAAGGATTGTTGGTGTCAGATTGAAGGAATAAAGTAGAACTCATATAGAATGTTTTTGTCAAAGTTATTTAACTTTACAATACAATACTTCACTCCGGAATTAACTATGATATTTAAATGGAAGATCAATTTATAAAAACGGCATCATTAATTGGCGACCCAACCCGTGCCTCAATCCTATGGACTTTGCTTGACGGAAGGGCTTTTACTGCAACAGAATTAGCGGTTAGTGCAAATACTTCTCCACAAAATATAAGTATGCATTTAGGAAAACTTCTTGAAGCCGATTTACTTTGTGTAGAAAAACAAGGCCGTCATAAATACTATAGATTTTCGAATAAAGAAGTTGCGTATGCAGTTGAAGCCATGGCGAATCTGGTTCCGAAACCGGAAGTTTCCTTAAAAAATAAACCTGAAAATTATCCTCCAATAAAATTCTGCAGAACTTGCTACGATCATTTGGCCGGAAAAATTGGAGTTGCCTTAACCGATAGTTTATTGGAACAAAAGATAATTATAGAAAAAAATAATGCATACGAAATTAGCCCTGAAGGAGAAAAATGGTTCTCCCGTTTTGGAATTAATATTGAAGAGGCCCAAAAACAAAAAAGAATATTTTTAAAACCTTGTCTTGATTGGAGCGAAAGACGAAATCATATCGCTGGTTCAATTGGCGCCTTACTGCTGAATAAAATGATAGCCGAAGATTGGCTCAGAAGAACGAAAGATTCCAGAGCCATGATAATTACTGGAAAAGGGGAAAAGGAGTTATTGAAGAATTTTAAGATTGCACTATAGTTTTATAATGTAAATTTTAGATTGTGAAATCTTTTTTTGTTGTGCACCGATTTACTTATAACACATAACTTTTAAACTTTCCCTTCAGAAAACAAAAACTCAATCACTTTCTGATACAGTTCATCATCGTGCATTCCGTGACCTAAACCTTTGGTTTCGATAAACTGACTGTTTTTCCAATTACTGGCAATTTTTTTACCTTCTTCAAAAGAAACAACATCATCTGAAATATCATGAGCTACTAATCCAGAAATGTTAAATTCTGAAGCGAATTTTTGTCCTGAAAAATCTTCCAGTTTAAAGTTGAAACGATTCATAAAACGGCTTTCTAAAAGTGAAAACATTTTGGTGTTTAAACTCAGCATGGAAACATAATTGTCGATTAGTGTTTTTAGATCAGAAGGAGCTCCAAGAATAACCATTTTATTGATACTCGTATTCGGGAATAAATATTGATGATACACACACGCAGCTCCACCAATGGAGTGACCGATGATAATATCCGGCTGATATTTTTCTACTGTTTTATTTATGAACTCGGCATAGAGCGGAACGTTAAATTCTTTACCACTGCTTTGTCCGTGTGCGGGAGCATCAATGGCAATAATTGTACTTCCTGTTTTTTGAAGGTGAGGCAAGGTTTTTTCCCATCGTGAAGCATTACTTTCCCATCCGTGAACAAGTAAAATTTTGGTTTCGTTCCCTTTCCATACATATGTTTGAAAATGGTGTTCGTTATGATGAAAGGTTTCTGTCTCTGCGTGCTTAAGTACTTTAGGCAAACTTTCTTTTCTCAGTCTGCCAATACGTGGCTGGCTGAAAAGTGCATATGAAAGGTCTATGGCTTTTTGCGAATGTACATAACTTAGAAAGTTAATGTATTGCCCAACCGATTTTAAAGTAATAAAACGAATTCCTTCTTTAAGTCCCAAAACAAGTAGATTTAAATGATGAAAAATATAACTATTCGAAAACCTATTCTAAAAATAGAACAGCCATGAATTGTACAAATTTATCACGAATTTTATACTTATCATACAAACAAAATACAAATTCGTGGAATTGATGCAATTCATGGCGAAAAAATAGTCAAAGCTAAATTAGCTGACAATTTTTTAAACAAAAAAAATCCCGATGTTTATCGGGACAATTTTTATTTAGATACTTGAGAACAATTGTTCCATTTTTTCTTTCTCTTCATCAGCAAGTACGCTGTCAACCAGGATTCTTCCTGAATGCTCATCAGTAATGATTTTCTTTCTGGAAGCAATTTCTACCTGAGTTTGTGGCGGAATTGTGAAGAATGATCCTGCAGAAGCTCCTCTTTCGATAGATACTACAGCTAAACCATTACGAACACTACTTCTGATTCTGTTATAAGCAGCTAATAATCTTGCTTCGATTTGTTCTGAAAATTCGGTAGATTTCTCAGTTAAGAAGATTTCTTCTTTTTGAGTTTCGGCCATAATTGCATCTAATTCAGATTTTTTATGCTTTAGATGTGAACTTTTAGCTTCCAATTTTTCTTTTAGGTTAGAAATAACTTCTTTTTTGTGTTCAATAGAAGCTTTCATTTCCTTAATTTGTTTTTCAGCCAATTGAATTTCTAATTCCTGAAATTCAACTTCTTTAGTCAAAGAATTAAATTCTCTGTTATTGCGAACTGACTCTTGTTGTTTTGTGTATTTTTTGATTACCTCTTTGTGTTCCTCAATAGCATTCTTCTTAGATTTAATAAGATCCTCAACTACTTCAAGTTCACTTTTTAGTTTTTCTGAACGCGTGCTTAAACCTGCAACTTCATCTTCTAAATCTTCAACTTCTAATGGAAGTTCTCCTCTTACGTTTCTGATTTCGTCAATTCTCGAGTCAATAAGCTGTAAATCGTATATTGCTCTTAACTTGTCCTCAACACTTAATTCTTTCGTATTCGCCATATTCTATAAGTACTTAACTGGATTTGTATTTTCTTCTGATAAAATGATGGCAAAATTAAGGATTTTTTTCCTAAGATAATCAACAATATAGTTTTTTGTATAGCGTTCACTCTCAAAATGACCAATATCTGCTAAAAGTAATCGATTTTCAGCTTCATAAAATTGGTGGTATTTTAAATCAGCCGTTAAAAAAGCATCTGCTCCGGACTGAATGGCGTTTTTTATAGCAAAACTTCCTGAGCCTCCCAAAACAGCAACTCTTTTTATTTTTTTTCCTGTAAAGGCAGAATGACGAATTCCATCCGCTATCATTTTATCTTTTACGTAATAAAGAAAATCTTTTTCATCCATTTCGGTCTCAAATTCACCAATCATACCTAAACCAATATTTTGATGCGAATTTTGTAAATCATAGATTTCATAAGCCACTTCTTCGTAGATATGATTTGTAAAAAGTGCTTTCAGAATTCTGGTTTGAAGGTGTTTTTCAAAAATAACTTCAATTTTTATTTCGCTTCCGGTATGCAATTTTCCTTTTTCACCAATAACAGGATTGCTGTTTTCATTTCCTTCAAAAGTAAAAAAACCTTCTGAGTTAAAACTGCAATTGTCATAGTTGCCAATTCTTCCGGCTCCGGCTTCAAACAATGCATAGCGAACTTTTTCAGCATTATCAGGAACGGTATAAGTAATTAATTTTTGAATGAAATTTTGCTTCTGAATCAAAACCTTAGTATTTATTAATCCTAAAGCATCACAGAAAATTTTATTGACACCCTGAGAATGATTGTCTAAAGCCGTGTGAACGGCATAAATGGCAATATCATTTTTAATTGCTTTTAGAATCGCACGCTCCACATAATTCTTGCCCGTAATTTTTTTGATTCCTGAGAATAATATCGGATGAAAACAAACAACCAAATTGCATTTTTTAGTAATAGCTTCTTCAATTACATTTTCTAAAGCATCGTGACAAACTAAAACTCCTGTACTTTTGGATTCTGAATCTCCAACTAAAAGCCCGACGTTGTCAAAATCTTCGGCGTAAGCCAAAGGAGCCATTTCTTCCAGAACTGCTAATATTTCTTTGATTTTCATTTTTACTTTTTGTTTCAAGTTTTGAAGCCTCAAGTTGTTATGTAAAACTTGAAACTTTAAACAAATTAACGAAAAAAATTATACTTTCGTAAAATGAACTTACTTCGAAAAATACTTTTTCCGTTTGCCATTTTATACGGATTCATTACTGCAATCAGGAATTTTCTTTTTGATAAAGGAATTCTGAAATCTACTTCGTTTGATGTTCCGGTTATTGCAGTTGGAAATTTAAGTGTAGGCGGAACCGGAAAAACACCACAAATAGAATATCTGATTCGGTTACTGTCCGATAAATATAAAGTTGCCACTTTAAGCCGCGGATATAAACGTCAGTCTGAAGGTTTTGTTCTGGCTGACTCTACTTCAAATGCAGCTATTTTAGGTGATGAACCTTTTCAGTTTTATCAAAAATTCCCCAATATTCAGGTGGCTGTTGATGCGAATCGAACAAACGGAATTATACAATTGCTATCTCAAAATGAAAAGCCTGAAGTGATTTTACTTGATGATGCATACCAACACCGAAAAGTAAAAGCGGGATTTTATATTTTACTGACTTCTTATGATGATTTATATGCGGATGATTTTATGCTGCCAACCGGAAATTTACGTGAAAGCAGAAGCGGGGCCAATCGGGCCAATATTGTAATTGTAACTAAATGTCCGAAGGGTTTATCAATTGCAAAGCAACAGGAAATTCAGCGAAAGCTAAAATTAAATTCTAAGCAGGAATTGTACTTTACTTTTATAGATTATGATGATGCTATTTATGGGGCCAATGAAAAAATCACTGTCGATGAAATCAAAAACGAATCAAAATTACTATTAGCCGGGATTGCTAAACCAAAATCATTTTTTGATTATTTAAAAAATGAAAATGATGAATGTTTGACTTTTCCGGATCATCATCATTTTTCGGAAACAGAAATAGAATTAATTTTAAAAAAAGCACAGCATAGAAAAATTATTACAACCGAAAAAGATTTTGTTCGCTTAAAAGATTCGGAATTAGTTTCGAAACTATATTATTTACCAATAAAAAGTTCATTTATCAATCGTCAGGAAAATTTTAATTTTGAAGTTTTAAACTATTTGAAAAAGTAAAAAAAACTAAATTTTTAATCAAAATGTCTGGCAATGGTATTGTAAAATACATCCGGAACGAAAGGTTTTGTAATGACGTCATTCATTCCAAAAGATAAAAGCTGATCTCTGTTTTCATCGAGGGAAATAGCAGTAAGCGCAATAATTGGCGTTGTTTTGTCAAACTCCCGAATTTGTTCTGTTGCTGTTGTGCCGTTAATTCCAGGTAAGTGCACATCCATTAAAATCAAATCAAAATGTTTTACTTTTAACAACTCGATAGCCTCTTCACCGTTATCTATGATTTCGCAGGATATCGATTTGTTTTCAAGCATTTTTTGAGTTATCAGCTGATTTATTTTATTATCTTCAACCAATAAAATGACTTTGTTTTTTAATTGACAATCATCATAAAGTTTGGTTTCCGGAGTTTTTTTCAATGGGTTTTTACTGATGCCAAAAATTAATTTAAAATTAAATGTGGAACCTTTGCCAACTTCACTGGATAATTTTATTTTGCCCCCTAAAAGCTCAATAAGCTTTTTAACTATCGTAAGTCCCAAACCAGTTCCTCCATATTTGCGGTTGACTTCAACAGATCCTTGTGAAAAACTTTCAAAAACTTTTTTTTGTTTGTCTTTTGGAATACCGATTCCGGTATCGGTAATTTCAAAATAAACCGTTGCCTTTTCACTGCCAAGAGCATCTAATTTGGCAATAAGGGTTACATTTCCGTTTTGAGTAAACTTTAGCGCATTGTTAATTAAGTTAAGGATTATCTGAGATAACTTGGTTGTGTCACCAATTAGGTTATCCGGAATAGTATCGTCTATTTCCAACTTAAAATGATTGTTGTTAGCAGTCGCCAATTCTTTTAAAGAATTTTGAATATTGGCAAGCAAAGCTTTTAAGTCGAAACTGATTTTTTCTATTTCAACTTTATTGGAGTCCATTTTATTTATTTCAAGTATCTCGTTAATGAATGTAGTGAGATAATTTCCGGAGAATTTTAAAGAATCCAAATATTTTAATTGTGATTGTTTTGGGTTCTCCTGAAGTAATAAATGTGCAATTCCGTTAATAGCGTTTAGTGGGGTTCTGAGCTCATGACTTACCGTTGATAAAAATTCAGATCTTGCTTTTGAAGCTTCCTCAGCTTTATTTTTGGCTAAAATAAGTTCTCTGTTTTTTTCTTTTAAAAGTAAATTGTTTTGATTTCTGATAACATTATTTTTATATAATGCTAAACTTAATAAAGATAAAATAGAGATAAGTGCAATGGCCAAAATGCTGATTAATTTTGAATATCGATATGTTTTTACCTGTGCTTTTTGTTCATTTTCCCGTTTTATCACATCATTTAAAATATTGTTTTCCTTGATTTTTTTGAATTTATCAAAATCAAGTTTGGTGTTTTTTATTTTTAGGATATAATTTTCTATTTGGTAATGCTCATCTAAATAACTGTAGGCGCGGTCATATTCTTTATTGTTTTTATAGTATTGGCTAATCGCTAATATAATTTTTGATTTTTGTTTTAAATTTTGAGTTTTTGAATTTAAATCCAGAGCATTATTTAAGTAAACAATAGTAGAATCATTTTTCTTGCGTTGTGTTTCAATTAACCCAAGTTGATAATAGGAATCTGATTTGATTGCTGAATTTTTATTGTTGTCTGGCTGTTGAATTATTTTTTTTAATGTTTTGGCTGCTAAATCATAATTTTTATGTGATTTAAATACCATTGCTTTTTCTAAATTTAAATACTCATAAGAATCATTTAAATTTAATTTATTAAAAATAATATCTGCTTTTTTATAATATACTTCAGCAGTTTCATAATTCTTTTTTGCAGTATTTGTAATTCCGATATAATATAAAGCAACTGCTTTTGTTGCAGTTAGGGGAATTTGATTGAATAAGGCAATACTTTTATGGAAATATTTTAAAGCTTCTTCGTATTTCTGTTGATTGTAGTATATTTTTCCCAGCTTGAAAGTTTGATTAGCCAGGTTCTCTGCTTTATGGTGACTTTTACTATAATCTATTGATTTTTGAGTAAATAATAAAGCATTGTTGTATTTTTTATCTTTAAGACTGGCGTTGGCTAATTTATTGTAATAGGAAATACTGTCTATATTCGGTTTTGATTGCGAATATAGTGAGGTGTAATAAAAACTGATAAAAATAAAAAGGTATTTCATGTTGTAATACTTTTTATAATGAATCTTATGTTTTTTTCATCAGCAAAATCAGATCTATAAGTCTCGATGAATAGCCTATCTCATTATCATACCATCCAACCACTTTTACCATTTTATCTATGACAGATGTTAGTTGTGCGTCGAATAAACATGAATGTGTATTGCCTATTACATCAACTGATACGATTGGATCTTCTGTGTAATCTAATATTTTTTTAAAACGCGTTTTTGATGCTTTTTCAAAAGCATTGTTAATTTCCTCTATTGTTACAGCGCGTTTTACGTTAAATGTAATGTCTGTTAAAGAACCGTCCGGAACCGGGACACGAATACCGCAACCTCCAATTTTCTCATGCAATTCAGGGAAAATTTTCGTCAGTGCTTTCGCTGCTCCTGTTGTTGTCGGAACAATTGATTGGCTGGCCCCTCTTGCTCTTCTTAAATCTTTATGCGGTTGATCGTGTAAACTTTGATCAGTTGTATACGAATGTATTGTAGTAATGTATGCTTGCTCAATTCCGCATAATTCATCAATAATCTTAATCATTGGAGCAGCATTGTTTGTTGTGCAGCTTGCGTTTGAAACAATTTTTTCGCTTCCGTCTAAAATACCTTCGTTAACTCCTAAAACAACAGTTTTTATTGTATCTACCTCTGATGGAGCTGAAAGTATTACTTTTTTTGCCCCCGCTTCAATATGTGCATTTAACTCCTCGTATGTTTTGTATTTTCCGGTAGATTCAATTACAAAATCAATATGGTGACTTTTCCAGTCTAAATTTGAAATCTTATTTTCATGAAAAAATAAATAATGCTTTTCATTAACGATAATGCTTTTTTCATCATAGGAAACTACAAAAGGTAAGACCCCATGAATACTGTCATATTTTATTAAATGTGACATCGTTTTGTTATCTGCAATATCGTTAATTGCAACAACTTCAATTTCAGGATGGTTTAAAAGTAATCGAAATAAATTTCGGCCAATTCTTCCAAAACCATTTATTGCTATTCTTGTTTTCAAGCTTTTTGTTTATTCGGTAAATCGTTTGTTGTTTAATCGATTTGTCAATTAAACAAGTAAACGGTTGAACTTTTTATAAAATGTGTTTTTGTGCTTTGTATGATGAACGAACAAGCGGGCCACTTTCTATATGACGGAAACCAAGCTCAAGACCAAATTTCTCGTATTTGGCAAATTGATCCGGAGTAATGAATTCTTTTACAGGTAAATGTTTTTTACTTGGCTGTAAATATTGACCAATAGTTACTACATCAACATTAGCATTACGTAAATCAGTCATAGTTTGAAAAACTTCTTCTTCTGTTTCACCAAGTCCTAACATAATTCCTGATTTAGTCCTGTTAATTCCTTTTTCTTTCAAATAACGTAAAACTTCCAGACTACGATCATATTTTGCTTGGATACGAACTTCACGTGTTAAACGACGAACGGTTTCCATATTGTGGGAAACAACTTCAGGATTAGCCTCTACAATTCTGTCAAGATTTCTTTCTATTCCCTGAAAATCAGGAATTAAAGTTTCAAGCGTTGTGCCTGGGTTCATACGTCGAATTGCTTTCACAGTTTCAATCCAAATAATTGAACCGCCATCTTTCAAATCATCTCTGTCCACACTTGTAACTACTGCATGTTTGATATTCATAATTTTTATAGATCGGGCTACTTTTTCAGGCTCATCCCAATCGACTGTTTCAGGTCTTCCGGTTTTTACACCACAAAAACCACAAGAACGGGTACACACGTTACCCAGAATCATAAAAGTTGCAGTTCCTTCTCCCCAGCATTCCCCCATATTAGGGCAACTGCCTGAAGTACAGATGGTGTTTAAACTATATTTGTCTACCAAACCACGAAGTTCAGTGTATTTTTGTCCAATCGGAAGTTTTACTTTTAACCATTTAGGCTTTCCGGTTGGTATATTTTCTACTACGGTTTCCATATATTAAATTTGACACTACAAATATACATAAAGTTGTATAAGTTAGGAGTGTGTATAATTGTTATCTTATCGATTTTATCAGTTGATTGTCGATAATTTGTTAATTCTGTATAATAAATTAGATAATAATTTGAATAATACAATGAAGTTAGCTGTTCTAAGTGTTAATAAAAATAAATATAATTCGATTTATGTTTTTACTTCTAAGTATATTTGTTGTTGTTAATTCAAATATAAAAATGATGAAAAATAAGTTTATAGTTTTAGGAATCCTATTTATTTCTTTTGGTGCAGTTAAAATGAATGCACAAATTAATCTTGGAGAAAAAGCCATCGGGGCTCTTCAAAAAGGAGTTACCAGTTTTACTTTGACGAATGAAGATGCCGCTAAATTATCAAAAGAAGCGGTTGATAAATTAGATGCTGAACACGTTGTAGCTGCAGCAACAGATCCTTATGCAGTAAGATTAAACAGAGTTTTTGGAAAACACACTAAAGGGGAGGGTTATACTTTAAATTATAAGGTATATAAACTTAAAGAAGTAAATGCATTTGCGACCGCAGATGGCAGTGTTCGTGTATATTCAGGATTAATGGATATTATGGATGATAATGAATTGCTTGCTGTTATAGGCCATGAAATCGGGCACGTTGCCAATAATGATTCCAGAGATGCTATGAGAGCAGCATATCAAAAAGAAGCCCTTCTTGATGGGGCCTCCTCGCAATCAGCAACAGTAGCTTCTGTTACTGACAGCCAATTGGGTAAAATTGGAAGCGCTATGATTGATAGCAAGCATAGCCGTAAACAAGAAACCGAAGCTGATTTGTTTTCATATGATTTTTTGAAAAAGAATGGCTACAATGTTAATGCTGAGGAATCTGCATTTCGAATTTTAGCTAAAATGAGTGAGGGTACCGAGGCTTCTTTTATTGACCAGATGATGAGTTCGCATCCGGAATCTCAAAAAAGAGCAGACGATGCTAAAAAAAGAGCAGAGAAAGATGGTTTGTATAAGCCTTATGTACAGCAAAAAATAGTAAATACAGCTCCTGTAAAAAAAGCGGCAGCTAAAAAAACAACGGCTAAAAAAAAGAAATAATAATTTCTGACAGGAAAAAATAAAACCCGACAAGTTTCTAAAATTTGTCGGGTTTGTTGTTTTTAACCTAAAACGTGGTGTGCCAATACTTTTTGTACTTCATACACATTTACCGATTTATTAAATTGTTTGATAATGCTGGGTTGTTGTTCGCTTGAAACCCAAATTTTTAATTCGGCGTCAAGTTCAAAAGTTCCTGCAGTTTCTACGCTAAATCGAGTAATACTTTTGTATGAAATTGATTTGTACTCAGTTTTACTGCCCGTTATTCCTTGTACATCAACTAAAATTAACCTTTTGTTAGTGAAGATAAAAGTGTCCCGAATTAATTTAAAACCCATTTCGATTTCTTCATTATCAGTTAAAAGCTGACCGTATTTTTTAAGTAAATCTTCCTGGCTTACTGAACCAGCGTTGCCAAGAATAGCTGAAAATATTCCCATTTTTTATTGTTTTTTAATTTTTAATACAATCTTTTTATGAACTGTAAAAGTAATTGATTTTGTCAGTTTTTATAAATTGTTTTTTAATTTTATAGCGAAGGGTGTTAATATTAAGGAAATTAAAAAAGCTGAAATTACAGAAACGATGATATGACCGTAAGCTCTGTAATTTACTATGATTAATAATCTGATTAATGTTATTATGGTTGTAAAAATAATTAAAAGAGGCCAGTATATTTTATTTGAAGGATAAGCAGTTGTGTTATTTTTTGGAAGTTTTAGTATTGTAATCATAATAATTATTCCTCGAGTTAAAGTGCTTAAATGTTGAGCGATTTTTAAAACAGGGATATCTTTATCAAAAAGGAAAACGGAGTTTCTGAGTACTGAAATATTATTGACAAAATAGCCATGATCGTGAGTAAAGCCATCCCAAAAAAGATGTGATGCAATACCAATCAGAGTTGAAATAATTATTACGACCCAATTTCTTTTGAAGTAATTATTCCAATTAAATTCTGTGTAGGCTAAAATCCTTGATTGAATGTTGTTTGGTAGATTTTTAAATAATTCATCCCTGATTATATTATGAAAAATAAAAGAGAGTAAGATTGTTAAAGGTAAATCAAACCAAAACATTCCATAAACTGTATGGCTGTAATTACTTTGAACTTTCATTCGAATAAAATATTCAAAATCGGGTGTTAAACTTCCAATAATAAGCCCCGTTAATGAGAAAACCATTTTCGGGGTAAATATTTCAGTGGCAAAATTATTGCCGGATGTGAAAAAGTAAAAGGCATTTTGGAAATTATAGGATTCAAACGAAGTTAAACTTATTTGTCTTAATTTCTTCATGGTTGTATTAAAAAGGCATAAAAAAAGCAGAACCTAAATTCTGCTTTCTTGTTTTTATTATTCTGCTTCTGTTTTTATTGTTATCGGAAGGTTATAGGCTGTTCGAACTGCTTTCCCGTCTAATATTCCGGGAGTCCATTTTGTTTTTAATGATTTCAAAACGCGAATAGCTTCTTTTCCTAATCCGTATCCGGGATCATTTTTTACAATTATGTCTGTCATTGAACCATCTTTTTCGATTACAAACGAAACATAAACTCGCATTGTTCTGTCGGCATCCAATTCTGGTTTATTGAAATTATTCCCTACATAAGTGTAGAATTTACCAATTCCTCCAGGAAATTCAGGTAATTTGTCTAAAATAGCAGAATTTACAGGATCATTAATATTTCCTGTAGATGGTGCAACTTCTCCGCCACCGCCACCGGTAGTTGGTAATGTATTCACTGCTGTTCCGGTTCCAGAATTTGTATTGTTAACAATAGGAGCGTTCTGTGTATTTGGTGCAATTACATCAGGCGTAGCTTGAGCGGCAGCGGTTACAACAGGATTTGTTAATTGCGTGCTGATAGATTGTGCTGCAGGTTCGCTTTGTTGCGGAGGTGCAATTGGTTCAGGTTCTGCTGGTTTTACTAAATCAGGAGTTAAATTGATCGGCGTAATTGGGCATGAAACTATTGTCGGTTCAATAATTTCATGTGGTATCAATTTACTAATCAGCATTGACGCACTTCCTAAAGCAGCTATAATCAACAAACTCGTGAATAGCGCTGTAATTGAATTTTTAGAACTCTCCTGGCGTAATTGGTACGCGCCGTATTCTTTGTTTTTGTTTTCGAAAACAAGGTCGGTCCACTTGGTTTCATAGATGCTTAATTTAGACATAGTTAATGGATTTAAAAGGTTAAGTAACATTAAATCATAAGCAATAAAGGTTTTAGTTTTAACTAAATAACGAAAACAAAAGAACTTTGGTATGAGAAATATTTATTTTTTTAAGAATAAAGATAGGGATATTTTATTCTTTTATTAAAGATATAAAATTATCTGTTACGCTCGATGATTTCTGCTAATAATTTTTTAGCACGAAGCAGTTTTATTTTTACATTGCTTAGAGGCTCATTAATTTTGAGCGCAATTTCCTGATAAGTCATCTCCTGAAAGTAACGTAACTGAATTACTTCCTGATAATGTGGTTTTAATTCTTTAATACACTGTAGTAAACGAGAAAGATTCTGCTCATTGATTAAAGCATCTTCAGCAGACAGGGTAGTATCGGCAACATTGTATGCCTGTTGATCTTCGGAATCAGTTATTTCGACAAAAAGATTGGTTTTCTTTTTACGCAACAAATCAATATAAACGTTTTTTGCTATTGCAATCAACCAGGTGTTGAATTGAAATTCAGAATTATAACTTGCTATTTTATCGAATGCTTTTGAGAAAGTTTCAATAGTGATATCTTCAGCTATGGTTTCGTTTTCGGTACGTTTTAACATAAAACCGTACACTTCATTCCAGTAAAAATCTAATAAAAAAGTAAAGGCAATCTGATCGCCTTTTTTTGCTTTTTCTATTTTAGAATTTATTTCCAATGTACAGGTTTTGAAAAGGTATTAGTTATAAAGATATTAATTTGAGTTAACATAAGTATGATTTCTACAATCGGAAACCAAATTTTAAGATCATTTTCTTTTAATTTTCCGGCAGAGAACCCAATTACAGTCCAGGCAACCGTATAGCGAGTTGCAAAAATAGCCAGTACAGCAATCCATTGAAATTGGAAAGCCAATAAAATAATAACTAATAAAAAGAAAAATAATTGTGAACAGAAGAAAAGTCCTAATTGCAATTTGTCAAAAAACTTGTAATGTTCTGCAGTAGAAATATGTCTTCTTTTTTGAGTAAACCATTCTTTATATGTCACTTTTGGCTTTGAATAAGTAAAGCTTTCAGGCGCATAAGAGATGGTAGTGTTAGATTTATTTGCAGCTTGGTTTATGAATAAATCATCATCGCCGGAACGAACCTGAATATGATCAATAAAACCATTTACATTAAAAAATTCATCTCGTTTATAAGCTAAATTTCGTCCTACTCCCATATATGGAGCGCCTAATTTTGCCCAGGAAAAATATTGCACCGCTGTCAATACAGTTTCAAAACGAATGATTTTATTTAGAAATGAACGCTCTGTTTTTTCATAACCGCCATAACCCAAAACAATGGTTTTGTTCATAGTGAACTGAGAAGTCATCGCTGTAATCCAGTCTTTTGATGTTGGATAACAATCTGCATCAGTAAATAATAGATAATCTTTTTTGGAAGCTTTGATACCTAATGTTAAAGCATATTTTTTATTGCCCCAAAAAGCTTCGTTATTCTCCACTTTTACTAAACGAATGTTTGAATATTCTTTTTCAAATTGTTCAAAAACCTCTAAGGTTTCATCACTGGATGCATCGTCAATTAAAACAATTTCAAAATCAGGGTAATTTTGCTCAGCTAATAACGGAATGTATTTTTTTACATTCTCTTCTTCATTTTTTGCACAAACAATTACAGAAACAGGAAAATTTTTCGGAACAATACTTTGTGGTTTCCCAAAAGCAAATTTTCCAAAAACTCCCAGATAATAAGAAAGTTGAATAACGACAATAACAATAAAAGAGTAAAATATGTATATAAGCATTTGTTTTATTTAATGGCTATTAATCTCTGAATCTTGCGAGTGCAAAGGTAATTATGAATTCCTAATTTTCAATGTATAAAACCAATTTACTTTCGGCATTTCGACATTTCTTTTGCAATAGCAATGGCCTGGGTGTTTTCTGTCTTTTCCAACTCCGAAATTACATTCTTATAATTATGATCGTCTCTGTTTTGAGACAGTTTTTTTGTTGCCTGAATTTCATCAATTTCAATCTCAAAACCAATTATTCCTCTTGCTTCACGCATTGTTTTTGCTGATAAATTCTCAACACGAACCGGATTTTCTGAGTTAGCCTCATATTTATCAACTAATTTCTTAAGTGATTCAATAGTAGCTGTTTCATCTGTAATTTTTATACGGCCGTAAACATGTACGGCTATATAATTCCAGGTCGGGACATTTTCGTGATCATACCAGGAAGAAGAAATATAGCTATGCGGACCTGAAAATACAACTAAAACCTGATCGTTTTCTGCAAAACCTTCTGCTTGTGGATTTAATTTTGAAATATGTCCCTGTAGAATTTCTTTTCCGTCAGCATTGATTTCAAGTTCTATCGGAATATGCGTAGCACATAATTTTCCGTGAGTCTGATTAATCAGAATTCCAAAACTATTTTCTTTCAAAAAAGTTCTGATAGATTCCGGATCTTCATTTTTATATATTTCAGGTGTATACATTTTTATGAATTTTATTTCAAAGATTTCCCAAAACATATGGCTTCAGGTCGATCTGTATATTTTCCGTAATTCGGAATTACTTTGTATTCTTGTTTTTGGTAAAATTGGATGGCTTCCCGATTTTTTACCCGCGTTTCTAAAACCAAATCACTATAACCGATTGCTTTTGCTTTGTTTTCTAAAAAAGACAAAATTGTTTGTCCGATTCTCTTTCCGGGAAATTTAGAATACATTCGTTTGACTTCACCAATATTTTTGTCAATTGGTCTGATCGCTCCACAACCCACAATTTCATTATCGATTTCAGCTATAACAAAAATAAATTTTGAATTGTCGTATTGCCAATCTGCAAAAGAATTCTTTCCGTCGCTTCCAAAACGAAGATAAAGATTTGCTGACAATTCTTCTATGATTGCCAGAACTTTTTCGTCATCTGGATTTGTTATTTTTATGGAAAGGTTTTGGTTCAATTTATTTGAAAAATAATGATGATTTTATGGTTTGTTCCACCATGCGGAATTGAGATGTTTCGTGTTTTAAATCACATTTACTTCAGCCTCAATGTGAATACCAAAAGTTTTGAAAACGGTATCCTGGACATCTTTTGAAACCGCTAAAATTTCCTGCCCGGTCGCATTTCCATAATTTACCAAAACCAAAGCCTGATTTTTATGAACGCCGGCATCACCAAAACGTTTTCCTTTAAAACCGGCTTGCTCGATTAACCAGCCTGCCGGAACTTTTACTTCGGTTTCTGAAACTTCATAATATTTCATTTCAGGAAATTTCTGGTGGATTTTCTCGAAATCTGATTTTAATAAAATAGGATTTTTAAAAAAACTTCCGCTGTTTCCTAATTCTTTAGGATCCGGTAATTTGCTTTGTCTGATTGTAATTACAGCATTGCTTACATCTTTTAGAGTTGGGACAGAAATGTTATTTTTGGATAATTCAGCCAAAATATCTCCGTAAGAAGTATTGATTTTATGATTTCGTTTTGTCAGTTTATAAATTACCGAAGTGATAATATATTGGTCTTTAACTTCATGTTTGAAAATACTTTCCCGATAACCAAAATTACATTCTGCATTAGTGAAAGTTTTTATTTCCTGAGATTCAATATTCATAGCTTCACAAGAGACAAACGTATCTTTTATTTCGGTTCCGTATGCGCCAATATTCTGAACCGGAGTTGTACCAACGTTCCCGGGAATTAGGGACATGTTTTCTAAACCTCCAAAATTATTGTCGATTGTCCAAAGAACAAAGGCGTGCCATATTTCGCCGGCCTGACTTTCAACCCAGACAAAATCATCGTTTTCTTGAATAATTTTCTTGCCTTTTAAATCAATATGAATCACCAAAGCATCAATATCTTTCGTTAAAAGCATATTACTTCCGCCGCCTAAAACAAATTTTTTCTGGTTTTTGTTTTCTTCTAAAATAGTTTTTAATTCGGCAACCGAATGTACTGCAACAAATTGTTTTGCCTTGGCTTCAATGCCAAAAGTATTGTAGTTTTTTAAAGAAAAATTGGATTGGATTTCCATAAATAAAAGGGCTTTTTGAAGAATTGATTCTGAAATCAAAAGTAAGGATTATAATTTATTTGAGTTCGGTTTTGAATAAATATACCTGAGTTAGTTTAGTTTTTAGATAAAATCTAAACTAAGGATTTTCTAAATTTAGTTTTTGTTGATTTTCTAAAATAATAGAGATTTAAATTTAAAAAGTATAAGGCATTAAAAATTTCGCTGATCCAGTAACTCATGATACTTATCCGCAATAATCTTCATATTAATATCATAATTAGCATTTTCTTCCACAAATTTTCGGTTTTGAAGAATCGCCTGATTTCGAGATTCAGGATTTTCAAAAGACCAAATGAGTTCTTCGGCAAGCATTTCGATATTATCTATTTCTATTAATTGTCCATTTTCCCGATGTTTTATCCAACTCTGATTTCCCGGGATATCAGAAACTACCGGATAACAATTGCAGGCCATTGCTTCAAATAAAGAGGCCGAAACACCTTCGGTAATTGGCATGCTAATATAAATATTCGATTGTTGTAATAATTTTGGAAGTTCCGTATTCGGAATTCTTCCTGTAAAAATCACTTTAGTTTCTATTTGTAAATCTTTGGCTAAATCTTTTAAATGCTGTAATCTTGTTCCGTCACCAACAATAGTCAACAAAAAATCAATTCCTTTTTGGTTTAAAATAGAAAAGGCTTTTAAAATTGAATCATGTCGGTATTCTGGTTGAAGAGAACGGGTGACAATAGCTTCAATTTTGTTTGAATTGTTGATGAAAGGAGTGAAAAGCGATAAATCAATTCCTTTTGGCAAAACCAAAACTTTACTCATATCAACGCCAATTTCCTTCATCGAAATCGTCATTACAGGTCCCCAGGCATGAATTAAATATGCTTTTTTGAAAGCATATTTCTGAATGAATTTCTTAAAAGGCAATAAAACCGAACCTTCAGGCCATAAATCAGTTCTTCCTTGCTGTGCAATCGCAATAGTTTTTCCGCCGGACAAAGCAGCTAAGAAACCGTAACTGGTTGTCCTTTCGGCAATAACCATATCTGGTTTTTCCTGTCGAATGATTTTGCGAATAGCAATTGGAGAAAAGAAATATTCTGCAATCCGTTTGAAACGGTTGAGTTTTGTGTTATTTGGAGTTTTAAGTTCCCAGGTTATAATTTCAAAATCGCCAAATTCTTTCAACCCTTTTATCCACGTTATAGCATCAGCGCGGTAGGATTCTCCTAAAAAAAGTATTTTTCTTTTTTTCATTTGGCAAACTTAATTTACTTTTTCGTAAATAAAAATATGTTTTTTGCCACGAATATCACGAATTCACTCAAATTAATTAGTGAAATTCGTGGCGGAAAATTTTAAAGTTCATCAGTGTCTAAAGCACGGTTTATGAATTCGTTTAAAGGTTTCAATGCAATTAATTTCTGGCTCATTTTAGCAACAAAATCTTTTTGAGTCACTTCTTTAATGTCATATTTTTGAGTAGCAATAAAACTTTTTAATTTTAAAAATTCAATTGCAGGATGCTCTTTTTCATAACCCCGAGGTGGATTTTTAAGCGAATTATTTTCGTTTATATCTAAGTTTCCAAATTCTTTTTTAAAGTTTTTATTACCTAAAATTTCTTCTAAGTCCTCATGGAAAAATGCAATCTCTTTACGTACTTTTTTTAAATCATCAGGTTCAGGAGAGTAAAATCCTCCGGCAATAAAACTGGCACCTTTTTCTATATGCACATAATATCCTGCACGATTTAAACCTTTAATGCCACCGGATATCCAAATACCTAAATGTGCTTTGTAAGGAGATTTATCTTTAGAAAATCGAATATCACGGTTGATTCTAAACGTACAGTTTTTAACTTCAAGCAATTCTAATGAAGGATCTAATGGCTTCATCACATCCAGAAAATCACTCACCAATTGGTGATAATCTTTTTTGAAGATTTCGTATCGTTTTTTATTATCCTGAAACCAGTCTCTGTTGTTGTTGGCTTTTAAATCGTCTAAAAATTGCAATGATTCTTTCGTTAGCATATTTCGGTATTTATTGCAGTTATTTTTAATTTCTTCCGCTAAATTAATAATTTCTCTTTTAGGAGAGGTGTTAAGTTTGTCGTGAATTGTACTAATTTACACAAATTAAGGCTTGTTAAAAATTTATTTCAGAGAATTCATCAACAAACTGAACAGAAAAAAAATTAGTGATAATTTGTGTAATTCGTGGCGAAAAAAATCACAAATTAAATATTTTATAACTCTGATGTGTCGATTTTACAATCGTTTCTGTACGTTCCGGATGCGTGTCTGAAATAAAAAGCTGTCCGAAAGTTTCACTATTTACCATTTCGATAATTTTAGAAACACGGGTTTCGTCTAATTTGTCAAAAATATCATCAAAAAGTAAAAGTGGTTTTACACCGCTTTGTTTTTTCAGAAATTCAAACTGAGCCAATTTTAAGGCTATCAAAAATGATTTTTGCTGACCTTGTGATCCGAATTTTTTTATTGGATGTGAATCAATTTCAAAAGACAAATCATCTTTATGGATACCTGAAGTTGTATAATGTAATGCACGGTCCTTATTGATACTTTCTTCTAAAAGAGTCAATAGATCTTTTTCGAATAAATGACTTTCGTAAACCAATTGCACCGTTTCTTCAGATCCTGTTATCGCTTGGTGATGGATATTAAATATAGGTATGAATTGTTCCAGGAATTCTTTTCTTTTTTCGAAAATCGATTTCCCAAAAACATTTAATTGTTCATTATATATAGATAAAGTGTCGTTGTCAAAAGTGTGGTTCAGAGCAAAATATTTCAGCAGCGCATTTCGCTGTACAATTACTTTTTGATATTGAATAAGCTGATGTAAATAAGTCGAATCTAGTTGTGAGATTACGCTGTCCATGAATTTACGGCGTGTTTCGCTTCCTTCAACAATTAAATCACGATCAGCCGGAGAAATAATTACAAGTGGAATAAATCCGATATGGTCTGAAAATTTATCGTAAGCCTTACCGTTTCTTTTTAGTACTTTTTTCTGTCCTTTTTTTAAACTGCAGACAATCTGCTCCATTCTGTCATTTTTTTCTAATTCCGCATCAATTACAAAAAACTCTTCTCCGTGTTTGATATTTTGAACTGCCAATGGATTAAAATAACTTTTTCCGTACGCTAAATGATAGATTGCATCGAGCACATTGGTTTTGCCAATTCCGTTTTTGCCGACAAAACAATTGATCTTGCGGTCGAAATCAAAGCTGACTTCGGAAAAATTTTTATAATTGAATAAAGAAATCTTGTTTAAATGCATTTTTAAGGAGCTGTAATGATAAAATTCAATGTTTTTGGAACATCAAAAATTAGAGGGTGCAAATTATTGAAAAATATCGATATAAAAGGCTTTTAGCGTGTTTCAGGATGAATTATTTTACGCCTGAAAGGAAAGGAGTTACGATTATTGAAATTATTTTTTTTAAAATAGATATAAAATTGATTTTTTTTACGTCGGTTTCAATAAAAATTTTATTTTTGCCGTTCACTAAATTAATTTTAAATGGCTACTTACAATAAAAGAGGATATAAGACACCAAAGGAAAAGGAAGTTAAAGAAGTAAATGAAGAGCAACAGGTAATTATTGACGAAAAAGACAGTACAACAGCTGGTGTTTTTTCAAAATTAGATGAGACTGCTTCAAAAACTGAGGATTGGGTGGCTAAAAATCAAAAAATCATTATTGGTTTAGTTGCTGGTATTGCGATTGCCACTATTGGATATTTGGCTTACCAAAAATTTATTGAAACTCCAAAACAAGATGAGGCTGCAAACGAAATGTTTGTTGCTCAGCAAAATTTTAAGCAAGCAACTGAAGGTGTGGCAAGCGATTCATTATATAAATTGGCTTTGAATGGTTCTGAAGGGAAATTCGGATTCGTTCAGATTGCTGACCAATATTCAGGAACAGATGCCGGAAATTTAGCAAACTATTATGCTGGTATGGCATATTTGAATACTGGTAAATTTGATGAAGCAATTAAATATTTAGGAGAATTTAAATCTGAGGATTTGATTTTAAGTGCTTTGGCAAAAGGTGCAATTGGAGATGCTTACTCTCAAAAAAACCAACAAAAAGAAGCTTTAGACTATTATGTAAAAGCTGCTGAATCTAACAAAAATGATTTTACAACGCCTCGTTTCTTGCTAAAAGCCGGTAAAACTGCTTTAGCTTTAGGTCAGAAAGAAGATGCTTTGAAATATTTTACAGATATTAAAGAAAACTTCGATGGAACTCCAGAAGCAGCTTCTGTTGATGTATTGATTGGATTAGCGCAATAATAAAATTTATAGAGTTCAGATTTTAGATTTTAGATTCGTATTTTAGCAATCTGAAATCTATACTCTAAAATCTAAAATATAAAGATGGCTACTGAAAATAAAAATTTATCAGAATACGATAAAAACACAATCCCAAATGCGAAAGACTTTCGATTTGGGATTGTTGTTTCTGAATGGAATGAAACCATAACCGAAGGACTTTATAATGGCGCTTTCGATGCATTAATAGATTGCGAAGTTCCTGCTCAACAAATTATCCGTTGGAATGTCCCGGGAAGTTTTGAATTGATTTATGGTGCAAAAAAAATGTTGCAAACGCAAAATGTTGATGCAGTTATTGTTATTGGATGTGTAATTCAGGGACAAACCAAACATTTTGATTTTGTATGTGAAGGGGTTACACAAGGAATCAAAGATTTGAATGTTCAAACCGACATTCCTGTTATTTTTTGTGTACTTACCGATAATAATATGCAGCAATCTATTGACAGAAGTGGAGGGATTCATGGAAACAAAGGAACCGAAGCGGCTATCGCTGCTATAAAAATGGCATATATTCGTCAACAGGCTTCCATGTCACATCCGTTTATTCAGCCTTTGCTGTCTTCCGGTGCAATTCAGATTGAGGAAACTCCTGTAAAAATAGAGAACGAATAAAACACAATTGTTTTAAAAATACTAAAACCTGTACTGTGTAAAAATAGTATAGGTTTTTTGTTTTTTTTATGACTGATGAAATTCTAAAACCCGATAGAAATTCATTAAATTTGTACATCTTTGTTTTAAAAACAGAAACATAATAATAGTATATATCTGAGATTTTACAATACGTTGAATTAAAGATTAAACCTTAAAACTTAAATTTTTTAATGTCGAGTATCATTCAATTACTTCCTGATCATGTTGCTAATCAAATTGCCGCTGGAGAGGTGGTTCAAAGACCCGCTTCAGTTGTAAAAGAATTGTTGGAAAATGCCGTGGATGCAAAAGCTACCGACATTAAATTGATTATAAAAGATGCCGGAAAATCATTAGTTCAGGTTATTGATAATGGTTTAGGAATGAGTGTTACTGATGCCCGTATGTGTTTTGAACGTCATGCGACCTCAAAAATACGTCAGGCCGAAGATCTGTTTTCGCTTCATACAAAAGGTTTCCGCGGAGAAGCATTAGCATCTATTGCTGCGATTGCCCATATGGAAATGAAAACCAAACAGGATCAGGAAGAACTGGGAACGCACATCGTTATTGAAGGAAGTAAATTTATATCTCAGGAAGTTGCGGTTTTACCAAAAGGGACTTCGTTTGCCGTTAAAAATTTATTTTTTAATATTCCGGCCAGACGTAACTTTTTAAAGTCGGATACAGTCGAATTTCGCCATGTTATGGATGAGTTTCAACGTGTAGCTTTGGCACATCCGAATATTCATTTTACTTTTTATCATAATGGAAGTGAAATGTATAATTTGCCAATTTCTAATTTTCGTCAGCGAATTGTTGGTATTTTTTCAGGGAAAACGAATGAGAAATTAGTTCCTGTAAACGAAGAAACAGAAATTATCAGTATTCAGGGATTTGTTTGTAAACCCGAATTTTCCAAAAAAAACAGGGGAGAACAGTTTTTCTTTGTAAACGATCGTTTTATAAAAAGCGGCTATTTGCATCATGCTGTTATGGCTGCATATGACGGACTATTAAAAGATGGTTGTCAGCCTAGTTATTTCTTATATCTTCAGGTTCCGCCAAATACAATTGATATCAACATCCATCCGACAAAAACAGAAATCAAGTTTGATGATGAACAAGCTTTATACGCTATTTTAAGAGCCTCAATCAAACATAGTTTAGGACAATTTAATGTTGCACCTGTTTTAGATTTTGATCGTGATGCTAATTTAGATACACCATATCATTATAAAGATCTGGAAGGTGAAACTCCGACGATACAGGTTGATGGAACTTTTAATCCATTTACGGATGATAAAACAAATCAGCATTATTCCAAGTCAGGTTCTGCCTCAAGTTCGGGTTCCGGTTCTTATTCAGGTTATTCTAAAAGGGTTGAGCCAACAGCCAGTTGGGAAAGTTTATATATTGGTCTGGAAACCGATAGTATAGAAAGTTCACCTTTTACATTTGAAAATGAAGAAGTAACTTCGTCGTTGTTTAATGATGAAGATGTAGATCAGGCGATTCAGAAAACATATCAGATTCATAAAAAATATATTGTTTCGCCTATCAAATCAGGAATGGTAATTGTTGATCAGCAGCGTGCACATCAACGTATTTTGTATGAGCAATTCTTACTGAATATGACGGTAAATCAGGCTTCAAGCCAACAATTGTTATTCCCTTTGAATTTGTTTTATACCTCTGTCGAAATGGAATTAATTGAAGAATTGAAACCTTCACTGGAAACAACAGGTTTTGTTTTTGAAGATGTTCAGACAGATCATGTTGTGATTTCCGGGATTCCCGTAAATATTACTGAAAGCGAAGTTTCTCTTGTAATTGAACAATTATTAAGTGATCTGCAGGACGGAATTCCGGCAAGCAGTTATAGTCAGAATGATACTATTGCCAAATCGATGGCAAAAAGTTTAGCGGTTAAAACCGGATCTTATTTAACCGAAAAAGAACAGGATAATTTAGTAAACGGTTTGTTTGCCTGTAAAGATCCGAATATTTCACCTTTTCAAAAACCAACTTTCATCACCATGCGTGTTGAAGATATAGATAAAAAGTTTGCCTTATGATGAATATGACTCCCGTAGTAAAACAATTATTGATAATCAATATTATATTTTTTATTGGCGCACAGTTAGTACCTGTTTCTTATGAGTATTTTGCGCTTTTTTTTCCTCAAAATCCCGGATTTCAAATTTGGCAGCCTATTACCCATATGTTTATGCATGGTGGATTTGCTCATATTGCATTTAATATGTTTGCTTTATATTCGTTTGGTTCTACGCTGGAACATTTTTGGGGAGGAAAGAAATTTTTATTTTTCTATATTTCATGCGGATTAGGTGCAGCTTTGGTGAACTTTGCAGTTAATTATTATTTTTATCAGGATGGTTTACATATTTTGGAATCCAGTGGATTAAATAGAACTGACATTTTGCAGATTTTAAGTGAGGGAAAGATTGACTCAAGATGGCAAGATATTTTGAGCGTATCTCAATATCAGCGTTTTACAGGGGCTTACTTTGGTACTGTTGTTGGGGCTTCTGGAGCTATTTATGGATTATTAGTTGCTTTTACTTTTATGTTCCCTAATGCAGAATTAGGTATAATGTTTATACCGATTCCAATAAAAGCAAAATATTTTGTTCCAATTTATATGTTGTTGTTTGATGGATTCTTTGGTATTTTTGGAAATTCTCTTATGGGGATTGAGTCCGGAATAGCTCATTATGCTCATATTGGCGGTGCTTTATTTGGTTTTTTAATTATGTGGTATTGGAAAAAGAACCAGTTTAATAATAATCGTTGGAATTAATTTTTAACTTTAAGTAATCAATAATAAAACCAAAGAAAGCTTTTATGAATATTCTGGACGATTTAAAACTGCAATATAAATTAGGAGGCATCGCGATACGTGTTATTTTTTGGAACATTGCTTGTTTCTTGATTTCGCTATTTTTTTATCAATTTTCTATTGGCCAGTTTGATTTTCCAAATTGGTTGGCCTTGTCGTCTGATCCTACAGTTTTCTTATTTAAACCCTGGACATTTTTAACATATGCATTCTTTCATGACGGATTTTTGCATTTGTTGTTTAATATGATGGTTTTAAATTTTGCAAGCCAGTTATTTTTAACCTTTTTTACCCAAAAGCAATATTTAGGATTGTATATTTTAGCTGCTATTTTTTCCGGGGCTGTATTTGCTTTGAGTTATTATTTTCTAAATTATTCAGCCTCTATTGTTGGTGCTTCAGCTGCAATTATGGCAATTTTAGTAGCTACGACTACTTATCAGCCCTTAATGAATGTTCGATTGCTATTGATTGGAAATGTAAAATTATGGCATATTACAGCAGTAATTTTAATTTTAGATTTGATGCAGTTGAGGTTGGGTAATATGGGTGGACATATTTCACATCTGGCAGGAGCTGTTTTTGGCTTTATTTTTATTAAATTGCTCCAAAATGGAACAGATTTGAGCTTAATAGTTTCTAAAATATTAGATTTCTTTATAAATTTATTTAAAAAATCACCAACACCCCCTTTCAAAAAAGTTCATAAAAATTATAAAAAACCTACACAGACAACCACATCAAGAATTGTTACGAAAGATAAAACGCAACAGCAAATTGATGAAATTTTAGACAAGATTAGCCAATCTGGTTATGATTGTCTGACAAAAGAAGAAAAGGAATTTTTGTTCAAAGCAGGAAAATAATCCGGTAATTAAGACAATATGAAGAACCTGTCGTGGTTTAATAAAATAATGTTCTTTTTGAATATAATACTGACTGTATTGACTTTTAGTATCTATATTTTGCCATTTTTAGCGCCCAAAAGTTTTCCTCTGCTTTCGGTATTAACACTCTTTATGCCGGCCTTTTTTGTGCTAAACGGAATGTTCTTTATTTATTGGGCGATTCAGTTTAAAAAGCGCCTTATTTTGTCTGGTCTGGTTCTGCTGACAGGTATTACATTTATTAATAAATTCTATAAAATAACAGGTAAAGAATATATAGAAGACGAAAAAGATTTTTCAGTAATGAGTTATAATGTACGTCTTTTTAATGTTTTTAAATGGTTAGATCGAGATGACATACCGTCAAATATTAAAGCTTTTATAGATGAAAAAGATCCTGATATTCTTTGTATTCAGGAATATTCCAATTCAGCTCATCTTGATTTAAAAGTTTATCCGCATCGTTATATTTTTATTGATGGAAACCAGATAAAGACCGGGCAGGCTATTTTTTCGAAATTTCCTATTATATATGAAGGAAATATTGTTTTTCCCAAGTCAGATAATAATGTGATTTATGCCGATATAAAGCGAGGAAAAGACATTATACGTGTTTATAACATGCACTTGCAGTCCATTAAGATTTCTCCTGATGTAAATGAAATTTCAAATGATATTGATAATGTTAATCAACAAAAATCACAACTTATTTATAACAGAATAAGTAAAGGATTCAGGCAGCAGCAGGAACAGGCGGAAATCTTTAAGGAAAATATAAAGCAATGTAAAAATCCAATTATTATTTGTGGAGATATGAATAATAGTCCATTTTCATATGTGTATCGAAGCATAAAAGGAAAACTGAAAGATACCTTCGAAGAAGCCGGGAAAGGTTTTGGAGCAACATATAAATTCCGCTATTATCCGGCGAGAATTGATTATATTTTTACAGACAGTAAAATGAAAGTAAAACAATTTGAAAGTTTTTCTGATTTCGAAAATTCAGATCATTATCCAATCATGGCGAGGCTTTCTATCGAATAAATTAAATTATCTTTTGATTTTTAAGATAATCCATAGCAAATTTACCCTCATTAAAAAGTAAATCTAAAACACTCAAATTGTTTATAAATCCGTGTTTATCATCAAAAACCTGAGTGTATTTTTCGAATGAATTAGCATCTTTTTTTCCATTGGCCAAATATCTGAAGTCCGAAACGTTTTCCGGGACAGGGAAATATTCTGTTGTTTTATGAAATTCAAATTTCATTCTTAAACAGTTGGTAACAATGTCTAAAACCTCCATATTTAAATCCATTAAAAAAGTATGTTTTTTTTCGAAAACAGGAACAATATCATCTTCAAAAAATTCAAAAAAAGGGGAACTTCTATAGGCTGCTTCCAATGATTTGAAGTGTTGTTTTTGCCAGTCAAATTCGTTTTCAATTAAAACATCTTTAGTTTTTTGATGAGCTGTTTTTGAATGTTTTACAGGAATGTTTAAAAGTTGTATTCCGTTTGGGCTGTAAATATAAGTACGGTTTCTGTTAGTTTGTTTTTGGAAATTATCCTCTATTTCAAAAGTGATATTCTCAGATTGTGCCATAACTGCAAAGTGGCTGATCGAAGGGAAATAGGTAGGGAGTAATAACGAGTTCATATGTGTCTAAAGTTTTATAAGATCAAAAGCCAAAAGCCATAAAAACAAGATTTTATACTTGACTTTATGACTTTAGGCTTTAAACGTTTGACTGTTTATTGTTTGCTTTCTTTTCTTTTTTTCCAAAAATATTCCCCAACAAAAAATGCTGCTAAAAGAATCAGAAAATATTTGAAATAGGATTGAGGTTGACCTTCGCCGTCAACAGTTGTAAAAACCCTGTCCCAGCGAATTTTATTGATACCTTTTCCGTTTGTGTCCCAACTCATCCAGATGAAAACCGGTTTTCCTACGATATGATTTTCAGGAACGTATCCCCAATAACGGCTATCTTCAGAATTATGGCGGTTGTCACCCATCATCCAATAATAGTTTTGTTTGAAGGTGTAAGTAGTAGTTGGTTTTCCATTTATCAAAAATTTAGAGCCATCCAACTGTAATGTGTTTCCTTCGTAATTTGTTATTATTTCTTTGTAAAAAGGAAGTGATTCATTTGTAAGGGCAACTGTTTTTCCTGCTTCCGGAATATAGATCGGACCAAAATTATCCTGGTTCCATTTGTTAATATGTGGAAAAATAGCATTGTCATCTCCTTTAGAGATTTGTCTTTTTACATTTGTAACCCCGGGAGTATTTCTTAAACGCTCGGCACTGGCATCTGTTAATGCTGCAAAATATAATGTATCTCTTTTTTCCTGGTCTTTGAATCCCAAAACGTCAACAAGATTTACGTTAAGTTCTTTTAAAAGCGGTTCAAAATCGATTGGAGTTTTACCATCTAATGCAACGGCATATGAATATTGTGGTTTTGCTCTTTCAGGCAAAATTAATTTTTTTCCATTAATAAAAACATAACTATCTTTTATAGACAGGCTGTCACCAGGAATACCTACACATCTTTTTACATAATTTGATTTTTTGTCTATAGGTTTTATTACACCTGGTCTTCCTTTTGGTTCAAAAAAGTAATGTACTGTATCTACTGGCCAGTTAAAGACTACGATGTCATTGTTTTTGATTTTTTCTAAAGCCGGCAATCTGAAATAAGGCAGTTGTGGCCAGCTTAAGTAAGATTTTCTTTTAGTCAAAGGGATCGAATCATGAACCATTGGTAATGCAATAGTTGTCATAGGAACTCTTGGGCCATAGTTTACTTTACTAACAAATAAGAAATCCCCAATTAATAGCGATTTTTCTAACGAAGAGGTCGGAATTGTAAAAGGCTGTACTATATAAGTGTGTACCAATGTTGCTACGATTATAGCAAAAAGCAATGAACTTACTGTATCAGCAGTTCTGTTTTCAGGAGTTAATTTTCTGTCGGCATTATACTCTAATTTTTGAGTATAGTTTACATAATAAATATAAAACCCTAAAGTGAAAATTCCTAAAATAGTATCTAATGTAGATTTTTTTCCGAATGTTCTTAAGGTTTCTACCCAAACAACCGGAAACATAATAAGATTGATAATTGGGATAAACAGTAGTATTGTCCACCAGGTTGGTCTTCCAATAATTTTCATTAAAATAATTGAATTATACACAGGAATTGCGGCTTCCCAGGATTTTCTGCCAGCTGCCTGATATAATTTCCAGGTTCCCAGAAAATGGATTACTTGTATAGCCAAGAAAAAAACAAACCAATGATAAAGTGTCATAATTTTATATTTTAGTTCTGAAATTCCAGAATATTATTTTTGAGTTTTTATTTAGATTCAAGGTTTAAAACATCTTTCATCGTATAGATTCCTTTTTTACCGGCTAACCATTCGGCTGCAATAACTGCACCTAAGGCAAAACCTTCGCGATTATGGGCAGTATGTTTTAATTCTATACTGTCAACTGCAGAGTCGTAAGTTACTGTGTGAGTTCCGGGTACGTCACCAATTCTTTTAGCTTCAATATGAATTTCGTTTGAATTTGCTTTTTCCATAGTCCATTTTGCATAGGCACTATTTTCGATTACTCCTTTTGCTAAAGAAATTGCAGTCCCACTGGGAGCATCTAATTTTTGAGTATGGTGAATTTCTTCCATTGATACTTTATAGGAATCAAACTGAGCCATAATTTTGGCCAGATATTCATTTAGTTCAAAGAAAATATTAACGCCTAAACTAAAATTTGAACTGGATATAAAACCACCTTGTTTTTCGTTGCAAAGCGCTTCCATTTCATTATAATGCTCTAACCATCCTGTTGTTCCTGAAACTACCGGGACATTGGCATGAAAACAACTCGAAATATTAGCTACGGCTGCTGTAGGAACACTAAAATCGATAGCAACATCAGCTGTAGAAAGTCCGTCATAAGTATTGAATTCGTCTTTTTTCAAAACAATTTCATGACCTCTTTCCAAAGCAATTCTTTCGATTACCTGACCCATTTTTCCGTATCCTAAAAGTGCAATTTTCATTTTTGTATATTTATTTTTTTAATTTAAACAGAATTAATAGCTGCTGTTTAAAAGTTGTAATTAAAAGTTAGTCCAACATTTGGTTTAAAAGTTACATCCGAGGGGTAAATTTCCGGACGAAGAGATAATCTTTCATTGACATTAAATTGAATCAAAGCAGCATCAACATTGGCATCAATGATATTTAAAACGTAAAATCCAACAACAAATAAGGCTGATAAATCACGATTTCGCTGATAGAATTTTTGTCCGGCAATAAGTCGGCTGTCATCTAAATAATCGTATTTTCCACCTGTACCAACACCATAACCTTCAAGTCTTCTTTTGTATTCATCCCTGTAGCTGTGATATTTTTTATTACTGTCCAGATAAAAATACAGACTCGTTCCGATAGCACCATAGACTAAAGGAATTTTCCAGTACTTTTTATTGTATGTTTGTCCAAGACCTGGTAAAATAGCCGAGTAAAAAGCAGCTTTTGCAGGAGTAAGCGGGTCTATTTCTAGTAATGCAGTAGTGTCTTTTACGACTAAAACCGTGTCTTTTTTTACCTGGGCAAAAATAGAGACGGTTCCAAGAAAGAAGAACAATAGACTTATGGGGACAATTTTATTCACTATCCGTTTATTAATTTTATAATTCTGTTAAAGTCAGCTTCTGAGTTAAACGGAATTGTAATTTTTCCTTTTCCGTTTCCAGCGACTTTTATATCAACTTTTGAACCAAAATAATCATTGAAAGTGTTTTTTTGTGTTTCTTTAACTAGAAATGAAGAATCTGTTTTTGCTTTTCCTTCTGCTTTTGGTTTTAGGCTTTCATGATAGTTTTTTACCAAAGTTTCTGTTTCACGTACAGATAAATTTTGGCTGACAATTTTTTGGTAAATATCAGTCTGAACGTCTAAATCTTCAATATTAATGATTGCTCTACCGTGGCCCATACTGATAAAACCATCACGAATACCTGTTTGAATAATCGGATCCAGTTTTAAAAGACGTAAATAATTGGCAATTGTAGAACGTTTTTTACCTACACGTTCGCTCATTTGTTCCTGAGTCAGTTGAATTTCGTCAATCAAACGTTGGTACGAAAGTGCAATTTCAATAGGATCTAAGTCATGACGCTGAATGTTTTCAACCAACGCCATTACCAATGATTCGTTGTCATTGGCTATACGGATATAGGCAGGAACAGTAGTTAAACCAACTAAAGTTGATGCACGTAAACGACGCTCTCCTGAAATTAACTGGTATTTATTGAAGTCTAATTTTCGAACAGTAATAGGTTGAATCACACCAAGTTCTTTGATAGAAGTAGCTAATTCACGTAATGATTCTTCATTAAAATTGCTTCTTGGCTGAAACGGATTTATTTCGATAGCACTTATTTCAAGCTCAATAATATTTCCAACAACTTTGTCAGCATTTTTATCGTCTACTGATTTAATGTCGTTTTCGGGATCTTTTAATAATGCTGATAATCCTCTTCCTAAGGCTTGTTTTTTAATTGCTTTTGTCATAAAAACTATTTGCTGTTTTTCTTTATAATTTCTTGAGCTAAATTAATGTAATTGATTGCTCCTTTGCTGGTTGCGTCATAATTAATGATGCTTTCTCCAAAACTTGGCGCCTCGCTTAATTTTACATTTCGCTGAATAACGGTATCAAAAACCATATCGTTGAAGTGTTTTTGAACTTCTTCAACTACCTGATTTGATAAACGTAATCTGGAATCATACATAGTCAGCAATAATCCTTCAATGTCTAAATCAGGGTTATGAATTTTTTGAATACTTTTTATCGTATTCAATAATTTACCTAATCCTTCCAATGCAAAATATTCACATTGAATAGGAATAACCACAGAATCAGCAGCTGTTAAAGCATTTAAAGTTAATAAGCCTAACGACGGAGCACAATCAATAATGATAAAGTCGTATTCGTCTTTTACACTTGCTAATGCTTTTTTAAGCATATATTCTCTATTCTCTTTGTCGACTAACTCGATTTCAATGGCAACAAGATCAATGTGAGCCGGAATCACATCAACGTTAGGAGCTGAACATTGAATGATAGTTTCTTTGGGAGTGTGGCTGTGTTCAAGTATTTGGTAGGTTCCAATCTCAACAGATTCCACATCAATTCCAAGTCCTGATGTAGCATTTGCCTGAGGATCAGCATCGATCAACAATACTTTTTTTTCTAAAACACCTAATGAGGCAGCAAGGTTTACTGATGTAGTAGTTTTTCCAACGCCTCCTTTTTGATTAGCAATCGCAATGATTTTGCCCATTTATTTTCTAAATTTTGAACCGTAAAAATACAATTATTTATGGTTTCTGAAAATCTATTTTGTTAACATTTACTAAACTACGGTTAATCGTTGTTTGGTGCGTGTTTGATAAGTCTTAATCTTGGCGATAAAGAAAATTAGTAAAGAAATTTCTTTCTATTTCCTTCTGTTTTTGTTTTAAAAACGAAGAATTTAAAATTCAATTTTCAAAAAATTAAAAGGACATTTGAATTTTGGTTTTTAATCTAATGCTGCTTTTTTAAATCTTTTATCAAACTTGCCGTAAAGAATAAAATTGTAATTCCTCCCAGGATGATACAAATCCACATAAACCAGGATTGCTGCCAAAACGCTCTCTTTTGTATTTCAGTTTTCGCTTGCGTTGCATGATGCACTTCATATATGCTGATTTGTGGCAGAGAAGCAGTTATATTGTCTTTGAAATTTGAAATATCATATTCCGGCTGCATTAAATTTTTATTGCCGGTTTTTAGAATATAATTTTCACCTGCATTTAAATCTGCAATGATTGAAATTGGCTTCTGATTGAATTTAACCGATGAAATGGTCAAAGGAAGATTATCCTGATTTTCAATTTTTATAAAAACCTCTTTTTCGAATATTTCAGGAATTGTGAAGCTGTTTTTTACGTTTGAATTTAATTCGAAAGAAGCTATTTCTTCATTATATATTTGAAATTTTCGATTTACCTGCTGTTTCATTTTTTTGTAAAGAGTGACTTTTCGGTTATAATAAGTTGGTTTTGAAATCTCAAAAACCAGTTGGTTCATAATTTGCGGTGCATCAAAAACAATATGAATTTCTGTTTCTTTTTTTGAAGGAATTTCGGTTGTCGTTAATTTCTTTGGAATAACTTCCTGAAGGCTTTGCGTTTGGATATTTGTAGTGAAATTTCCAACTTTTAAAACATTGATAGGAAGTGTTTTTCTGTCATCAAAATCTATTTTTAAATACTTATATGTACTTAATGGATACGTAATGGTTTTTACGACACTTGATTCTGTGGTACTGTTCAGGTCATATAACGACTGTGAATCTGATATTCCGAACCATTCATTCTGATCGTTACTTCCGGAAATCGAATATTTTTTTACTACATCAGAATTGGCAATAAAAAGCGATAACTGATTATTGTTTTTAGTTGATGGAACAGTAATAATAATCGAAGTGTTTTTCTTCGGTTCTGTTTTTTTCGAAACTATAGTATATGCTTCAAAACTATCAGACGAACTATTTGTACTGTTTTGAATAAAGTACGGAATTTCGTTTCCTTTAGAATTAAATATTCTGATGTCGCTCAAATCCTGTTTGGAGAAAGAGCGAATTTCAGGAGACAGCCTGATTTCATGAAAACCATTCTGCGATACTTCTTTTAGTTTTCCAGTGGTTTGAAACTGACCAAAACAAATGTTGGTCAATAATAATAGTAATAAAAGTTTATTCAGTTTCATTTGTTTTTTCAGGCTTGTTTTCATCAATAACTAAGACTTTAATTTTTTGATATACGAAAGAAATAATCAGGATCAGAATTCCTAAAAGAATGAAAGAGATTATTTTTCCGGTTTCAGAAATGTTACTGATGTCGTATAGAAATAATTTTAAAATGGTTAATCCAAGTAAAGCCAGGGCGATAATTCGGAGCATTTTTGTTTGTTTTTTTATTCCGATAATTAAAAATATAAAAGCCAAAATTCCCCAAAGAACAGGAAAACCAGTTTTGATTATTTTTGTTTTTGCGATTTCAATATTATCGAAGGCTATTGTCTCGCGAATATAACCAATGTCAAGTTTATCAATTTTGAATAAATCACTTTGATGAATCTCGTCTATAGTTACCGGCGAATTTAATAATTTAAGTCCATGAATCATTAATTCTGTGCTGGCAATATAAATTACCAAAAAAGCGGCGGTCCAGGCAAAAAACTTTTTGCTGAACATGGAGAAAACCAGTTTTTCTGAATTCATTTTATATAATAGGAATCCAAAATAAATAATAATAAGCAATGAAATGTAATGAAGATAAAAAGCAATTGGCTTACCTGTGCCAAAAATCATAATTTCTGTATGTTCGCTAAATGAATAATAAGTAAACCAAAATGCAAACAAAATAATATTGATTACAGCAATTAATGTTGCCCCCTGATATCCTGTTTCGGTTTTCTTTTTTGCCAAATACCCTGCAAGCAAAGCAAAGAATACTAAATGATATACGACAGGCAGTGCTGCAGCAGAACTTGGATTGGCAATGGCATAATTTGATTGATAGGTAACTTCAAATATTCCGACCAGATAACCAATTACAAATCCTAATTCAAAAATAAATTTTTTATATTTTTCCGGATTAAATCGGATGCCGAACAGTTCAACTCCTTCAATTTCGTTCTTCAATAAATACCAAACGCCAAACAGAGAAATTACTGAGAACAAACCAGTCGTAAATATTGGATTAAGAACAATGTTTAAAACCGCATCACCATTATAATACTTGTTCCAATCCATTATCAGACTGATTATCATAAGAGCATGTACGATTACAGAACCAAAACGATAACTGCTGATTTTTGATTTTTGCGAAAGCCATAATAATAAAACGGCTTCTGCAGCCCAGAATAAAGTAATATAATTGCCTTCAAACTGAATCGGGATGGCAAGTGTTATAAAAGTTAGTGTCAGGCCAATAAGAAGATATACTGCTTTTTTATCCAAACCGAATTTTTTATATAAAAACCAGGCATATACTAAATTAAGTAATGCTATTATGGTTGTAAATAATCCTCGTAATTCAGGATGATAACTATCCAGAATTGCCATTCCGGCAGCATAAAACAAAAAGGTATTGCTGGCTAAAATTGTTAATTGAGCTATCGAAAATTCTCCTTTTGTTCTAATATTGTTGATGATATTCATCACGATAAAAATAAAGTAGAAAACAAATCCAAAGATTAATGCTCCTGGATAATGAGGTTTTTCTGCTTGTAATTCCTGCGAAAGCCATCCTCCATATAATAAAATAGTAAAAATGTATGAAAGGATATTTACCAGATTCCATTTTTTATAGTAAGCTAAAGCTAAAATTCCAACATTTAGGATACTGATATAGGTAAATAAAACAACATAATTTCCTTCGCCGGTACTAACCATAAAAGGGACTGCAAAACCTCCGATTAAAGAGAGAACCGCTAATTCAATTCTATTGTAAGATAATGATATTAAAGCACTAAAGGCTGTAATTACAACCATTATGCTAAAAGCAACGGTTTGATTGAACAAATGATAATCGTGAAAAGCGATTCCGATTGTAAAATAGAAAATAGCAATTGCCCCTGCTACAATTACAGAGCTAAAAGCAGCGTAACTTTTACGTAGTTTATGGGCAATTCCCATAACAAGTGCACCGCATAAAACTCCAATTCCAACACGGGCAGGTTCGTTTATCCAGTCTTTATCGATGGCATATTTTACAAAATAACTAATTCCTAAAACAAGGATTAAAACTCCAATTTTGTTGATTAGATTTTCTCCGATAAATTTCTCTAAATCCGGATTTTGCTCTTTGAAATTTTCCCAAAATGATTTTTCCGGAACAGGGGGAACATAAGGTTTTGAAACTACTTTTGGAGGAGTTACAGCCTGTGGATTTTTATCTGAATCCATTGAGAAAACAATTTTCTCAGCTTTTATTTCAGGAGTTTCTTTTTTAATAGGCGGAGCAGGAGGTGGTATAACTTCTTGCGGTTTTTCAAATTTAATTTCTTCCTTTGGAATTATAACTGGTGGAGGGGCTATAGGTTTCTCCACTGGTTTTTCAATCCCTTTTAAAAGATCTATTTTTTTGCTAAGTTTTTGAATATCGTCTTCCAGATTGTCAAAACGACCTTTGAAAGTATTAAGAATGTAGATTAAAAAACAAAATAATGCAACCAAAAGAAAACTTTCCATAGAGAATCTATTATGTTATTGAATTGTAAATATAATAACATTTTAATACTGAGGTAGATTTTTTAGTTCTTTTCGTGTTAATTGAAATACATAAGATGATTAGAGATTCGTAATTATAATGTATGTAATTAAAAATATTTCTTATTTCTTAAATTGTTTTGGATAAGCAAAAAATAGTTATATATTTGCACCCGCTTACGGGGTGTAGCGTAGCCCGGTTATCGCGCCTGCTTTGGGAGCAGGAGGCCGCAGGTTCGAATCCTGCCACCCCGACAAAATCCTTTCTGTATTTTACAGAAAGGATTTTTTTATTTCTACAATATTCGTTATTCTCTATTTTTGAATAGCAAAAACTGATTAGTTGAGTTCTTTTTTCCAACAATAAAAACTTACTTTTGCACCATCAATTTATTAATACAATCATACTATGTCAGATACAATAGAAAAAATTAAATGCCTTATTATTGGTTCCGGTCCCGCAGGTTATACTGCTGCTATTTATGCTGCCAGAGCAAATATGAACCCGGTTTTATATCAGGGAATGCAGCCAGGGGGTCAGTTGACTACAACAAATGAAGTAGAAAATTTTCCGGGTTATGTTGATGGGGTTACAGGACCTGAAATGATGATACAATTACAAGAGCAATCAAAACGTTTTGGGGCTGACATTCGTGACGGATGGGCTACAAAAGTTGATTTTTCCGGAGATATTCATAAAGTTTGGATTAATGATAAAATAGAATTACACTGTGAAACGGTTATTATTTCTACAGGAGCTACGGCAAAATATTTAGGATTGCCATCAGAACAGCATTATCTGCAAATGGGTGGCGGAGTTTCGGCTTGTGCGGTTTGTGATGGGTTTTTCTACCGTAATCAGGAAGTTGTAATCGTTGGAGCAGGGGATTCTGCTTGTGAAGAAGCACATTACTTATCAAAACTTTGTAAAAAAGTAACCATGTTGGTAAGAAGCGAAAAGTTCAGAGCATCAAAAATCATGGAAGAACGTGTTCGTAAAACTGAAAATATCGAGATTTTATTGAATCATGATACTGTTGAGGTTTTAGGTGATGGAAATGTAGTACACGCAATTAAAGCTTTAAACAAAACTACTGCCGAAGTTATTGAAATTCCGGCAACAGGTTTCTTTGTAGCTATTGGTCACAAACCAAATACAGATATTTTTAAAGACTACATCACACTTGATGAAACAGGATATATTGTAAATACTCCGGGAACATCAAATACAAATGTTTCAGGTGTTTTTGTTGCAGGTGATGCTGCAGATCATGTATATCGTCAGGCAATTACTGCTGCAGGGACTGGTTGTATGGCTGCATTGGACGCTGAACGTTATTTGGCTGCTAAAGAATAAAAATTTAGTTTCAGGTTTCAGGTTGTTGGAATGTTAATTCTGAAAAACCTCCAAAATAAAAATTCCCAATCGTTTATGATTGGGAATTTTTATTTTGTGAAACCTGAAACCTGAAACCTGAAACTTTTTATTTAATCTTTTTGATCAATTTAGCCTCTTCGCTAAAACGTGTAAGTTCTATTTTTGCTTTACCTAAAAGTGAAACTTCAGCTTTATCACCTATTGCCAGAGAAATTGTATTTTCTGCCAATACTGTTCCTGTGGCAGAACTTTCAGCAGTAAAGTTGGCTTCTTTTATAGTGAATTTTGTTCCTGTAAAAGTCGAATTGTTATCTAAACGAACGGTTCCTTTTTCTGCAATACCTTCAATCGTGGCAACTGCTTTTTGATATAAGTCACACTTGAATTTTATTGCAGACACTAATGCTTTAACCGAGGCACTTTTACTTAACTGTAAACTGGCTTCTTCTGATTTTAAATTCAATTCGGTTTTCGATTTATCATCAGCTGTTAAATTGAATTTCTTTGTATTTACATTCAAAAATAATTTAGAATAATCGAAACTATTAAAAGAAATATCATCCAGTTGTAGTTCCTGAATAGCATAAATTATGGCTTCATTTCTGGTAATTACATTTGTTAGTGACTTGGTATAGGTAACATGAACAGTTAATTTCTTAAAAATAGTAGATTGTTTTGAAGTATATAGACGAAGTGCTTTACCTCTTAAATCCATTCCGATAATATCATGTAAATTATCATCAGCTTCAATTTTTACTTCATTTTTTTCTCCGCGCTCCAGGTAAACTTCGATATTATCGTCAACCTCAAGAATATCAAAGTCTCCTACTTGTTTTATTGAAGTAGTTACGGTTTTAGATCCTTTTACTTTTTCTTTCTTTTGGGCAAAAGTTAATGTGGTAATTAATAATAACAGTAGTAAGGCTTTATTTTTTTTCATTAATTCTAAGATTAGATTTTTGACAAATATAAAAAAATCATCCACTTTTGATGAATGATTTCTTTTATATTTTACAGAGAGATAGGTTTTAGCCCTGACTGATACTGCCTCCTGAATTCGAAGTTTTTTCAATATTTTTTGGAGTAGAGTCATAATTAATGCTTGCTCCGCTGTTGGCTTCAGCTTTCAAACTTACAATTGGATGAACATTTACACTTGCTCCGCTTGAAGCTTCTGCATGAACTTCATTCGCTAATAATTTTTTGGCATCAATAGTACTGCCGCTTGAAGCCGAAGTTTTAATTTTTAATGCTTTTCCTTCAATGTTAATAGTACTTCCACTTCCTGAGTCACAAGTAATATTGTCAGATTCGACATTAATATTAATAGTGGAGGCACTTGAAGCTTCTAAACTTATGTCTTGTCCCTGAATAACATTTTTGCTTTGTACAGATGATGCACTTGAGGCTTCCAGTTTATCAATAACAGGCATTTTTACTGTTACTTTTTTCATTGTAATATTATGAAAAGAATTGAATTTACAGCTGATTACCAATGTTCCGTTTTCAACCCTTGTAACGATTTCTTTCTGTAAATTATCATCTGCTTCAACAGTAATTTCAGTAGAATCAGATTGTTCGATTACTAAATCGATCGCATTACTGACAGATACTTTTTTAAAGTCACCCTGAACAATTCTTTTTTCCTTAGTAATATTTCCACTTCCCTCTATCGAGTTGCCGTTAAAATTACATGAGGCAAACAATAATGCGGTGATAGTCGCAATAATGAATTTTGTAATATGAATGATTATTTTTATCATGGCTAGTTAATTTTGATTATAACTCCGTTTTTATCGGTGGTAAGCTTTCCGTTCGTTTTTTTGCCGTTTAAAACTTCTTTTCCATTAATTTTAATTGAAACTTCTTTTACAGTGTCATTTTGAATATTGTTTTCTTCCTCTGCATCATCGTTTTCATTTTCGTCTGCAGGACAATTTAAACATATAATTTTAGAACCTTCAACTTTGTAATTATAGTCACCTCTTAAGTTGAAGAAATCATTATCTGAATCGTCATAATCTTCAATCGAAGCATCCGGTTTAAACAATTGTCCTTCCGGCAAATACAAATATACATCAACTTCCTGACCTCTAAACTTATTTTTTACATCAGTTACAAAATAATTATCCAATATTAAATGATTTCCAATAACCTGAACATTATAATTGATTTTTTCGGCTCTTTTTTTAGCATTTATAAGTGAATTTCCCCTGGCGCTTTTTTCTATTTGTAAATATGGTGCAGAAGCATCTGTATATAAAACATGTAAGCGAACATCATTCGAATAAATCAACTGATTATTAGCTGAATCCTGAACAAACTCGAATTCTCTGTGGTGATACAAATCTTTTGCATAGTAATCATTGTATCTGAATTTTACATAAAGTGTATCTTTCGGAGTAATATTGATTGCTTTTTTCTCAACTGTTTTGTTGTCTTGTGAAATTTCAGTTGCTTGTTTGATTCCGATACTGATTGCAATTGCAACAGCAATAATCCAAATTGCTAATAAAGTATATTTGGCGATATTTCCTATTGTCTTAGTATTTGGGGATAACAATTTGAAACCTAAAAGCGTCAAAAAGAAAAACGGAATCCCAACGGCAAACAACATTAACAAGCCAAATGACCAGATCGGATATTCTGTAAAGTTTCCGGCTTCAATAAAGTTTTGCCAAGGAAACTCAACAAAAAAGTTCGTTCCTAAAGTAAATACTCCAATAAAAAGAGCAATTAAAGTACTGATTCCTGCCATTATTAAAATTACCCCTAAAAATTTAGCGAAAATTTTAAAAACCGTCATGACAAAGTCTCCAAATGAGCTACTTATTCTCTCAGCTCCCGACTTTACCTGGTTTCCCATTTTGTCATAATCTGCATTTTTAAATTTATCAGATAATGATTCAATTTCTTCACGAACTTTTTTTTCGATATTCGAAATTGTAACCGGTTCACCAGTCATTTCCAGTTTCTCAGATGTAGTAACTGCTTCCGGAGTTACAATCCAAAGTACAAAATAGGCTAGAATCCCTGTTCCAAATCCGGCAAAAACAAATATTAAAAATATAATTTTTATCCAGACAGCATCAATTCCAAAATAATGTCCTAAACCTGTGGCAACTCCGCCAATCATACCTTTTTCTTTATCACGGTATAATTTTTTGTTTCTTCTGTTTCCGTTGTCATTAAACGATTGTCCTGATTTTGCTTCATCTTCAATGATGTAGTCTTCAGGTTGTCCCATCACTGCAATTACTTCGTCAACGTCCTTCAATCCCACAACATGTTTTTCGCTTTTTTGTTTTTCTGTTAATAATTCAGAAACACGCATTTCGATATCTTTAATGATTTCATCTTGTCCGGATGAGCTATTCAATGATCGTTTTATAGCGTCAAAATAGCGCGTTAGTTTCAAATATGCATCTTCATCGATGTGAAAGAACATACCTCCTAAGTTTATATTTACTGTTTTGTTCATGACTATTGATTTTGATTGGTGATTAGTTTTACGGCGTCTGATAATTCTGTCCAGGTACCATTTAATTCGTTTAAAAATGTTTGCCCTATTTCGGTTAATCCATAATATTTTCGTGGCGGTCCTGAGGTTGATTCTTCCCAGCGATAATTCAGTAGACCGTCGTTTTTCAAGCGTGTTAAGAGCGGATAAACCGTGCCCTCAACAACTAATAATTTTGCGTTTTTCAAAGTGTCTAATATTTCTGATGTGTATGCGTCTTTTTCTTTTAATACAGATAAGATGCAAAACTCAAGAACACCTTTGCGCATCTGTGCTTTTGTGTTTTCAATGTTCATAATTTCATTTTGTTTTTTTTAGATTGAACAATTCGTTTTTTGATTGATGATGATTGATTGATGATTGATTGTTTTTTCAGGAGCTGTTTCCTGCCATCCGCTATATCTTTTTCTGTCTAAAGGAGCCAGAAAAAGGATGCCGCTTCTGTCAGGGCTAGGGCTCTTGGAAATCTATAACTTTTAAGCTTATTATGTCACACCGAGCGAAGTCGAAGTGTTTTTATAATTGTTTATTGATTTTACTTTATAAAAGGAATCGTCATTGGATACTTATAATATTCTCCATTCGAAGTTTTTATAGAAGCATAAATCACTAAAAAGAATTCAACTACTTTTAACAATCCAAAAAGTAAAACTGCCGTAAGACCAACGCTTATTAAACCAATGTTTCCTTCAAAATTAAAATTTCTGATAATGAAATCTTCATCGTTAAAAACAGCTTCCATTGGAAGGTTTTGTAAAAAAACGGTTACGAAAATCGGAATTGCTATTAAAGCTAAAATTAAAGTGTAAAGCAATAAGCTCAATTGAAAATTCAAAGCCTGTTTTCCGTGGTGATTTACAAATTCTGATTTGTCTTTGTAACTTGTCCAGATTAAAATCGGGAAAATATAATTTCCAAACGGAATAATATATTGGCTTAATGTACTTAAATGCGTGAACGTTGCAGTGTTCTTTTCTGATGTGTTTTCCATGATGAGTGGTGTTGTTGTTTCCATGATTAAAAGTATATAGTAATTTCTTATGCAAATATATATCTAAAAGACAGTATTATGTTTCGCATAGTACCAAATATTAACAAATTTTTAACAAGTTTGAAATTTAATTAACACGTAAAAAATAGTGATAAACATTGTAAATACCTGATTTTATTGACATTTTAGGAAAGTAAAAGTAATTTATTGTGCATGCATAGTTTTTTTTGTATTTTTACATAAAAAAATAAATCACATGGCAGTTTCAGTTTCCAAACTCAACAAATTTGTATTATTCAAATTACCATCGGCATATATTTGTGGCGTTCGGGTAAAAGCGATCGACAAAGACAGTTGTATCGTAAGTGTAAAACACCGTTGGATTAATCAGAATCCGTTTAATTCGATGTATTTTGCAGTTCAGGCAATGGCTGCAGAATTAACAACAGGAGCTTTGGTAATTTCACAAATTCAGGAAAGCGGAAGAAAAATCTCCATGTTAGTAGCCAATAATAAAGGGAACTTTTCTAAAAAAGCAACCGGCAGAATCACATTCGTTTGTAACGACGGGCATTTAATTGCCGATGCGATCCAAAAAACAATTGCAACAGGCGAAGGACAGACCTTCTGGATGAAATCTATAGGAACTGACGAAAAAGGAATCCAGGTCTCAGAAATGGATTTTGAATGGAGTGTCCGGTTAAAATAAATTATAATACACAAACACTATAATATGGCCTGTACTAAAACAGGCCATTTTTTTTAAGTATTACCTACTATTCTTGTATAATGTTTTGTTAGTCAGTGACTTTTGTGTCCGGGCTTTACTCTTCTGATTTTTTTCTTTCGTAATTTTATTCAAAAGCTAACTCTGTGCAAATTTAAAACGTTCATTTTGTCTTCATTTAATACAATTAATTTTACTCCACAATCAAATCTGCTTTTGATGAGAATAACATATCAGGAAAGTTTTTTTGAATATAAAATAGGATTTATTGAAGTTATAGAAAGTCTCAAAAATTAAAAATTAAGTTTTGGATTAATTTTTAATAGCATTCACTTAAAAAGCAATAAGAATATATGGATGGTAAAAAACAAATATTTCAGACATCTACCCAAAAACGCTGGAAAACTTTTCAATGGTCAAGCAGGCTTATTTTGTTTATTCTCATTTTAATGGTTCCAATTTTTCTCATTACTTTAAAAAGAGGATTAAAACCGGCATTACCACTTTTAGCCACTACTGTTCAGACAGGGCATAGTCTTGAAAATCCTGTTACTCCTAAAGATTTAAGCGCTAAAGAACTCAAAAAGTTTAAAGGATTTGATTATTTCTTAAGAGCAAAAACCAAAATAGAGAAATTAAAAAATCAACCGGTTTCTTCCAAAACGGCTTCAGAAGTTCGGGCAGCTTTTTATGTTGACTGGGATCCGCAAAGTTTATTTTCACTGCAAAAAAATATTGACAAACTCGATATGGTTGTTCCTGAATGGTTTTTTATAGACCCTAAAACCGATTTACTGCGAACAGAGATTGATACTGCAGCATTAAAAGTGATGAAAAAGCGAAAAGTAAAAATACTTCCATTAATCAATAATATAAATGAATCAGTAGGCGAAGGCGAATTTGATGGAGATCTTATTCATCGTATTCTTCATGACAAAAATAAAAGAGAAAGACTGATTAATGATATTGCAAAAGTCTTAAATCAATATAATTTTCAGGGTATAAATATTGATTTTGAGGAATTTAAGGAAAATAGTGATGAGCCCATAATTGCTTTTCAAAAAGAGCTGTATGAAAAATTGCATCCGCAAGGATATTTAGTTTCACAGGATATTATGGCCGATAATGATGATTTTAATGTAAAAGCATTGTCAAAGTATAATGATTATATGTTCCTGATGGCGTATGACGAACATTATGCGAGCAGTGTTCCCGGAGATATCAGCGGCCAGAAGTGGATTGAAAGAATAGTAGATAAAACGGCAAAGGAAATTCCGTCAAATAAAATTATTCTCTGTTTTGCAGGCTATGGCTACGACTGGCAGGAAAAAGAAGAAGGGGAAACAATCACTTACGATCAGGCAATTGCAATTGCAAAACAGCATAATGCATCCATAATATATAATGATAACAGTTACAATAACTCTTTTGCTTATACAGACAGCAATGGTAAAAAGCATCAGGTTAATTTTACTGATGCCGCGACTAATTTTAACACTATTAGATTTAGCGATGAATATGGTTTGGCAGGAACTGCCTTGTGGAGATTAGGAAGTGAGGACCAGCGGCTTTGGAGTTATTATCACCGCAGTTTAACCAACGAAAGTATCCGTAAAAAACCTTTCGATTTTAAGGTTATGAAGTTTGTAAATACAACAATTGAAAGTCCGGCTTATATTGGTGACGGCGAGATATTAAATGTAATAGCCGATCCTGCTCCCGGAAAAATTGACATGGAAATCGATAATGATGAAGCGATTATTACGGAACAAAAATATGTAGAATTACCAACAAAATATGTGATTAGTAAATTCGGAAATGTACACAAACAAGTAATTTTAACTTTTGATGACGGACCAGATCCTACTTACACACCGCAGGTATTGGATATTTTGAAAAGAGAAAAAGTCCCTGCTGTATTTTTTGTTATTGGTATTCAGGGAGAAAGCAATATTCCTTTGCTGCAAAGAATTTATAATGAAGGCCACGAAATTGGTAATCATACTTTTACACATCCTAATATTGCATTAGTAAGTTCAGAAAGGGCTTCGGACGAGATGGAAGCAACAAGATTGCTTATTGAAGCTGTAACCGGAAGAAGTACGGTGCTTTTTAGAGCGCCCTATAATGCAGATGCAGAACCAACAACCGAAACTGAACTTAAACCTATTGCCTTAAGTAAAGCTCAAAATTATTATACGGTTGGTGAAAGTATTGATCCTAATGATTGGGAAAAAGGTGTAAGTGCCGATACTATTTACAACAGAACAATAAAACAATACGAGGCAAATCCTGATAAAGGAATTATTTTACTTCACGATGCCGGTGGAAACAGACAGGCTACAGTTGAAGCTTTGCCCCGAATTATTAAATATTTCAAAGACAGAAATATTCAGTTTACAACAGTTTCTCATTTGCTTGGCAAAACCAAAGACGAAATTATGCCAAAAGCAAAAGGGGAGTTTGTTACACTGGATAATTTAATTTTTGATTTTGGATATTGGTTTGAACATTTTATTACTGCTACATTTTGGGTTGCTATTTTTCTGGGGTTTCTACGTATTGCATTGATGGCTGTAATGGCATTTATAAAAAAATGGAGAGATCATAAATATCCGCCGGTTTATAAATCGTCTCTTGGGTTTTTTCCAAAAGTGAGTATTATTGTTCCTGCTTATAATGAAGAGATAAATGCAGTAAAAACAATTGAAAATTTGCTTTGTCAGGATTATCCGGATTTTGATATTGTCTTTGTAGATGACGGGTCTAAAGACAAAACTTTTGAGATGGTCAGTGATGCTTTTAAAAATAATTCAAAAGTAAAAGTTCATACCAAACCAAACGGAGGGAAAGCTTCAGCATTAAATTACGGAATTGCATTAACACAAAATGAATATGTAGTTTGTATTGATGCCGATACACAACTTAAAACTGATGCTATTTCGCAATTAATGAAAGGGTTTCGAATTCAATTAAAAAATAATGAGGAAATTGGCGCCATAGCCGGAAATGTAAAAGTAGGTAACGAAAATACAATGCTTACCAAATGGCAGAGTATTGAGTATACAACAGCACAAAATTTTGACCGAAGAGCTTTTGATTTAATCAACGGAATAACAGTTGTTCCGGGAGCAATTGGAGCGTTTAAGAAAACAGCTATCGAAAAAGCCGGGGGTTTTACAACTGATACACTTGCGGAAGACTGCGATTTAACTATTCGTATTTTAAGAAATGACTATCATATTATTAACTGTATAAAAGCTGTCGCCATAACTGAAGCCCCTGAAAGTTTGAAAGAATTTATGAAGCAGCGTTTTCGCTGGAGTTACGGAATTATGCAGGCATTTTGGAAAAACAGAGATGCGTGTTTTAATCCCAGATACAAAGGTTTGGGAATGGTGGCGTTGCCAAATGTTCTGATTTTTCAGATTGTATTGCCAATCTTTGCACCTTTGGCAGATTTGGTGCTGATTTTAAGTCTGATTTGGAATCATAATGATCCGGACAGTCTTCATAAAATATTAATTTACTATATTGCTTTTATGTTGGTTGATGTGCTGGTTAGTGTTATTGCTTTTATTTTCGAAAAAGAAAAACTGACCAAATTAATATGGTTAATTCCGCAACGGTTTGTGTACAGACAATTGATGTATGTAATTTTATTCAGGGCATTAAAAAGAGCGATTAAAGGTGAAAGCCAAAGTTGGGGAGTCTTAAAACGGACAGGAAATGTAATGTCTGTGAAGTAATTTTTTAATCTTTTGCATTGAGGACTGATCTTTAGAGAACTCACTTTTTACATCTATAGTGAGCTCCATTTAACCAAACATTAAAATTGTATGATGCAATTTGATTACCTGGAAGAAATATATAATTTGTGAAAGAAAACTAATTAGGCATTCTTTACAGATGCCTAATTTTATAGTTTCTCCGATTGCTTTTCTTCCATTGCAATTAGTAGTTCATTAATTGTTTCCTGAGATAATGGAGCCTTCAATGGTTTAGTTCAAACCTTCTCTTTTGCAAGCTGTTTGCTGCCCCATTCTCTCAAATGACTGATAAATGGAATGAGTTCCATACCTATATCAGTTAATGTATATTCTACTTTTGGTGGTACTTCATGGTATACTTTTCGAAAAATCAATTCATCATCTTCGAGTTCTCTCAAAGTTTGGGTGAGCATTTTTGGTGTTACATCTGTAATAATTCTTCGTAATTCACCATAACGAAGCACATTTTTGAGGCTTAAATTCCATAAAATCCGACCTTTATATTTACCTCCAATTCGTTTAAAAGCATAATCGACAGAGCAAATTGCATCTGTAGATTTATCTGTGTTATTATTTTTTGTCATTTTTTTAATTTTTAAAATATTGATAGTCAATATTAGTATACTTTTAGTATGTAGGATACAAAAAAGTGTATACTTGTGCCAAAGATACTGATATTATACTTTTGAGCTTTAATTTTAAAACAAATTATTATGAAAGCCATTATATTGAATGAAGCCGGAAGTGTATCAAACCTAACATATGTAGATATTCCGAAACCGGAAATTAACGATGATGAGGTTTTGATAAAAGTCAGTGCTTTGAGCATCAATCCGGTTGATTATAAAACAAGGTCTTCAGAAGAAAGAATCAATCGTTTGTTTGGAGATGAACGTCCGGTTATTTTAGGTTGGGATTTGTCCGGGACTATTGTAGGGTTGGGAAAGAATGTGTCCCAATTTAAATTAAACGATGAAGTATTCGGAATGATAAATTATCGCGGTAATGGAAAGGCTTACGCCGAATATGTTGCGGCTCCGGTTTCGCATTTGGCTTTAAAACCTGAAAATATTTCTCATCAAGAGGCCGCAGCGGGAACACTTGCCTTCCTAACAGCCTGGCAGTCATTAGTTACCAACGGAAAAATAAAAGAAGGTGATAAAGTTTTAATTCACGGAGCTTCGGGCGGAGTCGGGCATTATGCGACACAAATTGCCAAACATTTTAAAGCATATGTTATTGGAACTTCGTCTGAAAAAAACAAAGAGTTTGTTTTGCAAAATGGTGCAGACGAACATATAGATTATGCTAAAGCAGATTTTGAAAATGAAGTTTCGGATATTGATTTGGTTTTAAATCCAATTTCAGATGAAATTAACAATCGTTCTATAAATGTTGTAAAACCAGGCGGAAAAATTATTTACATTTTAGGTGAAATTGATCCTGAATATGTAGAAAAAGCGAAAAACAAAAAGATTGATTTGTTTGCTGTTTTTGTTAAATCTTCCGGTCCGGATATCAATATTGCTGCCGATTTAATGCAGAAAGGAATTATCAAATCACACGTTTCACAAATTTTTTCATTTGATGAAATGAAAAAAGCGCATCTACAATTAGAAACAGGAAGAACTGTTGGGAAAATTGTAATTGCACTTTAACAGAAGTTCTTTAAATAAAAAACATCAGTTCAAAATTTGTATGAACTGATGTTTTTATTCAATTAATTAAAGATTTAATCTTCTGAATAATATTGAGAAAACCATTGATCAAAATCTTCTTTGTATTCTTCCTGTGCTGCTTCAATAATAGCTGTTGCCTTTTCCTCTTCTACAGAATCAAGATTGAAATTTTCTTTTAGCCAATTTTTATACTCTGACAGATTTTCGCTCTCTTCATAATCGTCCTCGTCTTTATAAAAATAAACCTCTTCATGATCAACAGAAATTTCAGAATCGAAGGTTAGGAGTTGCATTAATTCAGTAATGTTTTTTGCAACAATGTGACAACCACCCTCATCACCAAAAACGACTACAGGTAATTCATTCAGTGATTTGTTTTTGTTGTCATCCCATAATGCATACATCGAACCAGTGCCATTTGCTTGTGCAAAAGGCATTAGTTTGTCTAAAAAATCTTTGTCTTTGGACCAGGTTGCAATTCCGGTTTTATCATCTCTGTATAAACCAAAACCCTGAGAATAATTTTCGAATCCAAGTTCGTCATTTATCTCAAAAAATAAAGTTAGTTCGTTTGTGATCTGATTATTGAAATTCTTTTTGAAATCATTCAGTTTCATAGCTATATTTTTTTGTTATATTTTAAATTTAATACCGAATCAAATATAACATGATTTACTGTTTGTAAGAAAATATTATTATTTTATTGTGTGAAATTCTTGTAAAAACACTTAAGAATCAATATTAATAATTCAAATTAATACCAAAACCAACTCCCATATCGCTATCATAATGCGTGGTGATTCCAAAGTTTCTGGCCACGATATATTTCAAACCTCCCATATATTCTTTATCTGTATTCCACATCAGACTCATTCGTAAACGTCTTGAAAGCGGAATATCTTTTCGCTCAAATTGCAAACGAACATTTCCATCGGTGTAAACTTCAACTTGTGCTTTTACCAGCATGGGTAAAGTATATTCAAGACCCGCACTAAAAACAGAACGATTGTCTTTGGTGTTAAATTGTCCAAAAAGATTCTTTTCCATTTCACCTTCATCCATTTTTCGGTATCGCCAGTCAAAGCCAATAAAAGGCATTAACCATTGATTTTTTCCGATGTATCGTCCAATATGAGTTTCAGTTTCGTAACCGTGATGATCGTTATAACCCAATCGCCATTCCGTTCCAATGCTCCAACGCGTATTACTGAACATAGCTTCGCCGTCATTTCCGTTTGTGGCAAAATCATTTTCGGCCATAAAATGAAACATTCTGTCATCCATTTTCAGCATTTTGTAAGCCATTTTCGGATCATGAATCAACGGATTCGGAGCCGAATTTTCATAACTAAAAATGCGTCCCATTCCCGCCATCATGTGATATAAAATATGGCAGTGAAAAAACCAGTCGCCATCAGCATTTGCTTGAAATTCAATTGTATCGGTTTCCATTGGCATAATATCAATCACATTTTTCAGTGGTGCATAATCCCCCTGTTCGTTCAGGACTCTAAAATCATGTCCATGTAAATGCATCGGGTGGCGCATCATAGATCCGTTATACAATACGATTCGAACGTTTTCTCCTTTTTTAATCAGGATTTTATCCGTTTCTGAAATTACTTTATTATCCAGACTCCAAACATAGCGATTCATGTTTCCGGACAATTCAAAACGTAATTCTTTTACCGGAGCATCTTTCGGAAGATTTGTTTTGGTTGGGGATTTTAGCATTCCATAATTCAAAGTAACCATTTCAGCAGTTTCCGTGCTGTCGTTAGCCATCTGCATGTTTTCCATTTTATGTTCCGAATGATTCATGGCTTTCGAATTTTCATCTTCGCCTGTAATTTCGGGATACATTACAGCATTCATATCCATTTTATTCAATGACATATTCATGCCCATGTCATTCATTTCTCCGTTCATTTTCATCATGTCGTTCATCATTTTCATTCCTTCAAAATATTTTAATTTCGAAAGATGTGCAACAGGCTGCTTAACGCCATCGCCTAAAAATAAAGAAGCTGAACCAGTTCTGTCTTCGGCAGTAGCCAAAAAGGCAAAAGATTTATTGTCTTCCGGAATCGTAACCACAATGTCATAAGTTTCAGAAACAGCAATAATCAGACGATCCACTTCTACAGGTTCAACATCGTTTCCATCGCTGGCTACAACAGTTATTTTTCCGCCACCGTAAGTCAGCCAGAAATAACTTGAAGCACCTCCGTTTGCAATTCTGAGCCTGACTTTTTCTCCGGGTTTAAATTGCGAAAGCTGATTTTCATTTTTACCGTTAATCAAAAACTTTTCATAATACACATCGCTCACATCCATTGCATTCATTCGTTTCCATTCGTTGGTAACTTTGGTCGAAAAATGTCCTTGTTTAATGGCTTCGGCATAACTCTGTGTTGTTCCTTTTTTTATGGCAAACCAATCGTTGGCATTATGAAGCATTCGCTGTACATTTTCCGGCTTTAAGTCTGTCCATTCACTTAAAATAACCGGAACTGTTGGTAAATCATCAATCCCTTTTCTAAAAGTTGGATCACCTTTCTTCTTGTTGATGATGAAAAGTCCATATAAACCAGCCTGTTCCTGAAGCCCGGAATGGCTGTGGTACCAATACGTCCCGTTTTGAATGATTGGAAAACTGTATTTATGCGTTGTATGGGGTGCGATCGGCATTTGTGTTAAATACGGAACGCCGTCTTCTTTATTAGGCAGAAATAATCCGTGCCAATGCAGTGAAGTGCTTTCTTTCAATTCGTTATGAACATAAATTTCCGCAATATCTCCTTCTGTAAAAGTTAAGGTAGGCATCGGAATCTGACCATTTACGGCAAAAGCATGTTTTTCTTTCCCCGAAAAATTGACAATTGTATCGCGAACGTATAAATCGTAACGAACTGTTTTTTGGGCTCTTGCATTTAAAACAATCAAAAAGACAATAAGAATAGTATGTAATTTCATCTAAATTATTTAAGATTTAAATTTCGTAAGCGTAATGCATTTACAATTACTGAAACGGAACTCAGGCTCATCGCCAGCGCCGCTAACATAGGTGAAAGCAAAATTCCGGATACAGGATACAAAATTCCTGCTGCAATAGGAACGCCTAAAACATTGTATATAAAAGCAAAAAACAAATTTTGTTTGATGTTTTTCATTACGGAATAACTTAGCTTTTTAGCTTTTACAATTCCATTTAAATCACCTTTTACGAGTGTTATTTTAGCACTTTCAATAGCAACATCAGTTCCTGTTCCCATGGCAATACCGATATTTGCCTGAGCCAACGCAGGAGCATCATTGATTCCGTCGCCTGCCATGGCTACAATTTTACCTTCGGCTTGCAATCGCTGAATTTCTTTTAGTTTATCTTCAGGAAGACAATCTGCTTTAAACGAGCTTAAATGCAAATGATCAGCAACGGCTTTTGCAGTATTACTGTTATCGCCCGTCATCATAATCACTTCAACTCCCTGATCGATTAAATCTTTGATTGCTTTTACGCTGTTTTCTTTTATGGCATCAGTAATAGTTACATAACCCAAAACAATTTTATCTACGGAAATATAAGAAACCGTTTTACCCAGATTTTGCTCGGCAACAATCTTTTTTTCAATATCCTCAGTGATCGAAGCGCCAATCTGATTCATTAGTTTTTTATTTCCTAAAGCCACTTTTGAGTTATTGACAGTTCCTATAACTCCTTTTCCGGCAATAGCTTCAAAGTCCGGAACTTCAAGTGTCGTTTGATTTTTAGCTTTAGCAAAATTAACTACGGCTTGTGCCAAAGGATGTTCGCTGTGTTGGTTTAGGGAAGCAATATTTTGCAATAAAACATTTTCATCATTATTAACAGCATAGATTTTTTCTACAGATGGTTTTCCTTCGGTAATTGTTCCGGTTTTATCCGTAATCAAAACATCAATTTTACTCATGTTTTCTAAGGCTTCGGCATTTTTTATCAGGATACCGAATTGAGCTCCTTTGCCTACGCCCACCATTACTGACATTGGGGTGGCTAATCCTAAAGCACAAGGACAGGCTATGATCAAAACCGCAATTGCATTAATCAATCCATAAACATAGGCAGGTTCAGGGCCAAACTTTGCCCAGACAATGAAAGTTACTATAGAAATGATAACAACTGTTGGGACAAAATATTTGGATACCCGGTCGGCTAATTTTTGGATGGGGGCTCTCGAACGGCTTGCATCATTGACCATTTGTATAATTTGTGAAAGCAGGGTTTCTGAACCTACTTTTTCGGCAATCATTACAAATGATTTGGTACCGTTTATCGTTCCCGAAATTACTGTATCGCCAACTTTTTTATCAACCGGAATGGGTTCTCCGGTAATCATTGCTTCGTCAATACTACTTTCTCCAGTTGTGATTTTTCCGTCAACCGGGATTTTTTCTCCAGGTTTTACACGTAGTAAATCTCCTTTTTTAATATTATGAATCGAAATTACTTTATCATTTCCATTTTCGACTAAAGTTGCTTCGGTTGGAGCTAATTTTAATAATTCTTTTATGGCTCCGTTGGTCTGCCCGTGGGCTTTAGCTTCTAATAGTTGTCCTAATAAAACTAATGTTAGGATAACCGTTGCAGCTTCAAAATAAAGATGAATAGTTCCGTGATGCGATCTAAATTCGGACGGAAAAATATCCGGAAAAAACATTCCGACAATACTAAATAAGAATGCAACACCGGTTCCAATCCCAATTAGGGTAAACATGTTTAGATTCCAGGTAACAATCGATTTCCAGGCACGAACAAAAAACATCCAGCCTGCGTAAAAAAGCACGGGAATTGAAAAAAGGAATTGTATCCAGTTCCAGTTCTCAATAGACATTAGTTTATAAAGAGGATTGTTCGGAATCATTTCTGACATTGAAATAATAAAGATTGGAAGCGTAAATAATACGGCAATCTTCATTTTTTTTAGTAAATCAATGTAGGTTTTGTTTTCTTCAGATTCTGAAGCTTTCATCGGAACCAAATCCATTCCGCAAATTGGACAATCCCCAGGTTCGTTCGAAACAATTTCAGGATGCATCGGGCAAGTAAATTGTGTATTGCCTATGGCGACTTGGGGAACTAAATCCATTCCGCAAACTGGGCAATCTCCAGGTTTATCATAAGTTTTGTCGCCTTCGCAATGCATTGGGCAATAAAAAACACCGGTTGTATTATAATTGTGAGTTACAGTAGTTTCTTTTTTATGATGGTGTCCTTCGTGATTGTCTTTCTTCTGACTTGAACAACAGGATTTAGGAGGAGCTTCTGCGGTATTTTTTGCGGTAGTCATTTCAATAGTGTAATTTCCAACTTGGCTCAGGATTTCTTGAAATTTTTCAGTTGGAAGATGCTTTTCCATTGTGATAGTAGCCAAAGGTGGGTTTAAAGTCACCTCGGCCTGAATTCCTTCTATTGTATTCAGTGTTTTTTCGACTTTTGTGCGACAGCCATCGCACGACATTCCTGAAATAGTATATTGATGAGTCATTGTTTTATCTTTTAAAGTATTACAATGCAAATTTCCGAAGTAACAATTACTTCGGGTTGTATAATTTTGAAAATGATTTGTAAGATTTACAAATTCTCTGTAGTTCGGTTTAAATAAATCTCGCGAAGTTGGAGAGGCGCAAAGCTTTATTTTTTATTCTTTTTAAATTTGGCGTCTCAGCGACTTTGCGAGATATAAAAAAATATGACTTTTAATTTATTCAGTCTCTTTAATAATAGAATTTACAAATTCTCGATCTGAATACGATTTTTATTCTTCAATTGCTTAAAGTGAGTAGGGGTAAAGCCTGTAATTTTCTTGAATTGATTGCTTAAATGTGCCACATTGCTGTAGTTTAAAATATCCGCAATTTCGCTTAACGAAAGTTCATTATAAATCAATAATTCTTTTACCTTTTCTATTTTCTGACTGATAAAATATTTTTCGATAGTTGTATTTTCTATCTCCGAAAATAAATTACTCAGTGTATTATAATCCTGACTGAGGTTTTCTGCCAGATAATCAGATAGATTGGTTTTTAATTCATTGTTTTTATGATGAACCAAATCGATAATAAGTGTTTTTATTTTCTCGATTGTTTTACTTTTTTTATCATCAAGCAAATCAAAACCTAAGGAGTGTAAGTTCTGAAGTAAAACTTCTTTTTGGCTTTCTGTGATTTCGTTTTGCAATTCGACTTCACCCAGTTCTACAGAAATAGTCTGAAGTCCGAGTTTTTCAAACTCAGACTTCACAACCATTTTACATCTGCTGCATACCATGTTTTTGATATAGAGCTTCATGTTTATTTGATAGTTTCTACCACATTTCCGCAAGTCAGCATTGATGATCCATAATACGGATTCTTAACAGCTTTTTCTTTGCTTAACCAATTAGCATCGGCCATTGGACAATATTGATAGTAAACCGTTTGTGCAGGATTTGAAGCTTTAATTAGCTCGTAAGTACTTTTAGATAATGATTTAAAAGTTTCACGTTGTTTTTTAAGATCCTGATTAGATGAAATTGATTTTGCATCAGAAGCCATTTTTTTCATGACTTTCATCCAAACTGTATGTTCATCGCTTTTTAATTTATCCATTTTTACAGCACTTATAACAGTTAACAAAGTGGCAGCTTTCGCCGAAGTTGTTTTTGCATCACTTTTGATAAGTGCATCTTTCATTGCAAAATAATTATCAAAAACAGGTTTCAGCTGACTTGAGTCCTGAACATATTTTATAGTTGTTTGAGATTTTGTTTCTTTTGCTGTGATTGTATTTACAGATAATATTATTGCGATTGCTGCAAAAACAGCCGCTATTGAATTTTTCATTTTATATGTTTTTAAAAAGGAATTCGAATTTTCCTTTGGTTTGTTTTTAACTGAATTTTAGAACAAATGGTTTCAAAAATGACCCATTTATGGCTGTTACAAATACAATTATTATATTTTTGGAGGTAACCAAATCGAAGTGAAACCATCAGAAATATTGGCTTCGTTATAATATGAATTAGGTTTTTCTATTGAGAAATTAAAAATATTATTTTGAAAATTAAACTCATTTGAAGCCGGAATGCTAAACTGCAAAGAGGAAGTTGTACAATTAGTGTGATTGCATTTTCCGTCACAATCGTGTTTTTCTTTTTTAGAATCTTTAGTTTTCTTGCAGCATTCTTTCGTACAGCAATTTTTTTCCTTTTCGTCTGAAGTGATTTCTCTTTTATGAGAAGTTTTTACAGTATTATTTCCACATGCAAAACCGGAAATCGGAATCAAAAAGAAACCAATTGTCAGCAGGAGAGATAATATGTAAATTTTTTTAGTCAAGGAAAAATTGATTTGTGATACAAATTTAGATAAAAATATTTAGCCCGAAGGTTTTTTAAGATTTCAATAACTAAAGCTTTTTAAAATCTGTAGGATTCATATTTTTTCTCTTTTTGAAATAATTAGACAAATGACTTTCATCTGTAAAACCAAATTCATAAGCAATTTGTTTGACCGGCAATTGATTGTTTTGGAATCGTTTCTCGATTAAAGTTGTTCTCAGGTTATGAATATAGTCACGATAACTAATCGCAAAAGTCCTTTTGAAATAAGCACTGAAATAAGTTTGTGCAATATTAAAATGATCTGCAATTACTTTAATCTGAACCAATTTGGGCTTATAAATGTTCTGATGGATATACGAAGTGATTTGTTCATTATCAATAGAATTTCCTTTAACGACAAGATTCATATTGTGCATCGTTTCTTTGATTAATCCAAAAATAGAAAGGATTTGGTAAAATACAATTGGCGAATTCGAAACATCGGTTTTACAATTGTAAGCAGCAATGTTTTCAATAGTATTCTTTAAAATCGTTTTGCAGGGATCATCTAATTTTAAAACAGTTTCTTTGAGTGTTTTATCACGCATGAAACTTTCGGGCGTATGAATTAAAAACTCATCACAAGTAAGATTTTGTTTTGAATTAAAATAACTATCCGTGAATTTGATATAGAAAAAACGAGTACTTTTTTTAATGTCAAAATAATGTTCGTCATCTGGCGAAATCACAAATAAATCTCCTGATTTATAAGGTAGTAAATTGTGGTTTAAATGATGAATGCCGCTTCCTTTTTTAATATAAATGATTTCATAATACGTATGAGTATGTGGCGGAAGATGAAATTTCTCATCTTCAAATTCATCTATAGCAAGTGTTTTGAATTGATTTAATTTTGGCATAACTTAAATATACAAGTTTATGTTATAAATATACAATTATTTTTTTATAAAGCTGGCGTAAATTTGCCCCATAGAAAATCTATTCCTTTCTTGTAAAAACAAATGAAAAAAAGTCTTATTGCATTATCATTAGGAGGTTTAACTATCGGAATTACCGAATTTGTAATGATGGGCCTGTTGCCGGATATTGCTTCAGATATGAAAGTTACAATTCCTGTTGCAGGATATTTAATTTCGGCATACGCGCTGGGAGTTGTTATTGGAGCTCCTTTACTGGTTATTATTGGAAGAAATTATGCTCCCAAAAAGATGCTTTTAATTTTGGCGATGATGTTAACTGTTTTTAATGCACTTTCAATTATTGCACCTACTTATAATTTTTTATTTGCGTCAAGATTTCTTTCCGGATTGCCGCATGGTGCTTTCTTTGGAGTAGGAGCAGTAGTGGCAAGTCGTTTGGCAGACAAAGGTAAAGAAGCTCAGGCAATCGCAATTATGTTTTCGGGTTTAACGTTGGCTAATCTTATAGGAGTCCCAATCGGTACATATATAGGACACAATTTTATCTGGCGTTATACCTTTATACTTATTGCTGTTGTAGGTCTGCTTACCTTTTTGTTTATTTATTTATGGATGCCGAATCTGGAAAAAAATCAAAATGTAAATATGAAAACGCAGTTACAATTTTTTAAGAAAGCTGATGCCTGGTTGATTATCGGAATTACCGCGGTTGGTTTCGGCGGATTATTTGCATGGATTAGTTACATCGCACCATTGCTGATAAATATATCTAAATTTTCTCCACAGGATGTTTCTTATATTTTGATTTTAGCAGGTTTCGGAATGGTTGTAGGAAACTTTTTAGGAGGTAAATTAGCTGATAAATTTTCACCCGCACCAACGACTTTGGCTTTGTTGTTTGTAATGTCTGTCGATTTAATTTTAGTTTACTTTTTCTCCTTCAACCAATATGCTTCTTTATTCCTGACTTTCTTAACGGGCTGTATTTCTTTCTCGGTTATTGCACCTATACAAATGTTAATGATTCGTACTGCCAAGGATGCTGAGATGATTGCTTCTGCAGCACTACAGGGAAGTTTTAACATCGGAAATGCTTTGGGAGCTTTTTTAGGCGGATTACCATTGGCTGCCGGATATAGTTTTACCTCTCCTAATCTTATAGGCGTTGGAATGTCTATTATAGGTATGATAATCACTTTTATCTTAATGCAGAAAAATAAAGCAGTCTTACAATTGCAAAGTGCTTAAATATTTTAAATTTCAATCCCTTAAAACTTTTTTTAAGGGATTTTTTTTATAATCAATTAAGGCATTTTGTAACAAATGTCATTTTGTTAAATTACATATTGATTATGTTAAAATTTAGTTGAGATATTCTTAAAGGTGTATTATGGAATTCTGTATAAGAGAATTCTGAATCATTGCTGTCTAAACCCAGGTAATATTTAATGGATTTCTTTATTTACTTCAGATTTAGCTATAAAATATAAGAAAATTACCTGTGTATTTATTTCTTCGTTAAAATTGTGAAAATAATTGCAGATTCTGTAATCGATTGAATTTTATGCAATAATTTAATATACATAAAAAAATAAAAGCATATTTGATAATTTTAGTAGATATAAATTGCACATGTAATATTAAAAAAGAGAATAATTTTTCATATGTAATTTTTTTTATGATTTTTTTGTGAAATTTAATTTTTTATATAGAATTTTTTTCTAAGTTTGTGTAATCGATTACATGATATTTTTTTGGTTTAAAAAACAATCATTGTTTTTTAATATTTTTAAGAGTTTTTAATAAAATTTCTGCTCTGATTCTTGAAAAAAATATTGTGTTTCAATGAAATATAAAACTTAAAACTAAACTATATAATAATAAACTAAACAGTAAACTATGAATTTCAAAGAGTTATTTAAAGGGACAAATTGTTGTTTTGCAATTGTTTTCTTATTGTGTTTGCTTTCCGGCAACAAGGTGAGTGCGCAAAATATAACAATACAAGGTGTTGTTAAAGACGCTGCAGGTCTAAGCTTACCGGGCGTAAATGTATTAGAAAAAGGTACTAAAAATGGTGTTTCAACAGATTTCGATGGTAAATATAAGTTAAACCTCACGAATTCTAAAGCGGTTGTGGTGTTTTCTTTTATAGGTTTTAAAACTAAAGAAGTTGCCGCCTCAGGGAAAAGTAAAATTGATGTGGCTTTGGTGGAGGAATCAAATACATTGAATGAAGTAGTGGTTGTAGGATACGGAACAGTGAAAAAATCTGATTTAACGGGATCAGTTGCGACTTTAGCTGGTAATGATTTAAGGAAAACTCCGGTTTCCAGTATTGCAGAAGCCTTAACAGGTCGTGTGGCCGGGGTGAATGTAACTTCTTCAGAAGGTTCTCCGGATTCAGAGATTAAAATTAGAATTCGTGGAGGTACTTCTTTGACTCAGGATAGTTCTCCTTTATATATTGTTGATGGTTTTCCTGTAAACAGTATTAATGATATTTCTTCTTCTGATATTGAATCTATGTCAATATTAAAAGATGCTTCGTCTACTGCAATTTATGGTTCAAGAGGGGCGAATGGTGTTATTATTGTAACTACTAAAAGTGGTAAGGATGGTAAGATAGCTGTGAATTTTAATATGTTTTATGGTTTGAAAGAGATGGCGAAAGAAATTGATGTTCTTCAGCCGGAAGATTTCGTAAAATGGCAATATGAATATGCATTGCTTGCGGACGATGTGCCATCTTATGAAAAATACTTTGGTGCATGGCAGGATTCTGATATGTATAAAGGGATGAAAGGTAATAATTGGCAAAAACAGACTTTTGGACGTACAGGAGAAGTTCAAAGTCGGGATTTAGGAATACGTGGAGGTTCAGAGAAAATTAATTTTAATTTTAATTATGCACACTATGATGAGAAATCAATTATGGTTGGTTCTGATTTTAAAAGAAACAACTTGTCGCTTGCGTTAAAAAGTAAAGCCAGTGAAAAAATTGATTTAGCTTTTACTATGCGTTATTCTGATACGGAGATTAATGGGGGTGGCGTGAATGAGCAAAAAGAGGTATCTTCTTCAGATTCACGTTTAAAACATGCTGTGGGATATTCCCCAATTCCGTTGCCTGGATTAACTACGTCTGATACAGATGAAGCGGTTTCAACTTATTTAGTGAATCCTTTTGTATCTATTGCGGATAACGATCGTCAGCAGTTAAGAAAAAACTTCAATATGTTAGGGAGTTTCGGATGGAAATTAACAGATAACCTTAGTTTAAAAACAGATTTAGGTTTAGATAATTATAATTATTTAGATTATCGTTTTTACGGACGTTCAACCTACTATGTAAGCAATGTTCCTGCTGCAGAAAATCAAGGTATGCCGGCACTTATAATTACTGATCGTAAGGATAATAAATTTAGAAATGCAAATACACTTAATTATGATTTTAAAAAATCTCTTGGAGAAAATCATAACTTAAAAGTTCTGGTTGGAGAAGAGTCAATCAATTATAAAAGAACAGACATGACTTCTGTGGTTCATGGATTGCCTAAGTTGTTTACTTTTAATCAATCACAAAAATTAACTAGTCAAGGGAAAGACTTTATTGTGGATAATAATTATTCCCCGGATGATAAATTACTTTCTTTCTTTGGGCGTGTTAATTATGATTTTAAAGATCGTTATCTTTTTACAGCAACGTATCGTGCCGATGGCTCCAGTAAGTTTTTAAATGATAATAAATGGGGTTATTTCCCAGCAGCTGCAGCTGCTTGGAAAATATCTGAAGAGAGTTTCTTAAAGGATGTTTCCTGGATAAATACACTTAAACTTAGAGTAAGTTATGGAGAAGCAGGAAATAATAATATTCCAACAGGACAACAGGTTCAAAGTTTTCAGTCTTCAAATTCTGAATGGATAAATGGAGTTGACAACTACTGGGCAGCTTCTAAAACAATGGCAAATCCTGAATTAAAATGGGAAACTACTATAACACAAAATATAGGTTTGGATTTTGATTTTTTCCATAGTCGTATAAATGGTTCAGTTGAGGTTTATAAAAATGTAACTAAGGATCTGTTGATATTATTTCCAATTTCTGGGGTTGGTTATGATAATCAATATAGAAATATGGGTGAAATTCAAAATACAGGTATAGAGGCGACTTTAAATCTTGTTGCAATCGAAAATGCAAAATATGGTTTGAGTTTTTCTTTCAATGCCGGATTTAATACTAATCGTATCAACTCGCTTGGTGTGATGAATAATTTTGGAACTAATACAAACTGGGCATCAACACAAATTGGAAATGATTATGTAGTAAATGTTGGTTCTCCAGTGGGGTTAATGTATGGTTATCAAAATGATGGTAGATATGAAGTTTCCGATTTTGATTATGATGGGTCAAAATATACATTGAAAGCTGGTATTGCTGATGCCTCTGCTATTGTTGGAACTTTACAGCCGGGTATGATGAAATTAAAAAATGTTGACGGTTCAACTGATAATAAAGTTACTGCAGCAGACCAAAAAGTTATTGGTAATGCAAATCCAAAAAGTACAGGAGGTTTTACAATGAATGCTAATGCTTATGGGTTTGATCTTTCAGCTGCTTTTAACTACAGTATTGGAAACGATATTTACAACGCAAATAAAGTTGAGTTCACAACAGCTAATCCAAATGGTCAATATAGAAATTTAAGTTCAGAAATGGCTGACGGTAGCAGATGGACAAACCTTGATCCTGTTTCAGGTCAATTAGTAACTGATCCTGCAGCATTGACAGCTCTGAATGCTAATACAACAATGTGGTCACCATATATGAGCCGCTTTGTATTTAGTGACTGGGCTGTAGAAGATGGTTCTTTCTTAAGGCTTAATACGCTTACTCTAGGATATACATCTCCAAATGCTTTTGTTTCCAAATTAGGCATTTCTAAATTAAGATTTTACTTTACAGCTACGAATGTTTTTGTTCTTACAAATTATTCAGGTCCTGATCCTGAGGTTTCAACAAGAAGAAATACACCTCTTACACCAGGCGTGGATTATTCAGCATATCCTCGTAGCAGACAATTGGTTTTTGGTCTAAACCTTAACTTTTAATTAAAAAAATATCACAAGATGAAACATAAAATAATAATAGCAGGATTCATTATAACAAGTCTTTTTAGTTCTTGTCAGGAAGATTATTTAGAGGCTCCTGCACAATCAACATTAGACGAATCAGTTATTTTTTCCTCTCCTGATCTTGCAAAAGGGGCAATAGACGGAATTAAAATTCCATTTGCTGAAACTAACTCATACAGAGGTCGTTTTCTTCCTCTTTATGGTTTAAATACAGATGTGGAATGGTATAACTCTTCGCAAACGGTAAGTGAGGCTTCTGATTTGTGTACTTATGATGCTAAACCGATTAATACACAAATGAATACATCTAATAATGCCTGGGCAATGATGTATTCAGGTATTGAACGTGCTAATGTCTGTATTCGTGGATTACGTACTTATGGCAACCCTGTAGCCGGATCAGATTTAGGATATTTATTGGGAGAGGCTTTAACATTAAGAGCGATTTATTATGCAGATTTAATAAAAGCCTGGGGAGATGTACCAGCTCGTTTTCAACCTATCAATAATGAGACATTATACTTGCCTAAATCAAGCCGCGATATAATTTATAAACAACTTATTGCTGATTTAGGTGAAGCTGCGACATTAGTACCCTGGCCTAATGAAACGGCTGCAACAAGCAGTGTAGAACGAATTAATAAAGCTTTTGTAAAAGGATTTCGTGCCCGTTTGGCAATGGCAGCCAGTGGATATCAACAATATCCTGATGGTATCAGAAGAAGTACTGATGCTGAACTTTCTGTGGCTAATATGTATGCATTGGCATTAAAAGAATCTCGTGAAGTTATTGCAAGTGGTTCAGCTCATTTAGAGTCTTCATTTGAAACTTTTTGGAAAAAATACAATCAGGAAAATATAACAGCTGGTGGAGAATCTCTTTGGGAACTTCCTTTTGCTGAAGGTAGAGGCAGAATGTTGTTTACTTTTGCAGTTCGTCATACTACTGAGGATCAGTTCCATTCTAATGGGAATAATCGCGGAGGAGTTTCAGGGCCACTTCCATTTGTTTTTTATGATTATGATCAGGCAGACACACGTAGAGATGTTACCTGTGTTCCTTACAAATGGGGTACAGCTGTAAATGATATCGCTAAACAAGAGCTTGGTGCTTTAAATACCTGGTATTTTGGTAAATATCGTTACGAATGGATGACACGTTTTGTTACTTCGGATAATGATGATGGGGTAAATAAGATTTACATGCGTTATGCAGAGGTACTTTTAATTGCTGCTGAAGCGGCAAATGAATTAGAAGGTGCTGCTGCTGCTGCCCCTTATTTGAAGGAAATTCGTAAAAGAGCTTTTCCTGCTGCTGTCCAAGCTGTAAAAGTGGATGCTTATGTAAATGCCCTGACCGATAAACAAGCTATGTTTAATGCTATTGTAGAGGAAAATAAATTTGAATTTACAGGAGAAATGGAACGTAAGCAAGCACTTATTCGTTGGAATTTGCTTAAAACAAAATTAGATGAAGCGAAACAAAAAATGACTAATTTATCTCAACGTATCGGTGAATATGCGGATGTACCTAGTACTTTGTATTTCAAATATAAAGCGGATAATGTGAGTCTTGATATTTATGGATTAAACCGTGGTGAAACAACAAATCCAGGGGTAGATTATACTTCTTTTGCCTGGACTAGTCTTAATGACGCTAAGATAGCTTCACTTTATAAAGCAACAGTTAACCCTGATGCCAGACAATTATGGCCAATATGGCAAGTGTTTATTGATGCAAGTAACAATCAGTTAACTAACGATTATGGTTATTAACCAATAAAAATTAATAATAAATTATAAGTTATTATGTTTATGAAAACAAAAAATATATTAAAAGGATTAATAGCCACATTATTATTAGCATTTGCTGTTTCTGGCTGTGAAAGTTTTACTGAGGATGTAATAGATAGCTTAGATGTAAGCAGAGTTTTCTCTCCTCTTAATCTTACAGCTAAAATCAAAAATCAGACAACAGTTGAATTAAATTGGACTGTTAATGATGAAGTGGATCATTATATAGTAGAGTTTAGCGCAAATGATACTGAATTTAAAACTATTTTTAAAACAGTTGAAATTACTGGTAAAGAACTGCCTTTGACTGTAGTTTTAGAAGGGGAAACGGTTTATTCGATTAGAGTAAAAGGAGTAAGTGCAACTGGTTTGGAAGATTCTAAATGGTCAGGGATTACTGCTACTACTTTATCGGAACAACTTTTCTTACCTATACAAGAAGGAGATATTCTATCTAAAGTAGCTACCTTAAGATTTATTCCGAATAGTAATGTTACGAAAATAGTACTTAGTCCGGGTGATATTACACATACTATTACAGCTGAAGAAAAAACAAATGGGATTGCAATTATTACAGGATTAACTTCGCAGACTATATATACTGCAGATTTGTTTAATAATACATCAAGAAGAGGGTCAGAAGTAATTACAACCAATATTGATGTTTCAGATGGTATTGAGGTTAAACCAACAGATAATTTAAATGATGTAGTGGCTAATGCAGCATCTGGTGCTTTATTAATATTAAATCCCGGAGACTATACTGTTTTTACAAATTCTGAAGTCATATTAACAAAAGCAATAACAATTAGAGGACTTTATAGTTACAACAAGCCAAAGCTTCATGTTAAATTTACGGTTAATCCAGGTGTTCTAAGTGCAACCTTAATGGATTTGGATTTAGAAGCAACTGCTCTAACTAATGCCAGTGTTGTTACTATTTCTGCCTTACCAGGTAATTTTGGAGATATTTCATTAAAGGGTTGTACTATTCATGATTTCACACGTGCACTTATATCCGGTGGAAATACCAGCGGAAATATAGTTAACTCTGTTACTGTTGATAATTGTGTTGTTAAGAATGTGAATACAAACGTAGGTGCTGATTTTATTGACTTCAGAAATACTTATGTAAAAGACATTATTATTAAAAATAGTACATTCGATAATTGTTCACCATCGCGTGATTTTGTAAGAGCAGATGCTACTGGTAGTTTATCCGGAGGAGCTTTGACTACTACTGTGTTAATTGAAAAATGTACTTTGAATAATGTTTCAAACAGTGCAGTAGTATCACCAACAGCAGGAAAAAGAATATTATATCTTCGTTTTCTGTCAAATGCATCTACTGTTAAAAATACGCTGATTACAAATACAACAGCAGTTTATACAAATCAACCAGCTACAACAGCACCGACATTTACTAAAGATTATTATTTCAATGCCGCCGGTTTTAAGGATACAGCGATTCTTAATAATAAAGTTGATGCTTCCGGAATTGTAGCTGATCCGCAATATGTAAATGCTGCGACAGGGGACTTTACAATCAAAAATCAAACTTTGATTGATAACAATATAGGGGACCCTCGTTGGATTAAATAAAAAATAAACAACTATTTGTTAATTAAAAAGGCATGCTGAATTTAATCGTTTTTGCATGCCTTTTTTGATTTAAGCATAACATTTTTTGCTTTGTCATTTAAGAACTTCCTGATTTAGAAACTTTTTGAATTTTAAAAAACATTAATAAATAATTTACTAATTAACCAAACCACTTATGAAAACAAAATTACGATTTCTCTTTTTTGCGATACTGCTTTCAGTATCGTTTGCCCAAGCTCAAAAAACAGATGTTTGGGATCTTGGAGGTGCAACATTAGATGTCAATTTGTATAATAATAAATTGACAGCTACTGATATCAATACTTGGTATACTTATAGTGGAACGATTATTTCTGGAACTTCATCGTCTGCCAATACTTTGACCAGTTCGGTTGTACAAACGCTCACCTCCGGAGTGTTGACTCTTAAAACAGGAGGTTCCGATAGATTGTATACTACGAATACAGCCATTACGCGTTATGGTACCAGTGTTAGAACAACCGATACTAATTATACTGGAGGATATTATTGTAATGGGAGCGCTAGTTCCACTACCCGCTTTTTTACATTGACCCTGAATCCAGATGATGAAGTGACTGTGGTTTCTGCCATAGAATCAGGATATACAAATAATTTGTTGACTGTTGTTAATACAACAACTAATACACAGACGGAATCTATTCCGTTGGGAGTTTCCGGAGGTGCTGTTACGTTGGCAAAATTTCAGGCAAAACAAGCAGGAGATTTTAAAATATCGTGTTTAGGTGGTAAAGGAAACTACTTCAGAATTTTGAGAAAACCAGCCACATACACTACTATTACAGGCACTGTTGATGAAACTGCGGCTCCTGGAATAACAGGGTATTCTGTTGCGTTTACAAATCCTGCCGGAAAAGTATGGACTGCACCGGTAACCTCCGGAACTTATAATGTAACACTGCCTGCGGGATATACATACCAGATGAGTTTGTTGAATGCAAACGGCTATATCATTAGTAATGGCGATTCTCTAAATGTTTTAGCAACAACCACAAGCTATAATATAGTTGTACTAAAAGTAGATTTATTCACTGTATCAGGTTCTATTACAGGATTGGGAACCGATATTTCTAAAGTAGCTTTGACTTATACTCCTGATCCATTAGCTAATAAAATTTTTATTCCGAAACCGGTTATCAATACTGCGAATTCTACTTATACCGTAGAACTGGAGCCTAATACTCAATATACAGTTTCGGCAACGGGAGTTAATAATTATGAAATTTTAGCCAATACAATTACTGTCACAGGTACAACTACTGCAGATGTTGCATTTACGAATAAACCTGTTTATCCTGTAACAATTACAACCACTGGCTTAGATGCCGCTCAAATTAATAGTTTGACATTAACTTTTACTAACTTGAATGAAAGTGGATATGTTTATACTTTTGCGCCAGGAGCTGCAGTCAATTTGCGTAATGGTACTTATGCGATTACTTACAGTGGTTTGAATAGCAGTGTTGTGGTGATGACTTTAACTTCTAACTTAAAAGTAACTGGTGCAGCGACTTCTAAAACACTTGATTTCGTAGCACCTGCACCAACAGGAAGTATAGCTTATGCCTCAGTTCTTACCGTTGGTACCGATAAAACATACAAAACGATTAATGCGGCCCTTGCTGATGTCACAAGAATGACGCGTACCAGTACAGATCGTGTTACGATTATGATTGATCCTGGGAATTATGAAGAGATGATAGATATTACCCAAGCTAATGTTACTTTAAAAAATGCTGCAGCAACACCAAATATTAATTTGTTAAATAAAGGAGTTGATATTGCAGCTGGAGCTGTTAGGATTACTTCTTACTATGGTGTAGGCTATAATTACTATAGCATGAAGAGCAACCAAAAATGGGATGCCGATGTTTTAAGAGTAAATAAAGATAATGGGTATCAGACATATACAAATGTAAGTGGGACTACCAATAATTCCTATTGGAATGCAACATTGCTGATTAGTGCAAACGGATTTATTGCTGAAGATATTATTATTGAAAACTCCTATAATCAATACATCTCATTAAAAGAATCTCAGGATGTCGTTGAGTTGGCATCAGGAAACAAAGGCGTTCGCCCAACAACATACGGAAGTACTGCTGTTCAGGATAAAAGTTTTGTGGAAAGAGCCGCCGCTTTTGCTGTTAAAAATGGAATAGATAAAGTAATATTGAATAAATGTCGTGTTGTTGGACGCCAGGATTCTTTCTTTGGTGGAACAACTGCAAGAGTTGTAGTTTATAAAGGTGTGATGATGGGGGCTACTGATTATATTTTTGGAGGTATGGATGCAGTTTTCTATAAAACAGATTTCGCCATGAACACCAGTGATGCCAGCAGTGATGTGTGTTACATAACAGCAGCACAGCAAGCTACCGGAAGAGGGTATTTGATGTATGAGTGTAAAGTTACATCTGCAGTTCCTGGTACAGAAACCGCATCCACTTATGGTTCTAAGCCAGGCTATTTTGGTCGCCCTTGGGCTGCAAATACCAGTGAAGTAGTTTTTTATAATACTACTATCGAAACTTCTGCTAATCCTTCTTATGCTGGTCAATCACTAATTTTGCCCCTTGGATGGAATAACTCATTGAGTGGAGAGTCTGCAAAAATGTATGAATATGGAACTATCGAAAACTCAGGGGTAGATAATTCAGCAAGCCGTGCAGCGTGGGCTACTAAATTAGCAGTGCCTACACTTACAGATGGTACAGCAATTACAACTTTCAATTTTACAAAAGGAAGCGATAACTGGGACCCGTTGCCACAATTAATTTCTAATGAAAATTTAGGGGTTAAAGATAATACGCCAACTTCTGCTGTTAATGTATTTGGCTATAAAAACAGAATCGCAATTTCAAATGTAAAATCAGAAACTTCTGTAGCTGTTTATAGTATAACCGGAGCTAAGGTAAAATCATTTAAAACAAATCAGGACGTTGATTTTGAATCCCAAAATGGAGTTTGGATTGTTATAATTAAAGCTGCCGATGGTCAGAAATCAGTAAAAATCATTACACACTAATAATTCTGATTTTAGATTTTTAATATAAATTATTGCAAAAAGCAAGCCTCTGAATTCTTTTTTAGGGCTTGCTTTTTTCTTATAATACTACTACGATTTCGCAGTTTTTCTTTACGAGTAGATAATTATCATAACTGTATGGAGATGTGTAAAATAAATACTTAAAAATTTAGATTTAATAAAAAAATATCTTTAACTTTATGCAATCGATTACAAGTGTAATTACTAACTATTAAACTATAAATTATGAAAAGAAAATTACTTTATTTAACTTCTATTTTGCTTTTTTCAGCTTTGTCTATTAATGCACAAACTAAATCTTGGACTTTTGACGACACCTCTGTTTGGCCTGTAACAGGTGTCGCCAGTGGAGGACCAGCAGTAGTTAGAGATTTGTTAGGTTGTGTTCCAATTACAGGTACTTCTACAAATTATTTTGCAGCTCAAGCTCCTACTAGTATTGCGTACTCTGATGCTACATCATACACGAGTATTGTGAAAACAGGAGGTGGTGGAGCAGCCACTAATAATATGCCAACGGTAAGATATTTTTATTTTAATGTTGATGGTGCAGCTACTGTAAAAGTTTGGTTTCAACATGGAAGTAACGCCGCTAGTGCAGATCGCACATTGTTTTTAACAAATGGAACAGTAGAAATAACAAAAAGTATTGTTGCAGGAGCTGCTAAAGGAATTCTTCAAGGTACTTCAACTGGAGCAGGTAGGTTGTATTTATATGCAGACAACGGTATGTATATTAGTAAAATTGAAGTTACAGGTGCAAATGTAACAACTCCTTCTCTTGGCATTAATGATTTTCAGGCTGATGCAGTATCAAACATTTACTCTAACGGGAAACTGGTTTTTGTATCTAATGTAAAATCAGATACGCAGGTTGATGTTTACGGAATTAGTGGTGCTTTGATTAAATCATTTAAAACAGGATCTGATACGAGTTTTGATTTAAATACAGGTATTTATGTTGTAAAATCTAAATCAGCTGAAGGAGAAAAATCGGCAAAAGTATTGGTGAACTAATTTATATTGTTTTACAATATTAAAAAGAGAATGTTCATATAATGGATGTTCTCTTTTTTTATGCGGTTTGCATAAAAAATATTGCTATTTATGTTAAATTTAAGGCTTAAAATATATACTATGAAAAAGAAACAACTATTGTTATTGACTGGCTTATCCTTGCTATCTGCAATTACCAAAACTAATGCGCAGGCTACTGTTGCATCCAACACACTTTCAACGGCAACACCAATCACTAATTATCTGGGTTCTGCCAATGATGTTGACATACTTTTTAAACGTAATAATGTTTTTGCTGGTATACTTAGCAATAATTCGGTTGCGTTGGGTGTAAATTCTATTGCTTCACCCAATTCTATTTCAATAGGAGGAAACAATTCTGCTTCTAATTCAACAGGGGTTTATAACATTTTTGTTGGCTTTAACGCTGGATTGCATAATGGAGCAGGATCTAATAACATTTATATAGGTGGTGGGTCTGGAGCCAATATAGTTGGTCATAATAACACATTCATAGGAGGTTCTTCTGGAGGGGGTGATGGACCTAATATAGGATCCAATAATGTTTTTATAGGTAGTGAAGCAGGTTATGATATAGGTTTCGAACAAGGTCCTTTAAACGATAAACTCGTTATTGATAATGGGAAAGGAAATGATAATGGACAACTTATTCTTGGCGATTTTAATTTGAGACAGCTAAATTTAAATGGTAAGGTGTGTATTGGAGGTCTAAATTATACTCATTTTGGTGATTTCCCCACAACAGCTGGTGGGGCTGATGTGTCAGGTTATGGGCTTTTTGTAAAAGGTGGTATTCTTGCCGAGGAAGTGAGGGTAAGTTTAAAATCAACCTGGGCAGATTATGTGTTTTCAAAAGACTATAAATTACCAACCTTAGAAGAAGTAGAAACACAAATTAAGGAAAAAGGGCATTTAAGCAACGTGCCGTCTGCCAAAGAAATTAAAGAAAACGGGATAGAGCTTGGTGAAATGTCAAAAATTCAACAAGAAAAAATCGAAGAATTAACACTTTATTTAATAGAACAAAACAAAGTGAATCAGGCTCAAAACAAAGAGATTGTTGAATTGAAAGCCATGCTGAAAGCAATTTTAGAAAAAAAATAATTAAGATTCAGCAAAGTGTTAAAAGCCAGGACAATACTTCGATGATTTCCCGACCGGAAGCATTATAAACCAAAAAACCACTTCAATAACGAAGTGGTTTTTTGGTTTTAAAACGAAATAATAGGCTTTTTTAGCCTTATAATTTCTGCTATAGAAAAGCTTTACGAATTCCATTTTATATGTTCGGCAATTTCTTGGTTCGCATTCAGAAAAATTTTCCTTAGTTTTTGAACAATCTTCTATTTGGTACTTCAATCGTATTTATATATTCGGTAACTATTGGAAGTCTTAAACGAGACTAACTTCTTAAAATCTTCTCCATAGCTTTTCCTTTAGCCAGCTCATCAATCAGTTTGTCCAAATAACGAATCTTTTGCATGAGTTTATCTTCGATTTCTTCGACCCGATAGCCACAAATTACACCGGTAATTTTTGAAGTATTTTGGTTTATTTGTGGTGCGGCTTCGAAAAAAGTTTCAAAACTAACCTTATTATCGATTTGTTTTTGCAATTCCTGTTGATTATATCCGGTCAGCCAACAAATTATAGTATCTACTTCCTCCTTTGTACGGCCTTTTTTATCTGCTTTGTTAATATAATGTGGATAGACACTCGCAAATGATGTTGTAAATATTCTATGTTTTTCCATAGCTGTTTAATCCTTAGTCTTTAGGCTCCCAAAGTTGAATTTTGTTTCCTTCCATGTCAATAATATGAACAAACTTTCCGTAATCATAAGTTTCTATTTCATCAACAATGGTTACACCTTCTTTTTTTAGTTCTTCAACCAATGCTTCCAGATTAGCGACTCTGTAGTTAACCATAAAATCTTTTGCCGAAGGTTCAAAATATTTTGTTGTCTCAGGAAATGGACTCCATTGTGTAGAACCATTTTTTGTGGAGTCGGATGCTTCTTTCCACTCAAAAGTTGCCCCATATTCGTTGGTATCCAAGCCAAGATGAGTTTTGTACCATTCTTTCATTTTATTAGGATCATTGCATTTGAAAAAAATGCCCCCAATACCTGTTACTTTTTTCATTTATGTTTTTAGTTAAATTGAAAGCAAAACCAAAGCTAATGATCATGCAAGTGATAAAAATTGACATAAAGCATTCCAAAAAAGGAGACTTTGCTGCTACACTAAATTAATAATTTTTTATATAAATATTCGATTAAACAAAGTTTAGAAGTATTACTGCAATTTTAGAATTCAAATTATGTTTTTACTGCTGGCAAACGACCAGGTTTTTCGGCTTTTAGTAGAAAATCAGATATTATTCCTGCTAAACTTTAATAGATAACTGATTTATTTTTCCTGTTCTAAATTGTCAACGGCGGAAATTTGGTCAAGTATATTTGTTTGGTTGGGAGAAATGTAGTTTTTTATTTCGCTGGTATTTTCTTTCTTAAAAAGGAGATCTAATGCATTGTACAGCCTTAATAAAACATCTTTATCTTCTTTTTCAATCTCTAAAGCAGTATTAAAATTAAAAATATAATTATTCGAATTGCGTACTTCTACTTTTATCGTTTTTGATGTGATTTTAAATTTGACTATATCCATATTGTTTATAAATTACTTAGTTTGCAAGATCCTGTTTAACTGCGGTTATTGTCGTTATTTTTGCGTTTTTTAAATATTCAGAGAATATATTGTTCTTTATGATATTATTATAAGCAACATTTTCTATCTCAAATTTATACATTTTTATACATTCTCTCATGAAAATTCCTTTAAAGATAAAGTTAGTATTTTTGAAACAATATCCAATAAAAAACCCTTAAACATTTGATGTTTAAGGGTTTGTTTTTGTAGCGAGGACGGGAGTTGAACCCGTGACCTCAGGGTTATGAAATCAACCCCCATTGCTTTTAAACGAAATAGTTACTGTAAATTCAATGCTTTTCAATAATGAAAATAGCAAAAATTGTTAATTATTTATAGTTACGTTGTCCTTATTCATTGTCGGTTATGCTTATTGCTAAATACCCGTAATTTCAATACTTCCGGGCATATTGAATACCTTTTTTTCTAGTCCAAAAATCCAGTTTGCATTGACATTATATTTTATACAAATTGTTTCAATTTGATTTACTGTAAAGTGAGTGATGCCTTTTTTAATTTTAGAAAGCGTGGCAGGCAACATTCCGATTTCCTTGCAGAAATCTACAGAATAGGATATCTTATTCTGAAAAATCAAAAGTTCAATTAACCTCAATATTCTTTGATCCGTTTTATGCATTAAACATTTCTATTTTATCTTCACTAAATGTTCTTCTGATCCTTGAAATTCTTGGCCGTTTATAACACCAAAATCATCATCATGCCAGACCATTGTTGTAGACGTAGGGAAATCAACATTAAAGATGCTTACTTCCTCTGATTGGCCAGATATTTTAGAAACAAATTTATATTTACCATCTGTTAAATTAGACCAATTAAAGTATTCCCAATTCGTTTCTTCTAACTCACATGTCCCACTATCATCTGAGTAAGAAACACCTTTAGCTGTATTATTAGCTAAATATTCAGTATGTGATTTAGAAGAACATTCGGAAGTTAATACTTCTACTTTATTACCGTTTTTGAGATAAAAGACTTCTTTTGCCAATTTCCATTTACCAACGATAGGATCTGTAGCTGAATTATTGCCACTATTGTCAGGCGAACATCCTAATATTGTAATTAGAATAAAGAATAGAGTAATTTTTTTCATGTTTTTTTATTTTTTAAAATTTATTTAATTCCCATATATTCATGCATTTTATTTTGGTCTCTTTTTGAAAGAATTACGAAACGATCATTAAAAAGTGTGTCTTTTATATATTGATCATTTTCCTTTAAAATATATGTTATGTTATTTCTAATATTAGCACCATAATTGTTTTGAGAATCGAAAGTTAGAGAAACGTTCCATTTCTTAGAAATAGAATCATTAATCTGTTTAAAGCCATATGCATCATCCAGTTCCTTTTTATAATATGGGTATGATTTTTCTACTGAAAAAATAATTGTTAATACAGAATCATATTTTATAGTAGAAGGACTTATGCTGCTAATTGCTATATCAGACTTACAAAACTCTAGAATTAAATCTTCTTTTGATTTAATTGACTTTTCTTTATTTATAGTTTTATTGCAGGATATAAAAACTAAAAAATAAACTAGTAAAAAAATATTTCTCATTTTATTTGTTTATAAATTATTATTTTTATGTAAAACCATAACTATCTTCTATTTCTTTTTCTCTGAATGTCTACGATATTTAAAATTTTAGAAACGTCTCTTAAATCTATATCAAAATCCTCATAATAATCGTTTAGTGAATGGCATGTGATGATTCCTTTTTCAACATCATGTTTTACGATCCTTTTCACTAAAATTCCATTCTCCTTATGTACAATTACAAAATCCCATTTGTTAATATGTAGTTTACTTTTCCAATAATCGTTTCTGATATTTCTGCACAAAAGAATATCTCGTTCTTTTATGGATTCATCGGATCCATCATACATACTATCGCCTTTAACTTCAAAGCATAAATATTCCCCTTTATATTCTTTTTCAACCAGGAACGGGATTTTAGGAAGTTCTTCCAAAAATTCCGGATCGTTAAATCCGTTGAGGTACCCACCATATGCATATTGATCTACAAGGGGGACGTACATGATATTATCATTATAAAATGTAACGCTATTCAATGTTGAATTATCATTTTCTTCCTTCATTTTACCTGTGCCATTCAAAATCCATTCTTTTGAAATTCTAAATTTGTCTGAAAAAGTATTTATATATTTTGGCTTAATGCTATCTCTTTTAATTGATTTGTTTACTGCGTCACTTGTTACTTCAAATAGCTCGCCTAGCTCTCTATAGCTTAGCCCAAGTTCTTTTCTTGCATAATCAAACCTCTCTGCAACTGTATTCATTTTATTAAAAATCTATTTAGAATTAATACAAATAGATACATTTTGATAAAAATAATTATCTAAAAGTATTAATTTGTCTTAAAAATTATTTATATTTGCTCCTGTACAAATGACCATGTGCAAATGTACTAAAAAAGTTCTTTGAAATATTGAATACGAAAAAATGTAAGAATAAATCCGGTGGGTTTGTAGAAACCTGTTTGTAAAAGGATGAAAAATAAAAACTACAAAGAATAAAAAATATATAAAAGCCATCCTTTGCGGGTGGCTTTATTAAAAGGGTAATTCGTCTAATGGCAGGACGGTGGCTGATCACCATTAAAGAGGTTCGATTCCTTTATTGTCCACAAAAAAAATAAAAATAATTTATCCAATTCATTATATGGCAACAACTACAAAAAACAAAAAGAAAAAGCTTAAAGATGAAATTTACGGCATAATCAGAAATGATATTTCTTTAAGAGAAAAAATAGCAGAAGCCTTAATTATTAAAGAGAGTTCTGTTTATGATGGCGCAAGAAGAAAATCGGTAAGGTTTAGCTTATCTGCAATATTGGATATTATATCTGAGCATACTGGGAAACCAAAAGAACATTTAACTGTTTAGAGATGGCTTTGCAAATAATCACACCGGAAAACATCATTTTGGTTTTTATAGGACTGATTGTTCTTTTAGGAATATTGAACATTATCAATTACATCATCAAAAAAATAAACTTCTGATGAATAAGAAAGAACAAATCCAGTTTCATAAGAAACAGATTGAATTTAGCAAGTCAATGCAGGCAGTAGCTATGCAAAATTACAATTTAGCTACACAAATCGAAAGTGAAGCAACCTCTGCCTTAAAGATGTTGGGAGCCTCTTTAGGGCAGACCCGAAAGGGTAAAAACGAATTGACAGATGAAATGAGAATTTCACTAATTGGCAGTTTGACGAAATAAAAAAAGCCACTCTCTAAAGCGGCTTTAATAATAATTCAATATCGGACCACGAATCCTTAATCTAATTTATTATGAGTGCAAATTTACTGCAAAGATTCTGCAATACAACATTGTCGAATGATAAAACAAAAATTCTTTTAGGCAAATGCTTAAAAAAGGCTTTTGACGAATCAATTTCAGATCCTGTTGAATCTGAAAATATTTTGGGTTTAGCTTGGAAGTTTCAAGTTCCGCAATTTGATGAAATGTTTGAAGATCATCAAAATCATGATTATCCACCTTTCAGCTGTTAGTTATGGAAATCAAGAAAAAGCAAATTTTTAAAACACCTGCAGGGTTGTATTTAAAAGTAAAAATAATTAGGGAATCAAAACTTCACACTTTAGTGTTAGTTGACAAAAAAGGAAATCTTCTTCCTGAAAGGAGAAACAATAGAGGTCATGTTATTGAACGCTCTGATAGACTATGCTCAGAAGAAACTATTCTAACTTTTAAAAAAGTAAACTGATGGCACTGATTAAAACTAAACACGAATTAGAGCTTTTTGATTTTTATAAAAAGTATCTGAATAATCCTCATTTAATAAATGCTGAGGTAATTGATAGCTACAAAAAGGATGTTGATCAAGTGAAAAAAGAGAAACGAGTATTAAAAAATAATCTAATTAAACATCATAAGCTTCGATAACGAAAGAGTAGATAGAACATTCACTATGTTTTGCTGCGGTATTGTAATAGCGTTCTTTTTAGGAGTCATTTCAGGCACACTAATAACATATTTTTCCCTCAGATAATTATAAACAATTTTTAAAAATAAATCCAAATGAAAACAATTGAAATCAAAGGTTTAATTCTAACCAACTTTAAAGGAATAGTAAAATTAAAAGTAAACTTCCAACACAATACAGATGTTTTTGGCGCAAATGGCACCGGAAAATCAACAATATACGATGCTTTTTTATGGTTGCTTTTTGGAAAGAATGCTGAAGAGAAAAAAGAGTTCAGTATTAAAAATACGGTTGATACTTCGCTTAATCGCCAAGATCATGAAGTTGAAGGATTATTAAATGTAAACGGTGACAATATCACTCTTAAAAAAATTTACAAAGAAAAGTGGTCTAAAAAAAGAGGTGAAGAAATCGCTGAGTATACGGGTAATGAAACTATATACTACTGGAATGAGGTTCCGATGCAGCAGAAAGAATTTCAACAAAAAGTTTTTAGCATAATGGATGAAACAGTTTTCAAGCTTATCACTAATCCATATGCTTTGAATAATATGAAATGGCAAGATCGCCGAAGCATCTTAACGCAAATGTCTGGAGAATTATCAGATGCAGAAATTGCATCCGGGAATCCGGAGTATGAAGCATTGGTTGCAAATCTTACTCAAGATAAAACAATGGAAGATTATTTGAAACAAATCAAAGCCAGCGTTAAAAAATCCAAAGACGATATCAAACTGATTCCAACAAGAATAGATGAGGTTTCTAAAACTAAACCAGAGGCTTACGATTTTGAAAACCTTAAAAACTTATTTTCTGTAAAGGAAGGTCAATTGGTAAAAATAGAAGAAAGTATTGGTGATAAATCAAAAGCTTTAGAATCTGTTCTTAAAGCTAACGAAACCGCTCAAAGAGTTGCTTCAAATTTAAGAACTGAAATTTCAAATATTGAGATTGAAATAATGGCCAAGGCTAAAAATTCGGGCAAAGTTGACACTTCTGTTTTGGATGGTTTAAAATCTAGCTTAGAAACTAAAAAAGGTGAATTACAAACTGCTGAAAATGGTTTGGTTTCTCTTAATGGATTGATTTCAGGAAAAGAATCTGATTTAAAAGTTTTATTAGCTAATATTGAAAATAAGCGTACGGAATGGATCAATGAAAATGCAAAAGAATTAAAGTTTGAAGAAAATTCATTCTGTTGTCCAACTTGCCAACGTGCATTTGAGGAATCAGATGTTGAAAGCAAAAAGCAGGAAATGGCGAACAACTTCAAAACTGAAAAATCAAATAAACTTGCTGAAATTAACAGACAGGGAGGTTTACTTTCTACGCAAAAAGTAAACGTGGAATCGGAACTTGATACCTTAAAAAGTAGAGTTTCAACAGGTAAAAAAATGATTACTGATTTAAAAGCTGATATTGAAACAATCAAAGCCAATATTGAAACTGAAACTTCTAAAACAAGTAGCTTAATTCCGGTTGATGCAGAATCTGTCTATAATCAACTTATTACAGAAAATGCTGTTTATCAAACTAAAAAATCAGAATTAGCAGTTGTCGAAAAAACAATTCAGGAAGTTCCAAAAGTTGATGATGCACAATTGAAAGAAGATAAGGCGAATCTTAATTATGAGATTGAAGCAATCAAAGTGAAACTAAGAAATGAGGCTCAGATATTAGCAGTAAATGAAAGAATTACAGCTTTGAAAAATGAGGAAACAAGATTGGCTCAGGAAATCGCTGGAGTTGAAAAAACTCAATTCTTAATTGAACGTTTTGAAAAAGACAAAATGACGGCAATTGAAGAAAACGTTAATTCTAAATTCAGAATTGTAAAATTCAAAATGTTTGAAGATCAGGTTAACGGCGGTGAGAATCCGGCTTGCGAAATATTGGTAAATGGAGTTCCTTTTTCAGATGCAAATACGGCTTCCAAAATAAATGCCGGAATCGACATAATTTCTACTCTTAGTAAATTCTATCAGGTATCAGCTCCAATATTTATTGACGGTGCAGAATCAATCCATACTATAATGGATACTGAAAGCCAATTGATAAGATTGGTTGTTAGTGAACCTGACGAACAAATTAGGGTTGCATAATGTCTGACTACAAAGTCAAAAGAAACTCCGATGGCCATCTTTTAGAAAACTGCAAAGAAAACATCGGAGTTAAAATTGGAAGCTTTGATTGTACGGCCAATTGCCCACATAATCAAAATACCAAAAAAGAAATTCAAGAACAGGCTTTCGATTTAAAAATCGTGAGGTGTCCAAAACTTCAAAGTAATCAATTAACAATAGAAATATAATAAAATGAGCACAGAAAACACACCTGCAGAAACTCCTAAAGCAAATTTAGCAACAGTTCAACCATCACAAAGTGAAAGATTTACAAATGCTGTGATGAAAGAGTTTTCCTCAAATAACGGAGCTGTTACTTTAACTCCTTTTCAAAAAAAGCTTTGCCAAAACTACTTTATAAAAGTTGATCAAACCCTTAAAGACAACGAAAAGAAAAGGCTTGCAAAAACCGAACAATATCGTGATGGATTAGCTTTTACCTGGGAAAACGTAAATATGTCAAAATTGGCAGTTGATGTTATAGCTTATTCAAGTGTAGAATTAGATCCTACACAGCCAAATCACATCAGTATTATTCCATACAAAAACACTGCAAACAATAAGTTTGATATGGGTTTCTTAATTGGATATCGAGGAATGGAAATCAAAGCTAAAAAATATGGATTAGAAGTTCCTTCAGATGTAGTTTGTGAATTGGTTTATTCTACTGATAAATTCAAACAAATAAAAAAGGACCAGAACAATCCTATTGAATCCTACACTTTAGAAATTACAGACGATTTTAACAGAGGTGATGTTGTTGGCGGATTCTGGTATCATGAATTCAAGGAAAATCCTGAAAAAAACAAAATAAAGGTTTTCTCATTAAAGGATATTGAAAAAAGAAAACCAAAGTATGCATCTGCAGAATTTTGGGGTGGCGAAAAAGATATCTGGGAAAACAAAAAGAAAGTTGGAACTGAAAAAATAGATGGTTGGTTTGAAGAAATGGCTATTAAAACAATTTCCAGAAATGCTTACAACGCAATTACCATCGATAGTAAAAAGATTGATGATAATTATTTGGCTATCCTTCAAAAGGAAAATGAAATGAATGATTCAATTATTCAGAATCAAATTGAAGCAAATGCAAATAAAGAACCTTTGTATTTTGAAGATGCGGTATTGGTTAATGATGAAAAAACAAAAGAATTACCTGTTGTAACTACTCCAATAGATGAAAATAAATATTCGGAACAACAAACAATTGATTTAGATAATGCTTCTAATTCAGGTCCTAACTTTTAATCATGAAATTAAAAGTTATATCAACAGGTAGTATCGGTAACGCTTACATTCTCGAAAATGAGAATGAGGTGTTACTTATTGAATGTGGTGTTAATATAATGGATATTAAAAAGGCCCTAAATTTTGATTTTAGTAAAGTTGTTGGATGCCTTGTTTCTCATGAACATCAAGATCACGCAAAGTCATTTGATGAAGTTATGAGATTAGGAATTACAACCTACACTGGTTCTAAAACTACACAGGTACTTAATCCAGATAACTTTCACAGATCAATGACAATTTCACCTAAACAGATTGTAAAAATTGGGAACTTCAAAGTGATGGCTTTTGATGTCCAACATGATGCGGTTGAGCCTTTAGGATTTATAATTGAACATCCGGATTGCGGTAAAGTTTTATTCTTAACTGATACAAATTATTGCAAGTACACCTTTCCTGGATTAAACAACATTATTATTGAAGCGAATTTCTCCAAGGAAATTATTGATAGAAAGTTTGGTCCTGATAGCGATAAGGAGTTTTTGAGAAATAGGATCCTTAAATCTCACTTCTCATTAGAAAACTGCAAAGATATGTTGGCAGCCAATGACCTTTCAAAAGTAAATAACATTGTTCTGATTCACTTATCAGATAGCAATTCCAATGAGAAACAATTTCAAAGTGAAGTTTCAGAATTAACCGGCAAAAATGTAACAGTTGCCAGGAAAGGATTAACAATTGATTTTAACATAACACCATTTTAATAACTAATACGATAAAAATGAAAAATTTTTGTAAAAAATACAACTTAACAGAAAAACAATTCTTTGGTAAAGAAACGGTTGGCGGTTCTCTTGACCTCGGAAGCCTGACTTCAATTCC